>DATFWQ010000057.1:0-19377 GCA_035259145.1 Candidatus Dormiibacterota bacterium | reverse complement strand
CAGGTGATACCACTTGCCGCGCGTCCGCAGCTGCATCGCCAGCACCCGCCCCTCCCAGGACGCATGAAAGGCCGGCTCGTCCGCCTCGATCGGCACGGGCCCGAAGCCGTGCATGCCTCCCATGTCATGGACGCCGTTCACCGCTCGATTATCAGCTCGCCGGCCTCCTCACGGATGCCGAGCACGGCCGCCGCGCCCAGCAGGAAGAAGACGGCAGCGGCTATGAACACCCCCTGGTATCCGGCCTCCGTGCGGCCCAGTGAGGCACCGGCCCCGATTATCAGGCTGCCCAACGCCGGTGCTGCCATGCCCGGCAGCGTGCTCGCCAGACTCCACAGGCCGAGGTCGCGCCCGGCGGCCCTGATCGATGGCAGTGAGTCGACCGCCAGCGCCCAGTCCACGCTCCAGTAGGCGCCGTAGCCCAGCCCGAAGACCCCTCCGAGCCACCAGAGCGGGATGTTCCCCCCGCCGGCCCAGAACAGCACTGCCGCCAGCGCCATGACCAGCGTAGAGGCGAAGGCGAGCGGTACGCGTGGAACCCGGTCTGACAGCCGCCCCAGCCCCACCGCCCCAACCACCGCCACGAGCAGCGCTATGAGCGCGACGGCAGCAGTCGCCTGGACGAAGTTGGTGACGTGGACGACCCGAGCGAAGTAGTACTCGATGAAGGTCATGAACAGCGTCAGGCCCATGATGACCAGGAAGCGGGCCACGAACACCCACACGTAGTTGCGACTCCGCCAGGGCTCGAGCCAGGCGGTCAGCGTGGTACGAACACTCTGCCAGGGTTTTGGCGGCTGATCTCGGCTGGAAGGTTCGGCGACCCCGACAAGTGTGACCCCGCACGCCAGAGCCAGAGCCGCGATCGTAACGGTGTAGTAAGCCGCGGCGCCGGAGGTGATCGCAGCCGCCCGGCCGCCGGATGCATCGCTCAGGAGCACCGCCGCCAGGCCAAGGCTCGCCGCGTTGCCGAGGATCGTCATCAGGCCGAGAAAGCCGGAGGCCGAGCCTCGCTGCCTGCGGGGGACCAGGTCTGGCAGCAGGGCCTGATAGGCCGCAATGGCGGCGCTGTTGCCCGCCTGCAGCACCAGGAAGGCCGCCGCGAACGACAATGGGCCGGCGGCTCGTGACAGCGCCGCGGCTCCCAGCAGCATGACTGCGGTGCCCCAGAGGATGTGCGGCCGGCGCCGGCCCCACACCGTGCGTGTGCGGTCGGAGAGCAGCCCAATCAGCGGCTGCAGGAAGAGAGCGACAATTGCCGCCGCGGCCGCCAGCCAACCCAGGTACGCCGCCTGCTCGGCGCTGCCGAGGGAGCCTGGTGCGACGATCAGCAGCACCTGCGCAGGCACGACGACCGGCAGCAGGGCGGCGGTCTGGAAGTTGAAGGCGAACCACAGAAGGTTCAGGACGAGTTGGCGGCGCGTGGTGAGCTCGCCCGCGGGCACGGCGCATATCGTGTCATGCTCTGGCGCGTGACGATTTCAGACTTCACCGGGCAGCAGGCCCCTGTGAAAACGCCGGGCAAACCTTCACGAACGTCCGGCGGCACGCTGGCAGCCGAGGCCCTCAAGGCCGCCGGCGTGGAGACCATCTTCACGCTTGCCGGCGGCCACATCATGAAGCTGCTGGACGCCTGCGTCCCGCTCGGGATCCGGGTGATCGACCACCGTCACGAGGGGGCCGCCGCGTTTGCGGCCGAAGGCTGGGCGCTGGCGACCGGCCGGACCGGTTTTGCCACGGCCACCGCCGGACCCGGGTTTACCAACGCACTTAGCGGACTCTTCGACTCGGGTCTTTGGAATGTGCCCATGGTCCTCCTTGGCGGCCGAACCGGTCTCAAGATGGCTGGCCAGGGCGCGGTGGCCGACCTCGACCAGCGGGCGATCGCTGCTCCAGGAGTCAAGTGGGCGGCCACCTGCCACGAGACCGCGCGAATCCCACGCTACCTGGCAGAAGCGCTGTACCGGGCTCGCGCGGGCCGGCCGGGCGCGGTATACCTGGAAGTCCCGCAGGACGCGCTGGCCGGCGAAGCTGCTGGCTGGTCAGAGTCGTCCGAAGGCTTCCTGGACCTGCCTCCGCGCTCGACCGCGGCGCACGCCGACCTGGACCGCGCCTGCGCGCTGCTCCGGGCGGCGGAGCAGCCTTTGATCGTAGCGGGGGGAGGGGCGTTCTGGTCAGCCGCGGGCGAGGCTGTCGGGCGGCTGTGCGAGGCGGCCGGCATCCCCGTGACGACGACCAGCTCCGCCCGCGGGCTGGTTGCGGACAGCTATCCCTGGTGCCTGGGCACGCTTGTCCACGGCGGGATCGCCCTCATCATGGCCGACGTTGTGCTGGTCCTGGGCAGCGCCTTCAACGCCAACCTTGCTTACGGCAAGCCGCCACTGTTCGGCGCGCACCAGCGGGTGATCCAGGTCGATGTACTCGCAGACGGGCTCGGCGGCAACCGCCGGCCTGAGCTGGGACTGGTCGGGGACGTCGCCACCGTGGCCGACGATCTGGCCGACAGGCTTGGTTCGGGTGGAGCTTCTGAGGCCCGCCGCCGGTGGCTGGCTGAGGCCAGGCGGCTGGTCGCCACCTCGCAGATGGGCTGGGACCAGCAGGTCGATGAATACGAGGGCAGCATGGTGCACGCAGGGGCCGTGGCCCGTGAAGTTGCCCGCTTCGCGACCGACGTGGCGGGCGGCGCTGCCACTCTCGTCGCAGACGGCGGGGATGCTCTGGCCTGGGCGCTCGCCTACTTCCCGGCGGAGCGTCCGGGGCACTTCCTGTCGACGACCACGGCCCTGGGCACACTTGGCGTCGGCATGCCGTTCGCCATCGCGGCCAAAGCTGCGCGCCCCGACGAGCCCGTGTTCCTGTTCGTCGGTGACGGATCGTTCGGGCTCTCAGCCATGGAGATCGACACCGCGGTCCGGCACGGTCTTCCGATCGTGGTCGTCGTCTCCAACAACGCCGGCTGGGGCGACGTGAGGCACGAATTCGAAGGCGGCCTGGGCTACGAAGGGCCGCGGGTGGCGGCCGAGCTTGGCTTCACGCGGTACGACCTGATGGCCGCGGGCCTGGGCGCGCACGGCGAGCACGTGACCCGGCTGGACGAGCTGCGGCCGGCGCTGACCCGAGCCCTCGAAAGCGGCCGAACCGCAGTGGTCAACGTCGAGACCGATCCCGAAGTGCAGTGCGCGCTGCTGAGGATCGTCTCCGAAATGAGCCTTATGTAGCGGTGCGTGCGGTCAGCCTGGTCGACGCAGAGCGCCTCGAGGTCGTGGACATCCCCGCGCCGGAGCCCGAGACGGGCGAGCTCCTGATCCGCGTCTCAGCCTGCGGCATCTGCGGGTCGGACCTCACGTCGTACAAGCGCGGTCTGTTCATCGGGGTGCCTGGCCATGAAGTGGCAGGCATCGTCGAGTCGGTCGGCGCCGGGGTCGAGGACTGGGGCCGCGGGGATGCCGCCGTCCTGCAGCCCAGCGGGGGCTGCCGCGAGTGTGACCAGTGCCGGGCCGGCGACTACCACCGCTGCATCGAGTCGCTGACGGGCGCAGGGACGGTGCGCCCGGGGGGCTATGCCGAACTGATGGCCGCGCGGGCGGACAGGCTGCGCCGGCTGCCCGATGGGCTGGTCCCGGAGGTTGCCTGCCTGGCCGAGCCGCTGTCCGTAGCCATCCACGGCATCAGGCGGGTGAGCCTGGATTCGGGTGAGGACGCAATCGTTCTCGGGTTGGGGTCGATCGGCTTGCTGTCGGTGGCAGGCCTGCGCTGGCTCGGTGCCGGGCGCGTCTACGGGGTCGACCCGGTGGGGATCCGGCGCGAGCTGGCCTCAGGGCTGGGAGCGGATGCCGTGTTCGCGCGATCGAGCGAGGCCCGGGCTGCAGTTGACGGGGCTCCCGTGGTCCTCGAGTGCTCGGGACGGCCGGAGGCGGTCCAGCAGGCGCTCGACCTGGCCCGTCACGGGGGCCGCGTGGTGCTCCTGGGCATAGCGGTGGCGGAGGTCACGGTGGTGCCGGTGTTCTGGATCACTCGCGAGATCACCGTCACCGGCAGCATCAACTCGCAATTCGAGGACTTCGAGGAAGCGCTCCGGCTGCTCGCTGCTCGCCCTGAGGTGGCAAAAATCGTCACCACCCGGATCGGGCTGGCCGACGTCCCGGCCACATTCCAGGAGCTGCTGCACCCGACCCGGGTGGGCAAGGTGGTGATCGACCCGAGGCTGCGTGTCGAGGTGAAATAGCGGTGCCTGCCGGCCGGTTGGAGCGGAGGTGAGCGACCGAGGCATGGTCGTGCCGACTTTCGACGTAACTGCGCGCAAGGTGCATCAGTGGGCGATGGTCGCCATCGTCCTGGTCGCGTTCCTGCTCGGTACACCCGGCGCCGCGGTCTTGCTGGCGCTGGCAGGCGCGGTGATGCTGGTGGGTCGCTTCTGGTGGCCGGCAGACATCTTCCGGCAGGTGACCTGGAGGTTTCTCGAGCCGGCCGGACTGCTGCGCCGGCGGGAGGTTCATGAGGACCATGAGACGCGCCGCGTCGCTCGCGTCCTCGGCGGCGCTGCCTGGATGGTGGCAGCCGCCCTGCTCCTGCTTCACCTTCCGATAGTTGCCTGGGTCGTCGCCTTCGCGATCGTCATCATGGTTGCCCTGGACGCGGCCGCCGACTTCTGCGCGCTCTGCTTCGTAGTGGCGCTTGTGCGCCGCTGACCGGCATTGGACCTCCAGCGGGCTCTGATACTGGGCGTGCTGGTCATGACGGTGACGGCCCTGGTGCTATCCGGTCGCCTGCTGGCCTGGCACCGCTTTGAGCGCCTGCGCGCCGCCGGCCGCGACGCCCTCTGGGAGTCGCTGGGGACGGTACCGGACGGTCGCCCCACCGTGGTCGCCTTCTCGACCCCAGGCTGCGCCGCCTGCTGGACTGCCCAGAAGCCCGCGCTCGCCGCGCTGGAGGTGCGTGCTCGCAACCGAGTGCGGGTCATCGCTGTCGACGCAGTCGAACAGCCCGAGGTGGCCAGGGCTTTCGGCGTGATGACTGTTCCGGCGACCGTCGTGCTCGATCAGTCCGGAGGGGTCCTGGCCGCCAGTCAGGGATTCGCGACCACCGACCAGCTTGCCGCCCAGCTTCGCCTGGGCGACTAACGAAGCCCGCCAGGGCGGCATCCGCCGGCCGATGACCCGGTCGGTGGCGATTGATGCGTGCATCCGTTGGCGAAACGACCTGTCCGCCACACTCAGGCATGCGTCGCACTCAGGCGGCCAGCGGCTCCACGTACATCGCCTGGCCGACCACCCCGGGGCCCACGTGGACGGCCATCGCCGAGGTCATCTCCGAGAGCGAAAGGTCCGCCTCTGGAAACTCGCGTCGCAACCTGGCGTGGAGCTCTTCCGCAAGCGGCAGGGCGTCTCCGTGGAAGACCGTGCAGACGAGGCGCTCTCCCCGCGGCCCTGCCCCCTGACGCCGTGCGTTCTGGTGGACGAGCTTCTCGAGCTCGCCGACGCCCTTGAGCGGGCTGCGGACCAGGGTCACCAGGCTCCCTTTCCCACCCAGAAAGCGGATGACGGGCCGCACGCGGAGCACGCTGCTGCCCCAGTGGGCAACCTCCGGCACCCGGCCGCTGCGGGCCAGGAACTCGACTGTCTCCAGCATGCCGGCCATCTCCACCCTGGCGGAAATCTGCCGCACCCGGCTGCTCAGCTCCTGCAGTCCCATTCCCGTCGCCGCCAGGCGAGCTGCCGCCAGCGCGACCAGGCGTAGGCCGCCGGCGGCTGTTCCCGTCTCGACTATCTCGACCGGCCCCCGGCCGGCCGCCTCGGCGGCGAGTCCCGCCGCCTGGTCCATGGCCGAGATCCGGCTGCCGACCGTCAGGCACAGCACAGGCCCTGGCCCGGCCTCGAACGCCGCTTTGTAGTCGCCCAGCGACGGGGAGGCAGTGGTGGGGATAACTCGTCGCCGGAGGAGCTGGTAGACCTCGCTGGGACTGATGTCGATCATGTCGCGGTAGTCCTGGCCGTTCACGCTGAGCCGAAGAGGCACCAGTGTGATGCCCAGTTCTTGAGCCTGCTCCCGAGTCAGGCAGGTGCTGCTGGCGACGACGATGCGCACGCGCCGTCCCTCCGAAGGGAGAGCTTCCCCCTGGGGCGAGCGGTCCGGGTGACCCGTACCCCCCTGTTCTGAGGGGGGAGTCCCCCCTGGGGACGAGCGGCCCGGGAGACCCGGCCCACTCGTACCCCCCTGGCCGCGCTCAGTCATTCCGACCTACGAGTCGCTGCCCTGGGCGCCGGTCGAACACCAGCCGGCTGAACAGGATCTCAGCCGGACGCCCGGACTCAGTGCGCAGGTCGGCACCGACCCCGTCCAGGCGCTTGAGGACGACAGCCGCCACGATCGCCGCCGCGGCGGCCATCAGCTCCACCGGATGAGGCCACAACCGCACGTAGGCGAGGTATGCGATCAAGCCGAGCAGCACCCCCGGCGCCGGCTGCCTGACCAGGCTGCCGAGCGCGTACATCCCCAGAAGCGGCACCAGCCCGGTCGGAGAGATCGCCGCCAGCGCCCCCGTCGCCGTGGCGACCGCCCTCCCGCCACGAAAGTGGAGGAGGTACGACCAGCCGTACCCGACCACCGAGCCAACGCCGGCCGCGCCGAGCAGCAGAGGCGAGCCGGTCAGCGCCCACGCCGCCCAGGCCGGCACCAGGCCCTGCAGGAACGACGTCACGCCGACGACGGCCGCCGGCAGAAGGCCGACGTTTCGCATGACGTTGGAGGCCCCGATGTTGCCCGTGCCGTAGCGGCGGACATCGATCCCGGCGACCCATCCGACCAGGAGCCCAACGGGCACCGATCCAACCAGATACCCGGCGGCGAACCAGAAACCGACTGCGGCCATGCTTTCATAGTCTGCTTCAGCGGGAGATCCGATGTAACCTGGCCGCGATTCTGTAGGTAGATGCGCTTGATCGAAACCGCCGCCGGCGGGGTGGCAAGGTCGCGGCCATGGTCAGTGTGACAGGCCTGAATCACAGGTACGGGGAGGGCCCGACGGCTCTGACCGTGCTGTGCGGCCTGGAAATGGAGGTCGAGCGCGGCGGCTATGCGGCGGTGACGGGTGTCTCGGGCGCTGGGAAGAGCACACTCCTGGCAATTCTTGGTGGACTCGAACCGGTGCAGCAGGGCCGTGTGCTGGTCGCCGGCATGGACGTGTCGCTGCTCAGCGGGTGCGAGCTGGCTCGTTTCCGAAGAGAGCGGATCGGCTTCGTCTTCCAGGATTTCGGGCTGCTGACGATGCTCTCCGCACGTGAGAACGTCGAGGTTGCGCTGGCGCTCGCCAGGGTGCCCCGCTGCGACCGGCGAAGGCAGGCAGACAGCCTCCTGGCGGAGGTCGGCCTGGCGGATCGCGCCGGCCACCGGCCTGCTCGTCTGAGCGGCGGTGAGCTCCAGCGAGTGGCCATGGCGCGAGCCCTCGCCAACCATCCCCAGGTCCTCCTGGCGGACGAACCCACCGGCAACCTGGACGAGGGCACCGCCGGCCGGGTGATGGACCTCCTGGAACGCTTGCGCGAAGAGCGCGGCTGCACGCTGGTGGTGATCACTCACAACCCCGAGCTGGCGGCGCGCGCCGACCACCGCCTCCGGCTCAGCCGTGGCCGCCTCGTGAGCCTGTGAGCTGGGACGACGCCGCGCTGCTCGCGCTGCGCAGCCTCGGCCGGCGTTGTGCACGAAGTCTGCTCGCGGGTCTGGGTGTGGCGCTCGGGACGACGCTGCTGGTTGCGCTCCTGGGAATCGCGGCAACGGCTGACAGCCGGATCGTGAGCCAGCTCAGCCACGGCGGGCCGGCCGCAGCCATCCACGTTCGCGACGCCATGCCCGACCCGGCTGGGTACGACAGCGACAGCCTCATGTCGGGGCCTCATCGTGACCTGGGCGACGACGCCGTCGCTGCCATCCACCGCGCCTCACACGTGACCTCCGTCGTGCCGTTCCTGTCGTCCTCGGCACTGGTCGTGCCCTGCCCCGGCATCACGCCCGGTTCGCCCGACGCGCCGGTCCCATGCCGGCAGCCCGTACAGGGCTACTTCGGCGCGCTGGTCGGCACCGATCTGACGCGCTCGCGGGACCTTCCGATCACTCTGCTGGCGGGGCGGCTGCCGGCGGCTGGCTCGATGACCGAGGTCGCCGTCACCCAGTCGTACGTGCAGCGGGTGCACCTCGACGTGACCCACCGGGCGGCGGTGCTCGGCTCGGAGATCGAGTTCGCGACGCCCCAGCTCCTGCCGGGCGGCGGGACCCGCTTTCGGGGCCGCTGGTATCGGGCCGAGGTTGTAGGCGTGGTCGCCCAGACCGTCGACGGGGGCGACTTCCTGGTGCCGATCCAGCAGACGCAGGTGGCGCGGCAGTGGGCACTTGGGGGCGCGGACAGCCGCACGCTGCGACGCCCCACGTCCCCATACACCGGCCTCGTGGTGGTCGCGGACAGCCTGGACAACGTTCACGCGGTCCGCCAGGAGATCTTCGCGATCGGCTACGCCAACAGCGCGCCCGAGCACCTTGTGGCGTCAGTCCAGAAGTACCTGCACGTCGTCGACATCGTGCTGGGCGGCATCGGCGCGGTGGCACTGGCGATCGCCGTGATCGGTGTGGCGAACACGCTTCTCGCGGCGGTGCGCGAACGCTGGCGGGAGATTGGGGTGCTCAAGGCGCTTGGTGCGTCTGACGCCGACGTCGCACGCTGGTTCCTCGTCGAAGCGGGAATGCTTGGCGTGGCGGGTGGACTCGCCGGGACGGCCGCCGGCGCGGGGCTGGCAGCCTCGGTCGCGCTGGCAGTCAACCACTACCTGGTCGGGCAGGGTCTGCAGGGGATCGACCTGGGTGGGCCGCCGGTCGGACTGCTTGTCGGCGCTCCGGCGGTCGCGGTCTTGCTGGCGGTGATCGCAGCTGTGGTGCCTGCGCTGCGAGCAGCCCGGCTACCGGTCAGGGAGGCGCTGGGCGGATGAGGCTAAAGCGCCCGACCACCGTGGGTATCTCACGGCTGCTGCTCGTCGCCATCGTGGTCGCGTTGACGGCCTGCGCTTCAAGCTCGCAGGACCTGACACCCGAAACCCGCCCGGCCAGTGGCCCCCGGGTCGTGTACGTCGCCATCGGCGCCAGCGAGACGGCAGGTGTCGGCACCCGTGACCCCTACCGTGATGCCTTTCCTCAGCAGCTGTTTCAGCGCCTCGACCAGACGGCTCTCATGTACAGCTTCGGGCTGCCTGGTGAGACCACCAGTGGAGCCCTGCGGGACGAGCTGCCGGGCGCGCTGGCGGTGAAGCCCACGCTGGCCACCGTCTGGCTCAGCGTTGACGACCTGGCGGCTGGGGTGCCGGTCGCCGACTACGAGGCTCAGCTTGATCAGATCGTCGCAGAGCTGCGCGGAGCCGGGGCGCGGGTGCTGATCGCCAACACGCCCCACCTGGAACGCATGCCTGCCTACGTCGCGTGCCAGCCGTTCCCTCCGGCAGGATCGCCGAAGTGCCCTCTCGGGTCGACCACCCTGCCGCCGCCCGACGAGGTGGACGCACAGGTGCAGGCCTACAACGCCGCGATCGCCCGGGTCGCCCAGCGCAACGGGGCCACGGTGGTCGACCTCTACGCGGCTGGCCAGGTGCCAGATCAGCACCCCGAGTACGTGAGCGGCGACGGCTTCCATCCCAGCACAGCGGGCGCCGCCGCAATAGCCGAGGAGTTCGCGGCGGCGTTGGGGTGAGCAGTCAGCGGATCCGGCGCCGCCGGCTCTTACCGTTCGTGCGCGACGCTTACGACGCTGCGCACGGAGTCAGGTCCAAAGCCGCGGGCAGGACGACGACCTGGTAGAAGCCACCTTCGGGCTGTACGTGGACCAGCCGGCTTCCGTCCCGGCCCCGGTCGGTGCCCGAGACGATCGCGGCACCCGTGACCCCAACCGTCCCTCGAACCTGGCGCGGCACGAAGAGCAACGTCTCCGGAGCGCCGGCCGGCGCGCTCGCCACCAGGTTGAAAAGCCCTGTGCCTGGCTCGTATGAATAGGTCACGTTGCTCGAGGTCCCGGCCATTGCACGCGGCCAGACTCGTGCGAGGAGGCGCTCACGGTCCAGGCGCAAGCACCCGTTCTGAGGCTCGGTGGAGGGATCGCGGGCGGCCGGCGGCCGGTCGTACGCGCAGCGCTGGTCGCGGTGTCCGTCGTAGAAGCCGTCGTAGACGCCCCACGTGGGCACCACGGCGCAGTTCTGCTTCCAGACCCACAGGATGGCGCCAACACGGTGCCGCTCCTGCGAGGTCAGCTGGTTGGCCAGAAGGATCGCGTCGTCGGCCGGCTGGTTGCCAAGCTCATCCACGAAGAGCGCCGCGCGCAGCGCCCGCGCTTCGAGCTGGCCGCTGACGTAGGAGAGCTCGAAGCCCCCCGGCGGGTACGAGGCCCGCCTCGGATCCTGACCGGCCAGTGCATCCAGCGTGAACACATGGGTGTACGCGTGGATCGCGTACACCAGGTTGGCGGCAGAGCTGAAGGGCAGTGGCAGGCTCGTCGGGAAGTCCGTCTGCTCCCGGAGGTGGTTCGGCTCCACGAAGAACAGGTGGGCGCGATCGCCGATTCCGAGGTCTCGATAGCCACACGCCGGCACCGGCGGGGCCGAGCTGGGGCAAGGCAGTCCATCGCCGGCCCCGGTGAGGGCATCCAGGACGCGCCTGTAGAAGGGAAACAAGAACAGGTCTTCGAACAGCGGCGGAGGCACAAAGCCGGGCCAGGGCTCGTTGAATATGCCGTACCCGGCGACGGTGCTGCTGTCCTTGAAGCGGCGCACAAGCGCTGCCAGCGCACCCATGTAGTGATCCTGCAGCCCGTTCCCTGGCGCCTGGCCGGCCGGCCCCGCGACCTGCCGGTTGAGCCAGAAGCTGTTGAACGCGGCGAACACGGCGGGGTTCAGCTCGCGCTGGCCGAAGAAGACCTCGGAGGGCCAGAAGTCCGTGATCACGGCCCAGGGCGGCGCACCGGAGAGCTGGTTCAAGCTGGTCGGTGTCCCGCCCGGCAGCGGGGGCGGCGAAGGCCGTGCCAGGTAGCGCGTGTAAGCGTTTTCGTGCATGTCGAGGATCACGTACATGCCTTCCTGGTCTGCCCACCCGACCACCTGGGCAATGCGGTCGAGGTAGCGCTGGTCATACTTGCCCGGCTGCGGCTCGAGCAAGCTCCAGGAAAGCGCGAGGCGGACCACGTCGAAGCCCAGCGCCCGCATCTCGGAAAGGTCGTTGCGGCAAAGTGGCGGCTGCCAGACGTCTGCCGAGTTTGGCGGGCACCGATTGTCGTAGGCCGCGGGGTCCGACGGAAAGAACGGCGCAGGTCTCAAGGTTGCGGGATCGCTGCCCGACCAGTAGTCCATCAGGCCACCGCTCGCCACGCCTCGCAGGATCACGCTCCTGCCCATTGCGTCAGCGATGAACGCCGGCTCCCGCGCCGGGTGCTCGACGTGCAGCCAGGGCAAGCCGCCGGCAATGGCGCTCGGCCTGGATTCTTGCCGCGGCCGGAGCACGGTCGAGAAGTCTGTCAGCCACCCGCCAGGCAGCGTGAGCGCGAACAGACCGGCGACCACCACGATCCAGGCGACTGTAGTGAGACGGCGCCGCACGGCGCGGTCAGCCTCCCGTCGTTCGGTGCTGGCGCAGGTCGTCGAGCATCCTGCCCAGCACGCTGAACGCCGCCTCGACCTCGGCCGCGTCCAGCGACCGGCTGACGACGTCCTCCACCTCCTCGAAGCAAGCGTGGACCCGGCTTTCGATTGCCTCGCTGGCGTCTGTAAGGGTGATGATGAGGCGGCGGGCGTCGGACGGATCCGGGCTGCGGTTGATCAACCCGTGCGCCTCGAGCTGGGTCAGGATCAGCGTCCCCGAGGCTCGGCTCAGCGCGAGGGAGTCGATCAGGTCAGTTTGCGTCAGGCTGCCGCCGGGTGCCCGGTAAAGCTGGACCAGAACCACGGCCTGCGCATAGCTGACGTTCATTGGAGCGAGCCTGGCGGCCACCTGCTCCTGGACGAGGCGCCCGGTGACGGTGAGCAACCTGACGAGATGCGCTCTGGCGATGAAAGGCCGTGGTCTGCGGCTCAAGCCGCTTCACTATAGATGGAGGTTGCCCGGGCTCGGCTTCTGTCCCAGCCTTCGCACCGGGGTGAGTGCGACGGAGAACGCCGAGAGCACGAAGGCGCCGCCGGTCAGAGCCAGAACCGGCGCGTAGCTGCCGAGCCGGTCGTACAGTGCGCCGGCTGCTATCGGTCCCACCGACCCGGCAATCGCGATCGGGAGCCCTGACGCGGCCGTGATGGAGCCGAACGACGAGCGCCCGAAGTGGTCGGCCATCGTGGAGGCGCGAAGCGGAGAGGTGGCTCCGAAGGCGGCCCCGTAGATGGCCACATATCCCCAGACGAAGAGAGGATGTGCCGCGAGCCCGAGCAGAGCCACGCCTGCGGCCTGGGCACTGTAGCAGCCGGCCAGAAGCGCCTGGGGGCTAAGGTTCTCGCTGAGCCGGTTGAGGAGATAGCGTCCTGGCAGGCTGGCTACGCCGAGCAGTCCAGCCATGGCCGCCGCCAGCACCGGGTCGAAGCCTCGACCGATCAGATACGCCACCTGGTGGGCGAGTATCACCGAATGGGCCATGAGCCCAAGGGCGAAGGCCGTGGTCAGCGTCCAGAAGGGGAGGGTGGCAAGAGCTTGACGTAACTGGACGCCGTGGCTCGGGGGCTGCCCACCCGGCGGGTAGGCTGTGCCGTCCAGCTGCATGCCGAGGTCCTCGGGGCGCCTACGGAGGACCGCCGCATGAAGCGGAAGGGCGATCAGCAGCTGGACCAGACCGAATACGACCAGCGTGCCGCGCCAGCCGATCCGCACGACCAGAACGCCCGCCAGTGGGATGAAGATCGGGGACGCCAGGCCCCCGAGGAGCGTGAGGATGGCCAGCGCCGAGCCGCGCCGGCGCCAGAACCAGTTGGCGATCACAGTGAACGTGATCGGGTAGAGCGTCAGCGCCATCGACAGCGCGATGACGCCGGACCAGAGCAGGTAGAACTGCCATGGGTCGCGCACCTGTGAGGTCGCGATCAGTCCCGCTCCGCCAATCAGCGAGCCGAACGACATCAGCGCGCGGGAACCATGTCGATCTACGAGCCGCCCGACCGGAAGACCCAGCAGGCCGGTCGTCAGAAGCGAGAGCGAAAAGGCTCCCGAGAGAAGAGCGCGGCTCCAGCCGAGCTCCCTCTCCATCGGCACCACGAGGACAGCGAAAAAGTACTGCGTGGTGCCGTAGGAGACGATGGTCGTCGCCCCCAGAACCCAGACCAGCAGCCAGCCCCGGTAAAGGCGTCTCCCTTCGAACCCTCCCACACCGTCGTCCTTACAAGATCAGCCCTCAGTCTGGTGGTCTGAGAAGCTCCTCGTACCGTCGCAACCCCTCGACGATCTTGCCGATCGCATTCGGATCCACGAACGTGGCGGTGCCGACCTGGACAGCCCTGCATCCCGCGAGCAGGAACTCCATGGCATCTTCGGCCGCGGCGATGCCGCCGATCCCAACCACGGGGATGGACACCGCTCGAGCTGTCCGGTGGGCGAGATAGACCGCCAGCGGCCGGATGGCCGGCCCCGAGAGGCCGCCGGTGTGGAAGGCCAGGCGCGGCTGACGGCTTTGCAGGTCGAACGACATGCCGACAAAGGTGTTGACGGCGCTCAGAGCATCGGCACCGGCCTCCTCACACGCGCGCGCGATCTCAGTGATGTCCGTGACGGCCGGCGTCAGCTTGACCCAGACGGGAAGGCTCGTGCGCTGACGAACGGCCGAGGTCACGGCGGCCGCAGACCGGGGATCATTGCCAAAAAACATCCCGCCCTCGCGAACATTGGGGCAGGAGATGTTGATCTCCAACCCGGACACGCCGAGCACACCATCCAGGCGGGCTGCGAGCTCCGCGTACTCGCCCACGGTCTCGCCGTTGACGTTGACCAGGACCGGAAAGTCCCAGCTCGCCCACTGCGGCGCATAGTCGCGGATCAACGCTTCGACGCCCGGGCCCTGCAGGCCGATCGCGTTGAGCATCCCGCTGGGGGTCTCGGCGATCCTGGGCGGAGGCGTGCCGAGACGGGGTTGCAGGAAGATGCCCTTGGAAACGATGCCGCCGAGGTGCCGTCGGTCGCAGAGTGGAACCTCGGTGCCGTACCCGAACGTCCCGGATGCAGCCATCACCGGAGACTTGAGCCGGACGCCGCCCACGTCGAGCGAGCCGCTCAAGCCGTCACCCGGTAGTGGAGGTGCGCCGGCAGGTCTGCCCACCGGATGGAGCCGGCGCGGTACACGGGGCCCTCGGTGCACGCCCTGTCGTACACGCCCGAGGTCCGCGGCACCGCGCAGCCCAGGCACACCCCGGTGCCGCAGCCCATGTACGTCTCGACAGCCACCTGGGCGTCGGGCCAGCGCGCCGCGACGGCTGCCAGCATCCTGTTCGGACCGCACGCAAGGACATGGCCCACCTCGGAGGGGGGCACGGCGTCGAGAGCCGACCCGTGCACGCCCGTGGACCCGTCGTCCGTGGCCCAGTAGTAGCGATCGGCATCCGCCTCTGAACAGAGCTCCGCCTGGGTGCGGGCCCCGTGCACCCACGCAACTTCAAGGCCGAGCGCCCTGGCGTCCCGTGCTGCGAGCGGCATCGGCGCCACCCCCAGGCCACCTGAGATGAGCGTAACCCGGCCCGGGCCGGCGTCGAGCTGGAATCCGCGGCCCAGGGGTCCCAGAGCCGACACCAGCTCACCCCGGGTCAGGTCGAGCAGCCGCTCTGTGCCTTCTCCAACAGCACTGAGCACGATCTCGACAACGTCGCCGTCTGCGCGGTAGACGCTGAACGGCCGCCGCAGCAGTGGACCCGGCCGCATGAGCAGGTTCACGAACTGACCGGCCATGACTGTTCGTGCGATAGGGGCCGCCTCGAAGCCAAGCACCCACATCTCGCGGGCCACCTTGCGGCGCGACACCAGCGGCGCAGGCACGTCGTACGTCACGCTGCTCCTTCTCGCCACTCGGTGATGGTGCGGACTTCCAGGCTCCCGTTGGAATGCCACGCCGACTCAACCAGCGCGGCGGCCGTGTCCAGCGAGGTCAGGCATGGGATCCGCCGGTCGACGGCCGCGCGCCGGATCTCGAACCCGTCCTTGATGACCGGTCGCCCCGGCTGGATCTCGTCGCTGATTCCGGTCATGGTGTTGATGACCAAGTCGACGCTTCCGTCCGAGATCACGTCGATCACCGTCTGGCCGCCCTCACCGATCTTGCCCACGATCTGTGGCGAGAAGCCGGCCCGCCTCAGCGTCCCAGCCGTGCCTGAAGTCGCATAGATCCTGTAGCCGAGCTGCGTCAGCCGCGACACGATCGGAAACATCTCAGCCTTGTCCGTGTCAGCGATCGTGAGCAGCACGCTGCCGCCGGGCCGCAGCGCCATGCCGGCAGCCTGGAACGCCTTGCGGAGCGCCGCCGGAAGGGTGCGGTCGACGCCCATCACCTCGCCGGTCGACTTCATCTCGGGTCCCAGGTAGCTGTCGGCCGCCGCCAGCTTGCTCATCGAGAAGACCGGCGCTTTGACCGCGACCAGCGGCCGGGCGGGCACGAGGCCGGATGACCAGCCAAGTTCGGCGAGCCGCTCGCCAAGCATCACCCGGGTCGCCAGCCTGACCATTGGCACGCCGGTCACCTTGGACAGCATCGGCACCGTCCGCGACGCACGCGGGTTGACCTCGAGCACGTAAACCAGCCCGCGGTGGACCACGTACTGCACGTTGACGAGGCCCCGCAGCCGCAGATGGCGTGCGATGCGAGCCGTGTAGTCGACGATCGCCGCCTCCTCCGACGGCTCCAACCCAGGTGCGGGGTAGACCGCGTAGGAGTCGCCGGAGTGGACGCCGGCCCGTTCGACGTGGCGCATGATGCCGGGGATGACGACGGTCTCACCGTCGGAGACCGCGTCCACCTCGACCTCCGTGCCCATCAGGTACTTGTCGACCAGGAGGCTGCCGCGTGGTCCGGCCGCTCGCGCCCACCCCATGTAGCGGCGCAGCTCGCTCGCGTTGCGAACGATCTCCATCGCCCGCCCGCCCAGCACGTAGGACGGCCGGACCAGCACCGGGTAGCCGACTCGCTCGGCGATGGCCAGCGCCGCCTCCACCGAAGTAGCTGCGTCCCCGACAGGCTGGGGAACCCCGATTGCGTTCAGAGCCGCTGCGAAGCGCCGGCGGTCCTCCGCCAGGTCGATCGCCTCCACTGACGAGCCGAGGACGGGTATGTCTCTGGACGCCAGAGGATCGGCCAGGTTGACCGCGGTCTGGCCGCCGACTTGAACGACTGCGCCCTCGACTCTCTCCGTCCGCGCGATGTCCTCGGCTGCGCTCAAGTCCAGCGGCTCGAAGTAGAGGCGGTCGGAGCTGTCGAAGTCGGTCGAGACGGTCTCAGGGTTGGAGTTGGCCATGATCGCCCTGGCCCCAAGCTCGCGCAGCGCCAAGGCGGCGTGGACCGAGCAGTAGTCGAATTCGATGCCCTGGCCGATGCGGATCGGCCCCGAACCGATCACCAGCGCGGCCCGGCCGGGCTGCGGCGCCGCCTCGTTCTCCTCGTCGCCGGTGCACGAGTAGTAGTACGGAGTCTCAGCCTCAAACTCCGCTGCGCAGGTGTCGACCAGTTTGTAAACCGTCGACGACGAGGCCGCCGCGCGGTCCAGAACCAGGGTTGCGATGCGATCCAGGAACCACACGTCGATGCCGGTGCGTCGGGCCAGGTCTGATGGCGAGGCGCCGCCGCGCAGTGCGTGCATTAGCGCGTAAAGCCGCCGGTCGTTCGGTGTGTCGATCAGGCCAGGGTCATCGAGGGCGGAGTCCGCCGGCGTGCGGTGCTCAAGTGATCGCAGCGCCTTCGCAAGGGCGCCCTCGAAGGTGCGCTCGATCGCCATCACCTCCCCCGTCGACTTCATCTGCGTGCCAAGCCGGCGGTCGGCCCCAGGGAACTTGTCGAACGGCCACCGCGGCACCTTGACCACAACGTAGTCAAGCGCGGGCTCGAATGCGGCTGACGTGCTCCCGGTGACCTGGTTCCGGATCTGATCGAGGCGCCGCCCAATCGCCACCTTCGCGGCCACCCGGGCTATCGGGTAGCCGGTCGCCTTGGATGCCAGTGCTGACGACCGCGACACCCGCGGGTTGACCTCGATCACGTAGTACGTGGACGTGCGCGGATCGAGCGCGAACTGGATGTTGCAGCCTCCCTCGATGCCAAGCGCCCGGATTATGCGCAGCGCCGACGAACGGAGCATCTGGTGGTCACGGTCGGTGAGCGTCTGGGCAGGTGCGACGACGATGGAGTCGCCCGTATGGACGCCCATCGGGTCCAGGTTCTCCATGTTGCACACGGTGATGCAGGTGTCGGCGGCGTCGCGCATCACCTCGTACTCGATCTCCTTCCACCCCCACAGCGAGCGCTCGACCAGTACCTGCTGGATCGGCGAGGCAGCCAGTCCGCCCCGAACCACCATGTCCAGCTCCTCGGCCGTCGTGGCGAAGCCGCCACCTGTGCCGCCCAGTGTGTAGGCGGGCCGCACGACGAGCGGCAGGCCGATCTCGGCCGCGAACGCCCGCGCATCGATGAGGGACCGGCAGACACTGGATGGCGGCACCGGCTCACCGATGTCGAGCAAGAGCTGCTTGAAGGCCTCGCGGTCCTCAGCCCGCTCGATCACGTGCGCGTCCGCGCCGATGAAGCGAACGCCGTGCCGTGCCAGGACGCCTGCCCGATGCATGTCCATCGCCAGGTTCAGCCCGGTCTGGCCCCCCAGCGTCGGCAGCACCGCGTCCGGCCGCTCTCGCTCGATGATCCTCTCGACCACGTCCACCGTCAGCGGTTCGATGTAGACGCGGTCGGCGATGTCTTCGTCGGTCATGATCGTAGCCGGGTTGGAGTTGACCAGCACCGTCTCGACGCCCTCCTCACGCAGGGCCTTGCAGGCCTGGGTGCCCGCGTAGTCGAACTCGGCGGCCTGCCCGATGACGATCGGCCCCGAGCCGATGATCAGCACCTTGCGCGGCCGTAGGTGGTCGCGACTGGCACCACCGACTGCCTTCAGGAGCGGCCGTCGCGCCCTGACCATCTCGACGAACCGGTCGAAGAGCTCGTGGTTGTCGGTGGGGCCGGGGCATCCTTCAGGGTGGTACTGGACGCTGAAGACAGGCAGCGAGCGGTGTCCCAGGCCCTCGACAGACCCGTCGTTGAGGTTGACCTGGCTGACGAAGTAGTCGCCGTCCGGCAGCGAGTCCGAGTCCACCTGGAACTCGTGGTTCTGGCTGGTGATGTGGACGAGGCCGGTGTCCAGGTCTCTGACCGGGTGGTTGGCGCCGTGATGGCCGAATGGCAGACGTGAGGTGGTAGCGCCGACAGCGCGTCCCAGGATCTGGTGGCCCAGGCAGATCCCGAAGAGTGGGATCCTGCCAATCGCCTGGCGGCACAGCTCGACCGGGTTCTCGAGCGTGGCCGGATCACCCGGACCGTTGGCAAGGAGGAGACCATGGGCGCCGGTGGTCCGCACGTCGTCCCAGGTGGCCGTGTGGGGGAGCACCACGACCCGGCATCCCCGCTGCCGCAGTGAGCGGAGGATGTTGGACTTGACGCCGTAGTCGACGACGCAAACCGTCAGCCCGGCCCCGTCGGCATAACGCCGCCGGCGAAGCTCGGCCGGCAGCGGCTCGAGCCATTCCTCCGCGGTGCACCGCGAGACCTGGGCCACCAGGTCCTGCTCGGAAATCGGCGTGACGCGCCTGGCCAGCGCCAGCAGCTCCGCCAGCCGCGCATCAGAGGGCCGCTCGAGCTCGTGCGAGATTACCGCCCTCAGCGCACCATGGGCGCGCAGATGGCGCGTGAGGGCGCGGGTGTCGATGCCACAAATACCCGGCACGCCCTGGGCCTTGAGGAATTCGTCCAGCGAGCCCGTCGAGGAGTGGTGGGACGGCTGCTTGCACAGCCAGCGCGCGATGAAGCCCCTGGCCCAGGACCGCACGGACTCCGAGTCGGCAGGCCGAGTCCCGTAGTTGCCCTGCAGCGGATACGTCATGCACAGCATCTGGCCGGCGTAAGAGGGGTCCGTAAGGACCTCCTGGTAGCCGGCCATCGCGGTGTTGAACACCACCTCGCCCTCGCCGAGCGTGTGAGCCCCAAGGGGGGATCCCACAAAGCTGCGGCCGTCCTCTAGGACGAGCGCTGCGAACCGGGGGCTGTCAGCGCTCAAGGATGACCACCGCGTCCAGCCCCTCGACCTCCTGGAGGCAGACCTCGACCAGCTCCGACTCGGAGGTGGGCACGTTCTTGCCCACGTAGTCCGGCCG
>DATFWQ010000056.1:0-11716 GCA_035259145.1 Candidatus Dormiibacterota bacterium | reverse complement strand
TGCGAGCCAGCTCATGGAGCTCCCGGCTGACGCCGCCGCCCCCTCCAAGCTCCGTGCTGACCACCACCTTGCCCTGCCGCTCGGCCTCGCCGACCAGCAACCCGGTGCCCGCGACGTCGATGTAGATCACGTGCCAGTCCGTGTTCCAGGCCAGCATCCCCTCGACCATGGCCCGGCGCTGGCGCTGGTCGGCGACGGGGTGCATCTCGGACCAGGGCAGGCACACGCTGCTGCGGCCACCGCTGTGTATGTCCACGACGATGTCGGCCATCGGGATCAGATGACGCGTCAGGTAGTCGGCCAACTGCTCGTCAGGCGGACCGCTTGGTGAACCCGGAAAAGAGCGGTTGAAGTTGGCTCCTGACGGCCACAAGCGGGTGTTTGCCATGGCCGCCTCCAGCGACAGGCAGGGAATCACGATCAAGCGCCCGTTGACCTCCTCGACCTGTACGCGACGTGCGAGGTCCAGCGCCGCGACGATGCCAACCGGCTCATCGCCGTGGTTGCCGCCCAGGACCAGCGCCGTCGGACCGGTGCCGTGCGCGACCACGACAATGGGCACGATCAGGCTCGACCAGCCGCTGTCGTTCGTCGACCGGGGGATCCCCAACCGGCCGTAGCGCTTGCCCGGCGCGTCGTAGTCGATGTCGGCGACGACTGGTGAGTCCGTCCGGGTCACCTCGCCATCATCAGGCTGGGCGGCGGGCTCAGCTCTTCCAGGCGCGCCCGCATCCTCTCGACTGATCCGGGGTCGAGCTGGAAGCTGACCGATATCAGCGGCGGGCGCACCTTCAGGGTGTCCAGCGCGGGGCGGGCCGAGAGCGTGACCAGCAGCACCTGGACTTTCTCGGCGAGCGTCCGAATCCCTTCTGGGTCGGACACCCGGCAGCCGCTGACCCACAGGTCCGGGTTGTAAGCTGCGACGATACGGAGCAGGGCTTGCAGCGTTTCCTCCGCGTCGCACACGACGCCGACGCGCGTCCCGGCGCGAAGCCGGACCACCTCGGCCAGGCTGGCCGGGTCTGGGGAGACGAAGAGCTGCATCAGCTCTGGGCTGGCGGAGGGGGGCAGCACCTCTTCGAGCTCGGCGATATGGGCCACGGCAACGCCGACCAGATCGAAGTCAGCCAGCATGCCGGCGGGATCCGCGACCACATCCTCGAGCAGGAGCGGCGTGACCGGCTGGCCCAGGGCGACCTGCAGGTCTCGAGACAGGGCCGCCGCGTCGTGGGGTATGCACTCCACGAAGCCGACGCGGAGACTACGGGAACCGTAGTAGCGGGACGCCGCCTGCCCGACCAGCGACAGGAATCGGTCCTGGTCGAGACCGCCCAGCTTCGCTTCCTGCAGCGCCAGCAGGAGGAGGTCCTGCAGGTGGGCAAGGATCTCCGGACGGGCCGAACGCGGCACGCGCCTGGCCACGAAGGTGCCGCGCCCGCGCGCGGAGCGCAGGTAGCCGCGGGCGGCCAGCGATTGGAAAGCCTTGCTCACGGTGTTCTTGTTGGCGCCGAGCTGCTCGGCGAGCTGGGTGCACGTGGGCAATCGCTGGTCGGGGCGGAAGTCGCCCGTGGCCAGGCGGAGCAGGATCGCCTTTTCGACGTCGAACCTTGTGGCCACCTAAATATCCTATGTCATAGGACAAAGTTCTCGGTTACGATCGTAGGCGCTTGAAGATCACGAACGTTGAGGCGATCGTCCTCCGCCAGCCCCAGCTCGACGAGGGCATCGCCGACGGCAGCCAGGACGACCTCATCATTCGAGTGAGCACCGACGATGGGATCGTCGGGATCGGCGAGGTGGACTCGGCTCCCGAGGTGGTGAAGGCGGTGGTCGAGGCACCCAGCTCACACGCGATCGCGATGAGCCTGCGAGAGACCCTCATCGGCGAGGATCCAACCCGTGTGGAGGAGCTGTGGAGCAAGATGTACCGCGGCGTCCTCTACTACGGCCGCCGGGGCGTCGCCATACACGCCATCAGCGGCATCGACATCGCGCTCTGGGACATCAAGGGCAAGGCGCTGGGCAAGCCCATCTGTGAGCTGATCGGCACCCCCCGCCGCGACCGGGTGCGCGCTTACGCCTCGCGGCTGATGCCCGACACCGAAGGCGAGGTCGAGGAGGCGGTCGTCGAGCTGCGAGACCAGGGCTTCACGGCAGTCAAGCTGGGCTGGGGGCCGCTGGGCAATGATCCCGACCACGACATCCGGCTGGCGCGGGCCGCCCGGAGGGCGGGCGGCGAGGCCGTCGAGATAATGATCGACGCGGGGCTCGGATACGGGGCAGACGTTCTCGCCGCGACAAGGGTCGCCAGGGCCCTGGAGGAGATGGGCTGCCGCTGGCTGGAAGAGCCTTTTGAGCCTGACGAGTACGAGGCGTACGCTCGGCTCGCCGACGAGGTCGACATCCTGGTGGCGGCCGGCGAGGAGGACGTCACCCGGTGGGGCTTCCGCGAGCTGATCGAGCGTGGACGGGTGGACGTAATCCAGCCAGACGTGACCCGCTGCGGTGGCATCACCGAGATCCTCCGCATCGCCAAGATGGCCGGCGAGCGCGGAGTCGCAGTCGTGCCCCACGCCTGGAAAAGCGGCATCGTCAAGGCCGCTTCTCTGCACGTCAACTCAGTCCTGCGGGACGCCCTGTTCCAGGAGTACTGCGTGGCCCGGACGCCGCTGAACACCAGCCTCACTCGGGAGCGACTTCCCATCGACAAGGACGGCCTGGTGGCTGTGCCGGGCGACCCCGGCCTGGGCATCTCGCTCGACGAGGACGTCGTCGAGCACTACCGCGTCGCCTGATCGCTAAACGTCTTTCAAGCGGGGGTCGAGGACGTCGCGCAGGCCGTCGCCCAGAAAGTTGAAGCCCATGATCACGACCATGATGGCCAGGCCTGGAAAGATGGTCATCCAGGGTGCCAGCTCCATGTACGTGCGAGACGCGTTGAGCATCCCGCCCCAGGAGGGCTCCGGGGGCTGAGTGCCCAGGCCGAGGAAGCTGAGTGCGGCCTCGCTAAGAATGGCCGTGGAGAGGTAGACCGTGATCATCACGATCACCGGCGCCACGATGTTCGGCAGCAGGTGGCGGACCATGATCGCGGGCGTGGAGCTGCCCAGCGCTCTGGAAGCCTCAATGAACGGCCTGCTGAGAATCTCGAGCACCGACGCCCGGACGACTCGCGCGAAGGCCGGCGCGTACACGATGCCGATGGCGATCATGGCGTTCGTGCGGCTCGGTCCGAGCAGGCCGGTGATGACGATCGCCAGGACCAGGCCGGGGAAGGCGAAGCCGATGTCCACGATGCGCATCATGAAGGCGTCGAGCGTGCCACCGTAGTAGCCCGCGACCAGGCCCAGTGTGAGACCGATTGTGAGGGCGATCAGGACGGCGACGGCGCCAACCTGCAGTGAGACCTGGGCGCCGTGGATGACGCGGGCCAGGAGGTCGCGGCCGAGCTCGTCTGTGCCCATGGGGGTCGCCAGGCTGGGCGGCTGCAGCCGCCTGTAGTGCTGGGCGGAGTACTGGACTCGCCATAGAAGCGGCCCGAAAGCCGCCGTCAGCACGGTCAGGGCGACGATGGCTGCCCCGACGATTCCGATCGGGTTCCGCCAGCTTAGAAGGGTCGGGATCCAGCTTCGCGGCGCCTCCTGAAGGTCGGTGGGCGAGGCTTCAGACGCTGAGGGCTCGACGAGCGCGGACTGGCTCATCGTGCTCTGATTCTCGGATCGATGACCCCATAGAGCAGGTCTACGGTCAGGTTCAGGATGACGAAGATCGTCGCCAGGAGCATCGTCGTCGTCTGCACCAAGGGGTAGTCGCGGGCGAAGATCGCCTGGATCAAGGTGTATCCCAGGCCAGGGAGCCCGAATATCACCTCCACGATGGCGGCGCCGCTCATCAGCGTGCCGACCTGGAAACCCACGACCGTGACCACGGGGATTAGGGCGTTGCGCAGCGCGTGGTGGTAGGTCACCGAGCGCCGGCTGGCGCCTTTGGCGCGCGCTGTGCGCACGTAGTCCTGGCTCAGCACCTCGAGCATGGTGGCCCGCGTCATCCGCATCACGATCGCGATGACGAATACCGAGACGGAGATGCCCGGGATGACGACCTGGCTCAGGTTTCCGAGTGGGTCCTGAAGGAAAGGCACGAAGGAGACCGCCGGGATCCACTGGAACACGATGGAGGTGAAGAGGAGGATGAGCGTCGCCAGCCAGAAGCTCGGCATGCTGAGCCCGATGAGGCCCCCGACCCTGGCCACATAGTCTCCGACGCTTTCCCGGCGCGAAGCCGAGATCACCCCGAGGGGGATGCCGAGGGCGACCGCGAAGACCACTGCGATGATCACCAGCTCGACCGTGATCGGCAGGGCTCGGGCCAGGATTGCGCCGACCGGCTCGTGGCTGCGCAGCGAGAGTCCCGGGTTGCCGGCGGCCATGCCGCCCACCCACTGCAGGTACTGGACGGGCAGCGGTTTGTCCAGGCCGAGGGTGCGGCGAATACCCTCTCGCTGTGCCGGCGTGATCGACACGTCGCCGCCGGTGAGCACATCGATGACGTCGCCCGGCATCAGCCTGACCATCAGGAAGATGGCCAGCGACATGCCGAAGAGAGTCGGCACCATCTGCAGCAGGCGCCGAGCTACGTAGCGGTGCACCGCCTGATCAGCCGAGCCAGGCCTGCCGCAACCCAGTATTGAAGTCGGTGAAGGCCACGTACATGTTGTGCAGCCGGCTGGTCACGACCTGGTACTTGTAGACGGCGACCAGCGGGATCTCCAGCAGCTCGTTCATCAGGGTCTGTTGAAGCTGGGTGTAGATCGGATATCGCTGATCCTGCTGAGGCGTGGCGATGCCCTTAGCCACCAGCGCAGCGATGTCCGGCGGCATCTCGTAGCCCGGCCACCAGAGCTTCGCGTTGTTCACGAACTCGGCCACGAAGCCGTTGGGATCGCCGCGCATCCCGCGAGAGGTCAGGTCCACGTCGAAGCTGCCATTGCCGTTGTTCTTGGCGAACTCACCGATCATCTGGGGAACGATGTTGACGTCGATCTTGATCTGCTGCAGGTGCTCCTTTACGACCTCCGCTGCCTGCGTCATATCGGCCGGCTGGGCGATCGAGAGCATGGTCAGCGGGAAGCCGCTGCTGAAGCCCGCGTCGGACATCAGCTGTTTCGCCTTGTTGAGGTCGAACTTGAAGTACCTGTTGACCAGGTCGGACGCCGCTATGGGGTACTTGCCGTAGCCCGGCGGGATGAAGCCGGAGTACTTGCCGTCGCCGCTATAGACCTTGTCGATCAAGTCCTGGCGGTTGATGGCGGCGCTGATCGCCTGCCGCACCCGCCGGTCGGCCCAGGGCTTCTTTTCGCCCGCCTTCACCGTGAACTGGATCTCGCGAAAGGCCGCGGTCAAGCCCTTGTAGACGACCAGATTCTTGTCCTTGCCCAGAACCCTGGCGTTGTCAGGCGAGACGGTGGCGCCGTCCACCGCTCCTGAGCGCAGCGCGGCGACGCGCGCCTGCTCGTCGGGTAGGACCTTCAGGACCAGGTCGTCGAAGTAGGGCAGGGGTTTGCCCCAGAAGTCGGCGAAGCGAGTGTAGGTCACGTGGTCGTTCGGCACGTACTCGACCAGCTTCATGGGCCCGGTTCCGATGCCCTGCGTGACGGGGTTCAGCTGCTTGTACATGTCTACAGGGGCGATCCCGGAGTAGCGGCCCCAGGCCAGAAACCCGATCATCGAGGCGTCCGGCTTCTTCATGGTGAACTTGACGGTGTACTTGTCGACGACGTCGGTCGAGGCCACGGCCGGGAACTGGCCCAGGTAACTGGTGCTGCCCGGAAGCGGTGGATTGGCCATCAGGTCGAACGAGTACTTGACGTCGTCTGCGGTCAGTTCCTTGCCGTTGTGGAACTTGATTCCCTGCTTCAGCTTGAAGATGTAGGTCCGGTCGTCCGGGGTCGTGTAGGACTCGGCAAGCGCATTCTGGACGTTGAGGTCCTTGTCCCACTGCAGGAGCGAGTCGTACATGAACTCGTTGCCCCAGTGGTTGGACGTGGGTATCCCACCGAAGGGCGCGAGGTAGGTGGGGTCCTGCTCCAGCGCCCACGTCACCTTCCCGCCCCGCTTCGGGGTGGTGCTCGTGGTGCTGGTCGTGGTCGTCGTCCCGCAGGCTTCGAGGAGCGCTGAAGGCGCCACCAGCCCAGCGCCGGCCAGCAGCCCGGAGCGCTTGAGCAGCTCGCGCCGTGTTAGTTGATGGTCAGCCACTTTCATTTCCCTCCGTTGTCATGAGCTCGCTTCAAAGGACCTGGCCGATCCTCGGCGCCTCCCCGCTGATGTCGTCGTAGAAGACCGACTGGCGGAGCTCCGTCTGGGCCAGCCTGGCCACCTTCTCACGGTCGATCTGCACCCCAAGGCCCGGCCGGTTCGGCACGCGAATGCGGCCGCCGGCGAAGTCAAGCTCGGCCTCGAGGACATCGTCGGCC
This sequence comes from Candidatus Dormiibacterota bacterium, assembly GCA_035259145.1. Taxonomy (GTDB): domain Bacteria; phylum Chloroflexota; class Dormibacteria; order Dormibacterales; family Dormibacteraceae; genus CF-161. The sequence goes on along the minus strand of DATFWQ010000056.1, from coordinate 5,244 downwards.
TGCAGCGGGTAGTGGGTGTCGCTGGCAAACGGGAAGTTGGGCGAGGAGGCGACCACGTGGGCATTGGCCACGGTGCCCACGCCCAGCTCCGCCCAGCTCCCGATGACGCACCACTTGCTGGCCGCGTCCGCCAGGCAGGCGATCTGATAGGCCCGGCTGAGGCCGCCGGCCTCTGACGGGTAGACGACGAGCACATCGCACGCCTCCGCCTTCAAAAGGCGGAGCACAGACCGGAGGTCCGTGCAGGACTCGTCGGCGGCGATCGGTATGGAGACCGCCCGGCGCACCTGCGCCATTCCCTCCAGGTCGAAGTCGGGTGTGGGCTGCTCGACATACTGGAGATCGAACTCCTCGAGCGCCTTGATCCACCGGATCGCGGTGGGGACGCTCCAGCTCATGTTTGCGTCGACCCGGATCTTGACCTCGCTGCCCACCGCGGCGCGGATCGCGGCCAGGGTGTCGCGGTCCTGGCCCAGGTCGCGGCCGACCTTGAGTTTGAGCTCGGTGAAACCGCGGTTCACAAAGTCCGCCGCCTTCTGAGCGTTGCGCTCGGCGCTGTCGATGAACAGGTAGCCGGCCGCCGGGGCGTCGTAGCGGCAGAAGCCTCCCAGCAGCTCTGCGACCGCCACACCCAGCAGCTTGCCCTTGAGATCGAGCAGGGCCATCTCGAGGCCGGCGATGGCGTAAGCGCCGATCTCACTCCAGTTGCGGCAGAACTCCTCCATGCGGTGCACGAGCCAGTTGACCCGGCGTGGGTCCTCGCCCAGCAGGAACTGGGACAGCTCACGTTCGACTATCGTGCGGATCGTGGGGAGCGTCGGTCCCGGGCACTCACCCAGCCCAGCCAGACCTTCGTCGGTCTGCAGCTCCACAAGCAGGCCGGACGCGGTGTGTCGAGTGCCTCCTGCCCAGACGAGAGGCTCCTTCAAGGGAACGCAGACTTCGGTGGTCTCGACTCCGGTGATCCTCATTCGTTAACCACACACGGGCTGACCGGGCTGCAGGGCTCTGCTAGGCTAGCATCAATTTGACGATTGTCAACAATCAGCAATTTCTGGTGCCACTGCCGAGGCACGCCCGCTCGCTGCGCCACCTGGTCGTGAAGGCGCTGCGCGACGCCATCGTCTCCGGTGAGCTGCAGCCCGGAGCCCATCTGGTCGAGGAGGAGATCTCGCAGCAGCTCGCGATCAGCCGGGGTCCGGTCCGCGAGGCCCTCCGCCAGCTGGAGCAAGAGGGGCTGGTCGCGTCCTTCCCTTACCGGGGCTGCGAGGTGCTGGGTGTATCCGAGGAGGAGGTGCACCAGGTCCTGATCCCGATCCGCTTGACCCTGGAGCGCTACAGCTTCCCCCGGGCCATGCGGCAGATGACCGAGGCGGACCTCGAGGCTGTTGAGAATGCGCTGCGCGAGATGGAGCTGGGTGCCTCCGCCGCCGACCTGAAGAAGGTCGTTGAGACCGACATCCGCTTCCACGAGACGGTGCTGGAGCGGTCGGGCCAGCCTCACACCCTGCAAATCTGGCTGACCATCGAGCCGCGCATTCGCGCCTACTTCCACCGCCACGGCCGCTACCAGGAGCTGCGCCAGATCGTCCGGGATCACAGAGAACTCTTCGAGGCCCTGCGCGACCGGGACGAGGAGCGGCTGCTGGGGCTCCTCGATCAGCACATCGACGTGGCCTGGCGGCCCTAGATAAATGCGGGGCTCGCGACCTGAGTACGAGGTCCGCTTGCTGCACGACCTCCGGGTGCCAGCCCGCGATGAGATAAGCCTCTCTGCCGACGTCTACCTGCCGCGCGCCGCCGGTCCTTTCCCGGTCGTATACCAGTGGACGCCCTACGAGAGCACGCGAGACCGCTTCATAGCCTGGGGCGTCTGGTTCGCGAGACGCGGCTACGCCGCGGTCGTGCAGGACGTTCGCGGCCGCTACGAGTCGGAGGGCCGGTTCTACCCCTACATGCAGGAAGGCCCGGACGCCGTCGACTCGCTGGACTGGGCCGCTCGCCAGCCCTGGTGCAACGGCCGCATCGGGACCTGGGGGCGCTCGTACGGGGCAATCGTGCAGTGGCAGCTCGTGCGCCTGGGTCACCCCAACCTGGCCTGCATGGCGCCACACGTGATCATGGACGACTACTTCAGCGACTGCCACTACGTGGGGGGTGCCTTCCAGCTGGCGCTGTCGATGGGCGCGGCGCTGATCTGGAGCACGACCATCGGGACTGTCACGTTCGAGACCGCAGCCTCCACAGTGCTCAACAGCCGCCTCCTCCGGCACCTGCCCCTCGTAGACATCGACCGCGAGGCGATCGGTCGTGAGATCGGCTTCTGGCGGGACTGGCTGCGGCATCAGACCTACGACGACTACTGGAGGTCCATCAGTCACGCCGCCGCCTATGGGCGGGTCCGCGTGCCGGTGTTCCAGCAGGGCGGCTGGTACGACGCCTACGCCGGGGCACACTTCCGCATGCACGCGGGCCTGGTCGAGGGCGCCGCCGGCGAAGCGGAGCAGCCTGCGCATAAGCTGCTGATCGGGCCCTGGTCTCACGAGGAGGAGGTGTCGCCGGTTGTGGGGGACGTGGATTTCGGCCCCGGCGCCGCGCGTTTCATCCGGGCCGACGAGCTGCGCTGGTACGACCACTGGCTGAAGGACATCGACACGGGTCTGCTGGACGAGCCCCCGATCAGTCTCTTCGTGATGGGCCGCAACGAGTGGCGCAGCGAGCGTGAATGGCCGCTTCCCGGTACGGAGTTCACACCCTTCTTTCTGCACAGCAATGGCCGAGCCAACACCCTGGACGGCAACGGAGTGCTCTCTCGCGAACCGCCCGCGGGAGAGGCTGCCGACCGGTACGTCTACGATCCCGCCGACCCTGTCCCGACCATCGGCGGCAACAACTCGATCTTGACGATGCTGCAGCACGCCGACCGGCCCGTCGTCCCGGGCCCCCTCGACCAGCGCCCGATCGAGCGCCGCGATGACGTGCTCTGCTACACCAGCGCGCCGCTCGAGAAGGACCTCGAGGTGACCGGTCCTGTGGAGATGGTCCTCTATGCCGCCTCCAGCGCGCGCGACACGGACTTCGTCGTCCGAATCTCTGACGTGCATGCCGGCGGCCGTGCCTGCTTCCTGACGGAGGGAATCATCCGGGCCCGCTACCGGCGGGGTGAGGACCACCAGGAACTTCTCGAGGTCGGGGAGGTCGACTGCTACAGGATCCGCTGCTATCCCACGAGCAACGTCTTTCTCAAAGGTCATCGGATCAGGCTCGACGTGACGAGCAGCAGCTTCCCCCGCTTCAGCCGCAACCTGAACACCGGCGAAGACGTGGCCACGGGGACCCGGATGGCGGTCGCCAATCAGACGGTCCTGCACACCTCTGAGCACCCGTCGCACGTGGTGCTGCCGGTCGTGCCCGCCTGATGGTCGACGCCGGCCGTCTGCGCGACACCTGCCTGGAGCTGGTCTCCATCCCCAGCCCGACAGGGGACACGGTGGCGGTCACCGAGCGGTTCGGTGAGCTGCTGACGGATGCGGGGATGACCGTCGACCTTATCCGCGACTTCCCCGGCACACCTACTCTCGTGGCCCGTCTGGCCGGCAGCCGCGCCGGCCCGCGGCTGGTGCTGTGCGGCCACCTGGACACGGTGCCGATTCCGCACGATCCGCCTCGCGTCGAGAATGGGCGAGTCTACGGCCGCGGCGCCGCCGACATGAAGGGAGCGCTGAGCTGCGCCGCCGAGGTGGTCAGGATGCTGAGAGCGACCGGCTATCAGTTCCCGGGCGAGCTGGTCATCGTCGGCATCGGCCTGCACGAGGCGCCTTCGGGGCGCGGCGAGGACCTGGTGCACCTGCTGCGCGATCTTGGCTTCCGGGCTGACGGCGCCATCGTCTGCGAGCTTGGAGGGGGTGGCAGGCTGCCCATTGCACACATGGGGTCCGCCACGTTCGAGATCACCGTCAGCCGCCCTGGCGTGCCCACGCACGAGCTGCAGACACCGGCCGGCACCCCTCATCCGCTGCTGGCGGCGGGGCGCGTCATGGACGCGCTCGCCGCCCGGTCCATGCAGCTTGCGGCTGTCGAGCACCCTCTGGTGGGCGCCGAGACGTACTTCGTCGGCGAGGTCCACGGCGGTGACTTCTACAACCGCTTTCCGAGCAGCTGCCGCCTTGTAGGCACGCGTCGCTGGGCTCCGAGCACGAGCTTCCAGGCCGTCGAAGAGGATTTCCGGCTGCTGCTGAGCGGGCCCGCGCGCGAGACCGGCTGCAGGGTCGATCTCGACCTGCGAAAGGTCCGCGACAGCTACCAGATCGATCCATCTCATGAGCTGGTGAGGGCGCTCCTGGCCGGCTACCTGGAAGCCTGCGGCGAGCCGTTGGAGGTGGTCGGCAGCAGGATCGTCGCCGACGGGGCGATCTGGGCCGCCGAGGGCGTCCCGGCCGTCTACTACGGCCCCACTGGATCGGGGGCTCACGCCGACGTCGAGTACGTGGAGGTGTATGAGATGGTCAGGGCGACGCGCGTCTACATGAGCACGCTGCGCCACTACTGGAGGGACACATGAAGGTCGCGCGCGTCTCCACCCTGGTCGTGAACGCCAACATGCGGAACTGGGTGTTCGTCAAGGTCGAGACCGACGAGGCCGGCCTGCACGGCTGGGGGGAGGCGACGCTGGAGTGGAAGACCGGCAGCGTGGTCGGAGCGGTCGAGGACGTGAGCCGGTACGTGGTCGGTGAGGACCCCCTCCGGGTCGAGCACCTATACCAGGTCATGTCGCGCCAGTACTTCTGGCGATCGGGTGTCGAGGGCATGACGGCGATCTCGGGCATCGAGCACGCGCTCTGGGACATCAAGGGCAAGATCCTCGGCGTACCGGTCTACGAGCTGCTCGGTGGGCGGGTGCGCGATCGGGTCCGCGTCTACAACCACCTGGGCGGTGGCCAGATGCAGGAGATGTACGAGAGCGTCACGCCGGCAGAGTTTGCGGAGCGCGCCCTCGAGGTGAAGGAGATGGGCTACACAGCCCTCAAGTTCATGGCGGTTCCCCGGACCCTGCCGGTCGAAGGCACCGCCGCCGTCCGTCACGCCGAAGGCCTGGTCCGGGCGGTGCGAGAGGCGGTCGGGTCGGAGGTGGACCTGATGGTCGACCTCCACGCGCGCACGTGGCCCGCGATGGCGCTGCGGTACTGCCATGCCTTTGAGCCCTATGGACTCCTCTTCTTCGAGGAGCCCTGCCCGACAGAGGAC
>DATFWQ010000055.1:0-3147 GCA_035259145.1 Candidatus Dormiibacterota bacterium | reverse complement strand
GGCGAGTCGTAGCCGGTGGGACCGACGAACTGCGCGAGGGTGCGCTCGATCTCGGCCCAAGCCTGAGCCTGTGCGCTCGGGCTCAGTCGCGTCATGAGCTCGCGCAATGGCAGCGGCCCCCTCGCGTACTGCATGGCATCGGAAAGGGACGGAAAGCGACGATGGGTGGGAACTGCATGCACCGTCACATCGCGGAAGCCGGCTGAGGAAAATGCGTACTGGAGGAGGCCTGGGGCGCTGAGCCGGAACTCGCCGAACTCCTCCAACCGCGGCGATCTCAGACCACCCACTTGAAACGCGATGGCGTGGGGGATCGCGAAGTACGGGCAGCGGTCAGGGGTAGAGAACACGATCGCGGCGAACCTGCTGCTCGGCTTCAGAACCCGCCGGATCTCGGCGAGCGCCTGCCGGTAATCGGGGACCAGCATCAGGCAGTTCCGCGAGATGGCTGCGTCGAACGAGTCGGACGTGAGGTCCAGGTGTTGGGCGTCTGCGACGCGCGTGCTCAGGTTGGTCATGCCGGCGTGCCCCGCCGATTCCGCGGCGATCTCCAGCATGCTCGCCGAGATGTCGGTCGCCAGGACGTGCCCGGTCGGACCGGCGCGTCGGGCAGCTATCAACGCGGAATCGCCGGCCCCCGCCCCCACGTCCAGCACCCGACTGCCGGTCTCGACGCCGGCGAGGTCGAGCATCATCTCAGTGGCCGGCCCCAGGGCTTCCAGCCGTGCGGCCGCTCCCCGCCGCCACTCCGCCGCCGCTTCGCGCGATCCCCAGGTGCCGGAGCTTCGAGCCTCCGGTCTATCCGTTCCCATCGTTCGACCCTGTCGCAATTGTTGCTGTCATGACGTGCTTAGCGATGAACGACCACCTGCCACCCAGCGATGGCCGCGACGGTCTGATACCCCACACAGAGGACGGACAGTAGGCCGGCGCCAGCGAAGACGAGCTGGGTGGTCGGGTAGCTGTTGTCGTCGGGTCCACCCAGATTGGCGGACTCCACCGTGAACCGCGCGATGGTCATGGCCGTCGGGCTGGTCGTGGCCACGCTCCAGTCCGCCCCGACCCTGGCGTCCCTGAAGTCGAGGGAGCACATCGGGCTCCGGGTCCGGGACGACGCCGCCCCGATCGCGGTGGCGGTGGCGGGCGCGCCCGATGCGTGGCCGCTGGCGAACCACACGGCCCAGGCTGCCGCGACCGTGGCCGCGCGCGCGGTCAGCAACCATAGGCACCAGGCGCGGTCGAGAGCGCCACGTTCCGGCGAGGGCGGGACCATCGTGTCTTGACCGTAGCCGCTGTCCGACGGCGACGCCACCGAACCGGTACGTAGGGTCCTACGTAGGGATCCGGTCAGCTCGGGATAAGACTCGGATCCGCCGATGAGGTAGCTGCTGGCACGGGATGCGAAGCGCAGAAATGGTGCTCTCGAACTCCGAGAATGGGCCGTCGTCTCATGGTCATGCCCGGAGCCGGGAGCGAAAGGGAGCAAAATCGCCCCAGGGACTCCGTGGTCGCCACAGCCGCGCTTCCGGCTCTGCCTCCCGCAGCTCGACGTTCTTCACCTGGTGGGTGGTGGCGTCGCCCGAGTTCAGCTACTCGCTTGGCGACCCTCCGTGAACCGGCCCGTCACCCGACCAGCCGGTAGAAACGCCAGAAGTCGTTCTCGACCGACAGCATCTCGACGCCCCGGAAGCCAGCTGGACGGCGTATTCACGCAGTGTCGATGCGCGCATCACGGTCCCGGTCCCGACGCCGCCCAGGCACCAGGTTCAGCCTGGCCCGGCGAGCGTGAAGCCCCCGCGCTCGATCACCAGGAAGTGGTCGACGGCGCCGCCTTTGCCCGGCGAGTCCGTCGGCACCACGTCGAACGGTCGGAAGCCGACGTTCCGGAAGGCGCCCAGGCTCCTGGCGTTGAAGTCGTAGATGCCGGCGGCGAAAATCGCGTCCGCGCCCAGCTCATCCAGGCCGAACCGCGTGAGCAGGCGGATGACGCGTGTGCCGATGCCTCGGCCCCATAGATCCTTGACGCCGATCGACAGGTCGATACGCTTAAGCGCCAGACCTGGGAAGCGCCGTTTCAGGCGCTCGAGGTTCATGTTCTGCAGCCAGCAGGTGCCGATGTCGCGCCCGGCTACCTCAATGACGAAGACGTGGGCCGCCTCCGCGACGTAGTGGTACATGCCGGCCAGGTCCTCCAGCGTGAACAGCGGCTGGTTCTCGGCCTGCATGAAGTGCCGGACATCTGGGTCGTTGTCCCACACCAGGGCCTGCGGTAAGTCGTCCTCGCGCATCGGGCGCAGCACCAGGTCGCCATCCGTGAGGCGGACTTCGTGGCCCGGCAAGACGTCCGCGTTCTCTGGTCCTGCCATTCCGCGCACACGGTATCGCTCGCGCCGGCAGCACCCTGCAGCTGCCAATGAGTGTCTGGCCGTTCGTGCGCCTGGCAGCTGCCGAAGACCGGCCGCGCGCGGCGCCGCGGCTGGCAGGCTTCGCGGCGGCACGCGAACGGGCCACCGGGCTGGGCATCAACGAGCTCGAGCGCGCGCGATGGCAGCCGGCGATCGACCGGCTGCGCACCGTGATGGCGCCTGCGGAGGCGGACGGCCTGCTGGCGGAGGCCGCCGCGATGGCAATCGAGCAGGCCCTGGAGGAGGCGCTCGGGGGGGGGGTGCGTCCCGACGGAGCCCCCACTCCCCGCTCTCGGCCTCAGCCGACGGGAGTGGGAGGTGGCCAGCCTGGTCGCCGAAGGCATGAGCAATGGTGAGATCGCCCGCCGGCTGTACATCTCCCCGCGCACCGCCCAGTCGCACGTGGGTCACGTGCTGGACAAGCTCGCCCTGCAGAACCGCACGCAGCTTGCTGCCTGGATGGCCGACCACCGCCGCGGGCCGCCCGGTGGGCGCGGCGTGCAGCGCTGATCTAGGAGCAGCTCTCGGAGCTGTCACGGCTGAGGGCCACGGTCACCCAGCCGGAGCGGGAAACGCCCGCTTGCGGGAGGCTAGCGGCGCGGGTTCCCGCGACGAGCGGGAGCAAACGGGGAGCAAAAGCGCCGAATCGGGTGCCCAGGGTCATACCTGGTAGAGCAAATTCGAGTTCTGACCGGGTGGTCGGGGGCCCGGGATTCGAACCCGGGGCCTCACGGTCCCGAAC
>DATFWQ010000054.1:0-17515 GCA_035259145.1 Candidatus Dormiibacterota bacterium | reverse complement strand
AAGGCTTCGCACGCCGCCGGCCGAGGCGCCCGACCTCTCACTCACCAGACGATGCTTCCCTCAAACATTCGCACCCTCCGGCCGCACGTCCGCCTGACGAATTCCGCGTGATGGCTGACGACGACCACTGTCCGTCCCTCGGCCCGCAGCCGGCCCATCAGCTCGATCAACGCCTCGACCCCGGCTCGGTCCTGCCCGGTCGTCGGCTCGTCGAGGACCACGACCGGCGTCTGCATCGCGAGGACCGCCGCGATTGTGACCAGCTTCCGCCGGGAGTAGCCGAGGTCGTACGGATGGCGGTCGCGGACCGCTCTCAGTCGAGTCATGTCAAGCGCCAGTTCGACGGCAGCCTGGGAGGCGGCGCCGAACCTGACCTCGGCCTCAACGGACCGGCAGAAGAGCTGGCGATCCGGCTCCTGGAAGGCGACGCCGACCCGCGTGGCCAGCTGCGCCACCCGAAGTCCGCGCACGTCGTCGCCGTTCAGCAGCACCCGGCCGGTTGTGGGCCGGAGCAGACCGTTCAGGTGCCGGATCAAGGTCGACTTGCCCGAGCCGGTCGGGCCCATGATGGCGACCGCTTCGCCTGCGGCGATGGACAGGCTGACCTGGGTCAAGCCAACCGTGCCCTCGGGGTAGCGGTACGACACGGTCTCCAGCTCGATCACAGCTCGATCACCTGCCCGCAGACCCGGGCTAGCAGCTCCTCGTCGTGCGCCGTGAGCAGGACCCCCACACCCGCCCCGGCGACGCGTGCAATCGCGTCAGCTACCTGCAGAGAGCGCTCGGGGTCGAGCCGCGAGGTCGGCTCGTCGAGCACGAGGTGGCCTGGGCGCACAGCGAGGAGGCCGGCCAGCGCCACCAGCTGCGTTTCACCGCCCGACAGGTGCCCCGGGTTCCGCCCGGCCAGGTGCTCGACGGCCAGTATGCGAAGGGCGGCCTGGGTGCGCTCGTGAACCTCGGCCAGGGGCAGTCCGAGGTTGCACGGCCCGAACGCGACCTCTTCGTACACGATTCGATGCAGACCGGTCAGCTGCACCGTCGGGTTGTCAAAGAGCACCCCGCAGCGCTGGGCCAGCTCGTAGCCGGCCAGCTCTACCGTGGGCCGGCCGTCCACCAGCACACGCCCTCGCAGCTCGCCGCCGATCGTGACCGGGGCCAGGCCCGCGGCGACCATGCAGAGCGTCGTCTTTCCCCGCTCATTCGCTCCCGTGACTCCCACGACTTCGCCGGGCCGCAGCTCCAGTGAGGTCGTGGGCAGAGCCCACGTTGAAGTGCCCGGGTACCGGTACGACGCCTGGTCCAGGACGATCAAGGGCCGGTCACCCCAGCCGCGCGGGCGGCGAGTCCGAGCGCCAACAGCAGGCCCATGGTCCAGCGCGCCGCTCGTTGCAAGCGGCTGTCGGGCAGCCTGCGCAGCAGAGTCCGCCGGCCGGGCGCGCCGAACGCCCGCACCTCCAGCGCCAGCGTTCGATCCTCGACCTCCGCCAGGCTGCCGATGACCACCGGCGTGACAAGTGGCACCAGGCCTCGCAGACGCCGCCGCCACGAGCCCTCTGTGTCCAGGCCGCGGGCGCGCTGGGCCTCGATCACGTCCACGGCGCGGGCCTGCGCCCGCGGCACCGCTGCCAGCGCCGCCCCCAGCACGAAAACCGCCCGCCTACCGACCCCCCGCGCTTCCAGGTCATTGAGGAGGTCGGCGGCGTCGGTGGTTGCGAAGAGCAGCGTGAGGGGCAGTGTGGCGCCGATGAGCCTGAGCAGTGCAGCCACGGCCGTCGCCAGCCCGCCACCGCCGGCCGGCAGCAGCAGGTTGATCAGCAGGCTGGAAGCGGCAACGGGCGTCAGGGCAAGCGCGGCCACAGCCAGGCGCTGGATCCGTCCGGCGCGAAGCGCCGAAAGCGCGGTGAGAAGAGCCACGCCTACGGCTACCCAACCTCCCCAGGCCAGAGACAGTGCGGCGCCGGTCAGAGCCGCGACGAGCTTCGTCGTCGGGTTCAGCGACCGACGCTCTTCAGGCAGGCGCGCCCCCCACCAGGCGATCGCCGTTGGGAAAGCGGGCGAGCAGCCGGCGCGGCATCGCCGCCAGCACGAAGAAGACCAACAGGGACGTGATCATCTTGTCCAGCGGATCCGACAGCAGCCCTTGCTGCAGCGTGGCCTGATAGAGGTTGGACCCGGCGGCACGGAAGGCGGCTACGATCACGTCGCCGCCGAACCCGGTGACGCCGCCGAATACGAATGCTGAGATCGGCGCGGATACCAGCGCCGCTACGAGCCCGGTCAGAAGCCCTGCCGCCAGCGCCAGCACGGCTCCGGCGTCGCGGCGCACGACGAGAAGCCAGGCTGCGAGCAGGATGAATACGACGATCACGACCACGAAGGCCAGCTCCGACAGCCTGAAGGCGTTGACGTTGAACCCGGTCACGCTGTTGAACCCCTGCGGGCTGGTGTAGGCCCGGCTGAAGGTGTACGCGATGACCAGGGCGACCAGGGCAGCCGCGGGCACGGCGACAAACAGGGAAGTCGTCTCCGTGGCCCGGCGAGCGCGGAAGAGCCCAAGCCATCCCCAGAGGCCGGCCAGCAGGCCGATCACAGCGGCGGTCACCGCAAAGGGACCCGCGGTGGGCGCCTGGAGCGGCGGCGGCAGGACATAGGCCCAGATGACGTTCGTGAGACCGCCCGTGACCAGGCCTGCGATCGGCCCCGCCAGCACGCCGGTCAGGATGGTACCCACGGAGTCGAGGTATATCGGAAGCTTCAGCGCCTGCTGAACGGTGGAGCCGAGGGCGATGTTGAGCGCGATCGCGACCGGCATCAGCACGAGAGTCCGCGTGGCGGATCGGGGCATCTGCTGCGAGACTACCCCATCCAGACACACGAATTCGCAAGAAAAGACCGGGCACTTATGATCGACGGCGATGACCTACGGCCGCGCTGCGCTGGCTGTCCTCGCACTCCTGCTGGCCGGCCTGGCGCCCGCCGATGTCGGCGGACAGGTCTGGGAGTCGTGGCGGCACATCGCGGGAGTGTTCGACGTGGTCGGTCCTCGATCCGACGGACGACTGCTTGTGGCCGGCTCAGGACGTCTGTTCCTCGTGGACAGGATGGGCACCGTCGTGCCGTTCGCGACCGGCCCCGAGGGCTACGCGGACGACGCCGGCGCGGAGGCCTACCTGGCGGTCTCGCCTGGGCTGCACGTCACCGGCGGCGGCTGCGACTTTGCGCCTGACGAGGCATTCGTCCTGCGCCTGCACCAGCCGTTTGGCGTCACACGGGTCTCCACCTCCGGCATGGCTCAGCCGTTCGCCGCGATCGCTGGGACCGAGTCGCTGAACGGCATCGCGTTCGACACCACCGGCAGGTTCGATCACCGGCTGCTGGTCAGCGGCCCCGTGCGCGGCCGCACCGCGATCGTTGCGATCGACTGCCGCGGCCGCACGCAGGTCATAACGGATGCCGCGCCTGCGCTCGAGGGAGGTCTGGCGGTGGCCCCATCCGCGTTTGGCGCCTTCGGTGGCGCGCTCGTCGCGCCCGACGAGCTGAGCGGGCGAATCTACGCGATCGACCCCGACGGGAAGGTACGGACGATCGCCGAGTCTGGGCTGCCCACCGGGGGCGACATCGGGGTGGAGAGCGTGGGTTTTGTTCCCTCAGGCTTCACACGCGGGGGAGAGCTCTACTACGCGGACCGCGCCACGGCCAACAACCCTCACCCTGGAACAGACAGCCTGCTGCGGCTGGACGCGCACACGCTGACGCGCCTGGGTGTTCGCGACGGTGACATGCTTGCCGCGACCGAAGGAGGCGCCACAATGATCGCCGTGCGCTGCGCGACTGCCTGCAGCGTCACCCAGATCATCGGCACGCCGACCACCGCGCACGGTGAGGGCCACCTGCTGGCGGTTGCCGCCGAACCGGCAGGCGGGACGGCCGCCGCACCCGCTGCATTCAAGGCTCCGCCCGGGGCCGCGTTCGTGGTCGTGGCTCTTCTGGCGGTGGCGATCGCGGCTCTGGCCGTTGCCTGGCGTCGGCGATGATCGTGAAGCCGGTCTGCTGTCAAGGCCCCGCCGGGATGATCTGGGGCCCGGGGTCACCACCCTCGGCAAGCGTCCCGAGCCGCGGCAGGTAGTATCGCCACCCCTCCGCATGCGGGGGCGCCTCGAGGTCTGGCAGGCCGCTGTGTACGATGCTGACCCGGGTCCCGCCGCCCTCCGGGGCGAGGGTCACCTCCAGCGTGCTGGCATGGGGCGGAAACTCCTGAGAGCCGCCTCGGCCCCAGGTGATCACCAGGCGCCTGGGCGGATCGAGCTCAAGGTAGCGTCCCTCGACCGACACGTTTCCGAAGAAGAGGGTGAACTGTCCCCCTGGGCGGGGGTCGAGGATCGCGCGATCGCCCATCCACCGGACCACGGCATCGGGCCTGATCCAGTAGTCGAAGACGACCCGGGGCTCGGCCATGATGTGGATCGAGTCCCGGTACGGCTCAGCGGCCAGGGTTGCCCTCCACAGCCTCCTTCAGACGCCTGAGGCCCGCCGGCCAGAGATCGGCGAGGAAGGCGTCGAGGGCCTCCAGGCTTGCCGGGTTCACGACATAGAGGCGGCGCTTGCCGACCCGCCGAACATCGACGAGCCCGGCTCCGGCCAGGACCTGGAGATGCTGGGACACCGCCTGCTGGGTGATGTCGAAGTGCTGGCCGATCTCTCCTGCCGATCGCGGCTCATCCCGGACCAGCCGCAGCATCGCCTGGCGGCGGGGCTCGGCGAGGGCGCGCAACACGGCCTCGCTGCTCACTCATCAAGTGTGACAGTCGCGGCCAGACTCAATCAAGTCTTGACTTGCACAAGTCTGCCCTTGTATATTCGCTGCTGAGCGCGCCAGAAGGGCGCTCCCGAGCGCGGGCCGTCACGATCGCGCCGGCCACGCCACTGTCAAGTTTGAGGAGACCAGGAATGACCGACCGCGCTGGTGCCCTTACCGTGGTTCGCGCCTATCATCGAGCCTGGACCAGCCAGGACTTCGATGAGGCTGGTCGGTATCTGTCGGACGACCTCAGTACTGACGTACCGATCAACACGTACGGCTCGAAGGCCGAGTGGATCGAAGCTGTCCGAGGAACTCGTCAGGCTATCACCAGTATCGAGGTGCTGGCCGAATTCAGCAACGACGGTGAAGCTCTTCTGCTTTACGACATGGAGATCAAACCCATCGGCGATATCCGGATCGCCGAGCATTTCACCGTCGCTGACGGCCGGATTACCGGGATTCGGCACGTCCACGACACCGCTGCCTTACGTGCAGCTGGATTCGCGCGCGAAGCCCAGTGACGGGACTGCAACATGGCTTCACCGTTGCCTGACCCAGTTCCCCAAACCATGACGCCAGATGAGCGCTACGCAGACCTGGTCAGGTGCTTCATCGGTCAGCCGGGCGTCTCTCAGGAGGGCAAGGGCTTCGGGTCGTCATCACTGAAGGTCGGCGGCAGCATCTTTGCGCTGCTCTCATCCCGGGGGCGGTTCGTCGTGAAGCTGCCTCGTCAGCGGGTGGATGAGCTGATAGGATCCGGCGACGGCGACCGCTTCGATCCAGGTCACGGCCGGTTGATGAAAGAATGGTTGGCTTTGCGGCCGAGCTCATCACTGGACTGGGTCCAGCTCGCGAGGGAGGCAATGGCGTTCGTGGGCTCCAGGTCCAGGTAGGCGACTCTCGCTCAGGCACGGGGCAGCGGAGCCCCGTGCACCTGATGAGCCAGGTGCGCGCAGCGCTCGACGAGCTCAGCCGTGATCCCCGCAGCCGTTGAATCCTGGTCAGGCGCTCTGTGACCCGGGGCTCCGGCGACGGCGGCGGCCGTTTGTGACCGGGGCGCGCGCCCTGCGACGGGGCGCCGCCTCGCTGCTCATGGCACGGGCCACCTTGCGCTGAATGCTGCGCAGCGTGGTCTCAGCGCCAGGCGCGGCGGAGGCGCCGCCGGCCGTCGCCTTTTTCAGCTGCCGCTTGAGATTGCGGTTCTCTCTTAGAAGCTGTTCGACACTCTCGCGCAGGCTTTCGATCAGCTCGGGTCCACGAAGGCGCGGCCGCCGTCGCGTTGGCGCCGCCGGTGTGCTCCCTTCAGCTCGCGTTCGCCCGCGCCGACGTGGAGTCGCAGTCTCGGCACGCGTACTGCTGTCGATCTCTTGAGCGTCGGTCATGATGGGGTCGTCTCCCAAACGATGAGTGGCAGTTGAGGGACAGCTTATCGAATCGCCTTCAAAGCGGCCGAAAACACACTCTCGTTCGCTCTTATGAGCGCGGCGCTAGCTGCATCCAAGTTGGTCGTATGCGTCGAGCAAGAAGAGGTTCTCGATGGGCCGCTCAAAGAGCCGCGCAAGGCGGTATGCAACGACCAGTCTCGGCTGGCACTTTCCGTTCTCGATCGCGTTCAACGACTGCCTGGAGAGGCCCACGCAACGCGCAACGGCTGCCTGAGACATGCGGCGCTCTTTGCGCAATTGGCGTAGCAGGTTTTCACCGTTGGTCGCGTTAGTTCCATCCCATGGCCGAATCGGTGCCATCCCACGTTCTCCCACCGACCCCCTATCAGGGTGAGCAACGAAATCCAGGACTGCCCGCCGCCCGAAGCAGACGCCCGCAGTCTCGTATACCGGCGTCGGTTACGCTGCTCCCGGTGAAGGCTGAGCTGGACGCGGCCATCGACCACCTCCACGAGCGGGTGGCGGGGCTGGTCGACAGGGACGGGCTGGACCTGCATCAGGTGGCCGCCAACCACCTGGCGTGGGCCGTGGCGCGGGCGGAAGCGGCCGCCGCCTGTCTGGAATGGGCCGCGGATACCCGCGACCCGCACGCGACCCTGGCATCCGAGGCGGCGGAAGAAGAGGCCCTGGCATTCGCGACGGGGCGTGGCACCGACCTGGGCGCGCTCGACGCCGGGCGTCTGGTCGCGATCCACGCCGGCTACCACCCGACACAGGACTTGGGCGCGACCGACGAGCACCGGCTTCTTCGCTCCTCACTTCGAGACTTTGCCGAGAGGGTCGTCCGGCCGCACGCCCAGGCGGTTCACCGGCAGGACCTCGACGTCCCCGAGCGAATCATCCGTGGAGTGGCCGACCTCGGACTCCTTGGCCTCTCCATCCCCGAGGCGTACGGCGGTTCGCAGAGCGACACCTCGGACTACCGCGCCATGCTCATTGCGACCGAAGAGCTCTCCCGGACCTCGCTAGCGCTTGCCGGCAGCTTGATGACGCGGCCGGAGATCCTGGTGCGGGCCTTGTTGCGCGCCGGCACTGAGGAACAGAAACGGAAGTGGCTGCCAGCCATCGCGTCCGGCGAGAAGCTGGTCGCAGTGGCGGTGACCGAGCCCGACCATGGGTCGGACGTGGCCTCCATCACGTGCCGGGCGACGCGTCGTCGAGATGGGGATTGGGAGATCTCCGGCACCAAGCTCTGGTGCACCTTCGCGGGGCGCTCTGAGCTGCTGATGGTGCTCTGTCGCACTCGCGATGCCGGCCATCGCGGACAGTCCGTATTTGTCGTCGAAAAGCCTGCTTTCGGCGGCCATGAATTCTCACACCATCAGCAGGGTGGCGGCAGCCTGAAAGGACGGGCAATCCCTACGATCGGATACCGGGGCATGCACACCTTCGAGCTGGCGTTCGACCGCTACAGGGTGCCCGCGGCGGGCCTCGTAGGGGGTGAGGAGTGGCTTGATCGTGGCTTCTATCTGCAGATGGAAGGCTTCGCCATCGGCCGCATCCAGACGGCCGCCAGGGCGGTTGGCCTCATGCAGGCGGCGCTGGAAGATGCGCTCGGCTATGCACGCGACCGGCGTGTATTCGGACGCGCTGTCGCCGACTTCCAGCTTCCGCAGGCGATGCTGGGCAGGATGATCGTCAAGGTCGCCGCGGCGCGACAGCTCAGCTATCGGGCGGCACAGCTTCTGGACATGGGTGGTGGCCAGATGGAGAGCTCGCTGGCCAAGTTGTACGCCGCGCGCTCGGCGGAGCTGGTGACGCGTGACGCGATGCAGATCCATGGGGCTATGGGTTACGGCGAAGAGAGCGACGTCTCGCGCTACTTCGTGGACGCGCGCGTGCTGCCGATATTCGAAGGCACCGAGGAGGTGCTTGCCCTGCGCGTGATCGCCCGCACCCTGTTGCAACCAGTAAGCCGCGCCTAGGTGTGCAGCAGGTTGGTGACGTTAGCCTACCGGGCATGTTCGACTACGAAGCCAGGCGTCACAGATTCTTCGACCAGCTGGCGGTCGTGGGGGCGGACGCCGCCTTCCTTCCCATCTCCTCAGACCTGGAGTACCTGACCGGGCTGCGCCGCTCCATCCCCAACTTCGGCAACGTGTCGTACGCGCACGGCTGGGTGGCAGGCTGCTTCCTGCGGCCGGGAACCGAGGCCATTTTCATCGTCCCCAGGATGTTCGCCGAGTTCGACATGGAGGAAGAGGCTCCGGGCGAACTGGTCGTCGTGAGCGAGACCGACGACGGCGAGGCGACGTTCACCACCGTCGCCCGAAGCCTGGGGCCCATACATACGCTCGCCGTCGGCGCCCGCACCTGGGCTGAGGCCGTGATCCACTTGCTGGCTGCGCTCGGCTCGCCGCGCTTGCTGTCCGCCGAGGGGCTGGTCAACCAGCTCCGCCGCATCAAATCGCCGGAGGAGCTGGAAGTGATGACGCGCGCGGCCGCGATCTGCGACGGGACGATGGCCGCCGTAACAGGCAAGGTTCGCGCCGGCGTGACGCTCGAGGAGCTGGTGAAGGAGGTCGAGTACGAGATGAGATCGCGTGGGTCGCTGACCCCCTCGTTCACGACCCACATCTTTACCGGCGGCCAGCAGGATGCTCTGGAGTCGCGTGGCCCGAGCGCCCTCCGCCCGCTTCGTGACGGCGAGGCGGTTCTTTTCGATTTCGGTGCAGTTCTGGACGGCTACTGCTCCGACTTCGGACGAACGATCTTCTGTGGCGAGCCGACCGCCGAGTACGTCCGCGCCTACGCCGCCATGCTGGCTGCCCAGGAGGCAGGCCGGGCGGCTGCCCGGCCCGGAGTGAGCTGCGCCGACGTGAATCGAGCCTGCCGCGAGCCGATCGAAGACGCGGGCTATGGCCCCTACTTCCGCCATCGGATGGGCCACTGCATCGGACTCGACGTTCACGAGAGGCCGTTCATCTCCGAGGAGGATGAAACGCCGCTCCAAGCCGGGATGTCGTTCACCGATGAGCCGTCCATCATCTGGAAGGGCAAGGTCGCTGCACGGATCGAAGACGTCGTGGTGTGCGAGGAAGGCGGCGGCCGCAAGTTGAACGCCTACCCATCCGACCTGGTCGCCACCGGGTGAGCAGCCGATGCGGTGCGCAGCGAGACGCGATAGCTCGGGGAGCTACGCATTTGTACAAACGCGGCGTTCCCGGCGCCCGGGAGTTACGCATTTGTACAAACGCGGCGCTTTCAGATGATCGCGAGCGGGTTGACCGGGCTCGCCACGCCGCCGGTGATGCGAAGCGGGGCCAGTATGAAGGTGAACGTCGACACTGATGCGCGCGCCAGTGGCTCCAGGTCGACCAGCTCCAGCAGGTAGACGCCCCGCTCCTGCAGCAGCGCCAGATGCACGGGTAGCGGCTCGCCCGAGGCTGCCGGCACGACCTCGACGGCGAAGTTGTCCGCGCCCACGAGCACGACCCCCTGGTCAGCCAACCATCGGGCCGCGTCGAGATCGATCCCCGGCTCACCTTCGTACCAGGTGAGGTCGCGCTCGTCGAACCGGGCCAACCAGCCGGTCCGTATCAGAACCGCGTCGCCGGGGTGCAGTTCGGTGCCCACTTCGCGGAGCGCCCGCTGCAGGTCGGATGCCGTGATCGCCCGTCCGGCCTCGAGGCTCGCCGACTGCTTGAGCAGGTCCAGCAGCACCCCGCGGCAGACGACGCCGCCCACCTTTTCGATGCCGAGACGGCGAGCACCTGTCGCGCTCCGAACCTCGCTGGCGGGGACGCCGTTGTACATCAGGCCATCGCGGGCGATGTGGCTCAGCGCGTCCAGGTGGGTGCCGCTGTGGCACGCCATCGCGAGGTGGTCATCCGCGAACTGAAGGCCGTTCCGCCCCCGGCGAGCACCAGCTTCGAAATCGGCGCCGTCGACCAGCATCGTGTGCAGCACCGGCGGTCGCGGCGGCATCACGGGGACGCGCCGCGCCTGCACCGGTAAGCCGAGTGGAACGACTTCGCCCTGGCGCGCCGCGGCCAGGCCGCGCTGTACCGCAGCGGAGTCGAGCAGGTTGAGTGCGCCTCGCTCGTCGTCATCTCCCCAGCGGCGCCAGTTCACCGGAGCGCCTCCGGAGATCCGGAACCGCAGAGCAGCAGCGGTTCGACTTCGTGCGCGGCGCAGCCATGAGATCGAATCGCGGCTTCCCGAGCGCAGGCGTCGTCGTCGGGCAGGTCTTCCAGCCTCGCGCCGTCAGCGGCAGCGTTCATCGGACAGAGGCTACTCGGGTCCGAACGCGGCAGCACGACCGCTGCCCAAACCGCGATCATTACGGAACGTCCCGCAGTGAGTGATGTGCACACGGCGCCCCAGATGTTCATCGGCGCCAGCCGGGGCCTGACCAGCGCCGAGGCCGCCGCGCGCCGCTCAGGCAGAGATCGCAAGAGGGGTCGCCGTCAGTTCGAACGGCCGCTCCGCAAGCACCTGCGTGCTTCGTTGATTGAACGGTTGCTCCTCCTCCTGCTCGCCGTGGGTGTGATCTATGCCCTGCTGGGGGCACTTCGGGACGCCGCGATCATCTTCGCGGTCGTCGTCATGGTCGCCGTGGTCGAGGCCTGGGTCGAATGGCGCGCCGGCCGCGCCATCGCCTCGCTGTCTGCGCTCTCGGCACCGAGGGCACTGGTCTGGCGTGACCAGAAGCTTCGGGAGGTGACACCGGAGGAGCTGGTCCGCGACGACGTGATCGCGCTCACGGCCGGCTCCCGGATACCATCGGACGCCCGTCTGATCGAAGCCGAAGAGCTCCTGATCGACGAGTCGCTCGTCACCGGGGAGTCGCAGCCGGTCAGCAGGAGACCCGGCGACCACGTGTTCAGCCAGCTCAAGGCAGGAACGTACGTGCTCAGGGGTCGCGGCACGGCGGTCGTAACCGCCGCCGGGCGGGAATCAACGCTCGGCCGGGTGTCGGCGATGGTCGAAGCCACCAGTGCCCAACAGACCCCACTGCAGCGACAGATGATCGGCCTGACCAACGGGCTGCTGATCGCCGCTGTATCCGCGAGTGTGCTGGCGCCGCTGATCGGTGTCATCAGGGGACAGAACGTGCGCGAGATGCTGCTCAGCGCGCCCACCCTGGCGGTCGCCACCATCCCTGCCGGCCTGCCCATCCTGCTCGTGATCGTCCTGGTCCTGGGGTCGAAACGGCTCGCCCGGCGAGGAGCGATTGTCCGTCATCTGAGCGCCGCCGAGACGCTGGGCGCGACCACGCTGGTGTGCACGGACAAGACCGGCACCCTGACCGAAAACCAGATCAGCCTGACCGCCGTTGTGACCGCTTCCGAAGTCATCGAGTCACTCCCCGAGCAGTCGGGGCAGGTCGAGCGTGTCAGACAGCTGGCCCGGCTGGCCAGCGAGGGCCCGTCGGGGCAAGACTCACGGCTCGCAGATCCCATCGACCAGGCGGTACGGCGCGTGACGAGCCCGCGGTGGCCGGAGCCGATCGTCCGCTTCAGCTTCGACAGCGAGCGACGGATGGCATCGGGTCTGGTCCACTTCCATGAAGCACTGGTGCTCGGGCTGAAGGGCGCGCCTGAAACCGTGCTGGTCCGGGCGGCTTACTGGCGGACAGCCGACGGAACCGAGGAGCCGTTCGACAGTGACCTGCGAAGCCGGGTGATAGCGGCCGCAGCCATGCTGACCGCCGGCGGCGCCCGCGTCCTGGCCGTGGCTTCTCGGACGATCACGGGCCCTCCTCCTGGCATACCGTCGCAGCTGGAACGGGACCTGGTTTTCGAGGGTCTGATGGCGTTCAGCGATCCCCTTCGGGCCGCAGTCCCTCAGGCCGTACGCGAGCTGCTCGGCGCGGGGGTGAGCGTGACCATGGTGACTGGCGACCAACCGGCGACGGCTGCTGCCGTAGCTCGGGAGGCCGGCCTCGCCGGGCCGACCTTCATCGCCGCCCAGACGCGAGGCTGGAGCGATGCAGAGCTCGCGTCGCGAGCGGCCAGCGGCTGTGTGATCGCTCGCGCCCGCCCGGAGGACAAGCTGCGCCTGGTCCGCGCGGCGGCGGCATCAGGACACGTTGTCGCGGTAACGGGCGACGGAGTCAACGACGCCCCCGCTCTGGAGGCGGCCGCCATCGGAGTCGCCATGGGGCGCACCGGGAGCGACGTAGCCCGTGAAGCGGCCGATCTCGTCCTCGCCGACGACAACTTCGCGACGCTCGCCAGCGCTGCAGCCGAGGGGCGGCGCCTCTACGAGAACCTGCGCAAGGCGCTTCGCTACTACCTTGCCGTCAAGCTCGCCCTCGTGACAGTGTCGCTGGCCATGGTCCTGATTGGGAGACCACTCCCGTTCAACCCGGTGCAGATCGTGATCCTCGAGCTGCTCATGGACCTGGGCGCCGCGGTGGCCTTCGTGAACCTTGCGCCCGAGTCCGACCTCATGCGCCGCCGGCCGCGCGATCCGACCGCCCACCTCGTTGATCGGCCCATGCTCGCCGCCGTCGTCGCCGGAGGCATGACGCTTGCAGGTCTCGTTGCAGGCGCCTACCTTGTGGCGCTGCCATCACTGGGGGTGACCGGCGCCCGCACGGTGGCGCTGGTTTGCTGGCTGATCGGCCACGTGGCGCTCGGTTTCGTGATGGTCTGGGAGAGGCGGCCGCTCGTCCTCTCCGACCTTCGCTCCAACCCGGCCATGGCCGCCTGGGCGACAGCGGCAAGCGCCATCGCGCTCTCGTTGCTCGCCTCGCCGTCGCTGGCAGGTCTGCTGCATGCGGGCCGGGTGCCGGTCCTGGTCGGCGCGTCGGCGGTAGTGGCCGGCGTGGTGGCGCCGCTCTGGCTGGAAGGTGTGAAGCGGCTCAGGACCGGCTGAGAGCCGGCAGGTCAGGGGCGGCCGGCCGCGGCGCTGTGCATGGCGAGGCCGACGTCAACCAGGCCTGCGTGGTGGACCTGGTCGACATGGTCGAGCGGGAACCACCCGGCGCGGTCGGTCGAGCCGCCGACCTCGTTCCGCAGGACGCCGCCCTCGATGGTCACTTCGTACACGATGCGCAGCGCGTGGTGATCCACGGCGTTCCCGGATCCGCGGGCGTACAGCCTGCGCGCCGAGTGGATGCCCAGCAGCCGCACCCGGCGCCCCACGTAGCCGGTCTCCTCGCTGAGCTCGCGCAGCACCGCGTCGGCCGGGTCCTCGCCGTGCTCGATGCCTCCCCCGGGCAGCGTCCAGATGGGCCCCTCGGGGTCGACGAAGCGGGCCATAAGGAGGGCGCGGTCGCGAATACAGACCGCGTAGGCGGCGACGCGCTGCTCGCGCGCCGGTAGCGGCGCCTCCACGTCCGCATTGTGCCGAATCGGGCCGGGGAGCCACGCCCAGCGCCGGGCGACGCTGAGCTACCGCGGACTCAGCTCACGCCTGCGTGACTGTCAGTGAACCGGCGTGGCCGCCCGGAGCGGCTCAGGAGGAGCCACCATCCGGCGGGCCAGCTCCAGCACCTTTCGGCGAGCTTCGATCAGTTCGGGGGTGTCGGCTCTGGCTCGATTCAAGCGCTCGCGGGCGTCGTCGATGGCGCCCAGCAGACCAGGGTCAGCCTCGACGCGCGCCAGCTCCGCCTCCGCAGCCTCGATCGGCGAGCGGTCCCGAGTGACGTGGTCCAGCTCGCCTTCCGCCTGGCCCGACTTCTCCTCGCGGTCTCCTTCGGTAGGGCCGGCATCCTTGGCGTGCTCGGTCACCACGGTGGCGAAGCGCTGAGCGGCCTTCTCCTGGCCCGCGGGGCACGGCCAGAGCGCAGTGCCAGTGCGGCCGACGACGAGCAGGAACAGCGTCGAGCCGCCCTCGGTGAGCGCCTCCAGGAACGTCTCGGACTCGGGGGCCTCGAGCAGGACCAGGTCCGCCAGCTCCCGCCGGTGCTTGCTCCAGAGCGACTGCGCCGTCGCGACGTAGGCCGTCGCGCCGGCAGCGGGCACCCGCCCGGTCGGCGTCTCCAGCAGATTGGCGTGGAGGCGGAGCGGCCCAAGGCCGGCCTTCAGCTCACCAGAGCCGGGCGTCAGCACGCTGCGCAGGCGGGCGCGAGCCTCCGCCACCGCCCAGGCATGCGCCGACTCCGCGGCCTCGACGGCGCGGCGAGCCTCTTGCAGGGCGCGCAGACGAGCCTCTTCGGAGGCGGCGAGCTCCCGCTGGGCGGCGGCCGCGGCGTCCGCGCGCATTCGCTCGGCCTCGTCCACCTCTGCCAGGCCGGCGGTCATCAGGGCTGCGCGCTCGTCGAGAAGCCGCGCGGCCCCTAGCAGATCATCTGCCTCTTTGATGCTGGGCTGGGGAGCGCTGCGGCCGAGACGTACCAGCAGCGAGTGGTGCTCGGCGGCCAGTGACGAGCGCTCGTCTTCGATGTGCCGGCGATCGTCCGGACCGATGCGCCGCCGGAAGCCGCCCCTACCGTCCGACTGCATGCCGTCTCCGAGGCGGTTGAGGCGGCCGCCGGCCTCGTACGAACGCTCGACCAGGTCACGGAGGCCTCCGTCCGGCTGCCACTCGTGCGCCCGCTGCGCGAGGATCGCACCGGCTTCGGCGTACCTGTCCTCGGCCAGAAGAGCCAGCGTGGTTGCCAGGTCCTCCGGCCGCTTGCCTTCCAGGTCGACGGTACCCCTCCAGCGGGAGCCATCCCATTTCCAGAGGCCGTCTTCGGTCGTCGCGGGGACCCAACGGCGGCCGTTCCACCACCAGGCGCCGTCGCCTGAGAGCAGCCGTCGCGAGCTTGAGCCTCCGTTGCCGGTGGTCTCGACCTCACCAGTTGCCGTTGTGGCGTTTTCCGGGCTCATGTGCCTCTCCCACTTCCGCTTCTCAAGGTTTATGTACTGCGCGGCTCCCGCGCTCCGGCCAGTGCGCGTTCAGAGACGAAGACGGTACTGGAGCGTGAAGTATGATCGACCGCCCCCCTGGTATGCCCGGGCTGCGCCGGCGACCGCCGACAGCCGATCATCGTACACACGGAAGACAGCACTCGTGGCGTGCTGCGACGCAATCCCATGCCCGTGCTTTGACGCATGACGCAGCGCTATTGGACCCGGGAGGTCGCTCGAAGTCAGCGGGCGACAGAGATGGTTGACGGGCCGGCGGCCGTGACGCTGGGATCGCCGCCCTACGAACGACCAGATGCGGCGCGAGCATACTCCGACGGCGGTTTGCCCACGATGGCCTTGAAGTCGCGGACGAAGTGCGCCTGGTCGAAGTAGCCAAGGTCCTGAGCTAGGGCGGCGACATTCACTTCATGGCCGCCGGCCAGCCGGTCGGCCGCCTCATGGAGCCGGTACCGCTGGATGACCCATTTAGGGGTCACTCCGACGTAGTCGCTGAAGAGCCGCTGCAGGGTTCGCTTACCAACACCGACCCGATTCACCACGTCGTCGACGTGCGTTATCGAACGGTCGCTGACGATGAGCCCGACGATCCGGTTTATGTAGCCCACGTTCGCGTCTGGTGGAGGCAGCCTCGCGCTGAGGAACCCGTCGGATACCATCGCCATCGCCGGTTCGTCGTCGAGTGACAGGATCTCGTCGACGAGCGCGTCACCCGGCCGTCCGAAAACGTCGGACACGGCCACCGAACCGTCGGTCAGCGCGCTGACTGACGACCCCAGGAACGGGCGGAAGCCCGCGGGCCGGAACTTGATGCCGAACACTCGACCCTTCCCCTCGAGAAGTGCCGTGAACCTCCCTGTGACAACGCCCTGGATCCTGGACCGGTCCCCGTCGATGACGAGATGTACAGCCGCGTTGGACAGCGTGTGCTGGGGGTAGGGATCGCGACCGCGGCGATCCCAGCGGACCGACCAGTAATGCTCGACCAGCTCGGAGAGCTCCGGCGCTGTGGGGTGCAGCGAGTGGTCGAACCACTCTTGACCCGCTCGCAGGTTGAGGACCCCGCCCGACCTGAGACTCACGGCCCCAAGGGTACGAAGGAGCGGATACATGCGCGTGCATGCATGAAAGGGGTGATAATCGAAAGACCATAGACCGGAGGGACTGGGGAGGTCCGTAACGCTGGGGAGGACAGTCAGCCCTCCTTTACATCTGCCGCTCGCCAGCCCTTGAGAGGAACACAGTGGTGGAGGTGGTCAACAGATGGACGACCAGACGGAGCGGCCCCCGGTAGAGCCGCCGAACGCCGCCGACGTCAAGGCCGCAGCAGACGGCGCACGCCGCGCCAAGATCGCCGCCGGGATTGGTGGTGCCGCCGTTGTGGCTGCGGGTGTGGCTGCCGGCGTGACCGAGTTCGTCCGGAACCAGCAAGCGATTCCAAAAGGCTCTATCAGAGTGAACGGCGCCACCCACCGGGTTCAGTCGGCGGCCGACACGCCACTTCTGTACGTCCTGCGCGACGAGCTGGGCATGAAGGGTCCCAAGTTCGGTTGTGGGCTGGGTGAGTGCGGGGCGTGCGCTGTGCTGGTAGGTGACAGAGAGACGCGGTCGTGCATAACGAACTGGACGAGCCTCACCGAAGAGGTGACGACCCTGGAGGGCCTGGCGGCGCGGTGGGCCAAGCAGAAAAGTCTGTCAGCGGCCCAGGCGGCGAAGACACTGCACCCCGTCCAGCAGGCCTGGATCGACCAGCAGGTACCACAGTGCGGCTACTGCCAGAACGGGATGATCGTCATGGCGGTCGACCTGCTCACCAGGACGCCCAACCCGAGCGAAGCCCAGATCAGGACCGCCTTCACCAACACTCCGCCCTCGCCGCACCTCTGCCGGTGTGGCACGTACATGAGCATCATCGCCGCGGTACAGCGTGCTTCGAAGACGATGGCCTGAGGTTCAGACGATGAGCATCATCAAAGACAAGAGGTTCACCCGGCGCGGATTCATGAAGGCGGGCGGGGCTCTGGTTGTCATGGCCGGCGTTCCGCTGGAACTCGCCGAGACCGCAGCCAGAGCCATCGCCGCTGGAGCTTTCTATGCAACGCCCAATCCCGCCGCGCTCGCCAGCTGGCTGACAATAAACGCGAACGGGACCGTGGTCGCACGGAGCGGCCACGTCGAGCTCGGACACGGTGTTCAGACGGGCCTGGCCCAGATCGTCGCAGAAGAGCTCGATGTGCCCATCTCCAGCGTCAGCATGGTGCTTGGCAACACCGACGTGACACCCGACCAGGGTGGCACGTTTGGCAGCCAGTCGATCAAGGTCGCTGGAACTCAGCTGCGGCAGATTGCTGCCGAAGGCCGAGCCGCGCTCCTGGCCCTCGCTTCGACGCGGCTGGGCGCACCGGTGAGCCAGCTGGCGGTCAAAAATGGCGTCGTCAGCAACGGCTCGCAGACGGTGAGCTATG
>DATFWQ010000053.1:0-45281 GCA_035259145.1 Candidatus Dormiibacterota bacterium | reverse complement strand
TTACGCGGCGAGAGCGAGCTCGCGATTGGTGTTGGCATTTGTGTGCCTTGCGCTGTAACGCTCACGCCTTCGGCTCGCTATCCCGAAGCCCTAACTGCCCCGTCGAGACCGGACGCCCCCACGAAACGAGCTTCGCAACAAAGATTCTACCCGCCCGGACGCCGGCTCAAGCTTGCCCAAGCGCCTGAGGCGGTTCGCGGTACTCAATGGCCGGCTGCGGTGAGATTCAGCGCTTGAGCGCCCGCTCCATTTCCCGGCGAGCGTCAGCCTCGGCGAGCACGTGTCGCTTGTCGTACTGGCGCTTGCCCCGTCCGAGGCCGATCTCAACCTTGGCCCGGTTCCGCGCAAAGTAAAGGCGGAGCGGGATCAGCGTGTAGCCGCGCTGCTTTACCTTTCCTATAAGGCTGGCGATCTCTTTGGAGTGAAGAAGCAGCTTGCGAGAGCGGAGCGGCTCGTGGTTCACGTACCCGCCCTGAGCGTAGCTGCTGATGTGAACGTTCTCGAGCCATGCTTCGTGCCCTTCCAATCGCACGTACCCGTCTCGAAGGTTGACCCTGCCGGCGCGAAGCGACTTCACCTCGGTCCCGGTCAGCACCAACCCCGCCTCGTACGTCTCATCGATGAAGTAGTCGTGGAAGGCTCGCCGGTTGACCGTGATGTCACGGCTGCGCTGCTCAGGCACGGCTCGTCACGAGCGTCCGCGGCGCCATTGGCCGCCGGCCCGGCGGCTGGACCTCCTGCAGCAGGTAGGACCCGTCCCCGGCCGCCACCTCCACCCCGTCGTGCCCGGCGGCCAGCACTTCGCCGGGCCGCCCGGAGCCGGTGAGCGGACGGCCGCGGAGTACCTTGACGCGGCCACCGCCGAGCGGCAGCGTCACGCCGGGCCACGGGTGGAGCGCACGCACGCGCCGGTCGATTTCGTCTGCTGCCAGGCTCCATTCCAGCTCGCCGTCCTCTCGTGACAGCTTCGGTGCCTGAGTGGCCGCCGCATGATCCTGCTCCACCGCTTGTAGGTCATCCAGCCGCGCCAGCACGTCCACCAGCAGCTCGGCACCCATGAGTGCCAGCCGTGCCCCGAGTGCGCCCGCGTCTTCGCCTGGACCGATCTCGGTCTCATGGGTGGCGAGCACCGGCCCATGGTCGAGCTGCTCGTCGAGACGCATGATCGTGACCCCGGTGATCTTATCGCCGGCCAGAATCGCATGGGCGACGGGTGCAGCACCGCGGTGCCGCGGCAGCAACGACGCATGCACGTTGAGAATGCCCCGCGGGGGGATCGCAAGCACGGAGCGCGGAACGATCTGGCCGTAGGCGACGACCACGATCAGCTCGGGCGCCGCCACCGTAAGTCGAGCAACGTTTTCGGGCGTCCGGAGCCTCTCGGGCTGGAATACTTCCAGCCCCATCTCCTCGGCGGCGGCTTTCACCGGTGGCTGGGTCAGCCGCAGCCGGTGACCGGGCCGGTCTGGCTGCGTGACGACAAGCTGGAGTCGATGTCCGGCCCCCAGCAGCGCCCGCAGCGACGGGACGGCGAAGGCCGCCGTGCCCATGAAGACGAGCTTCAGGCCTGTACTGCCTCCAGCTCCGTCCGTGACAGGTCCTCTTCGGCCTCGACCTCCTCGACGCGCCGCAGCGTGTCCAGGCTGGTCAGCCTGTCGGTGAACAGGACTCCGTCGATGTGGTCGAGCTCGTGCTGGAAGGCGCGTGCGGTGAAGCCGCTCGATTTGATTCGCACCTCTTTGCCCTTCCGGTTCAGGCCCTTGACCACGACAGTCTCATGACGCTCCACTTCACCGACCCAACCAGGAAAGCTCAAGCAAGCCTCGTAACCGACCTGGGAGCCTTCACCCCTGACCAGGACCGGGTTGACCAGGGCGTAGTGCTGGTTCTCATCCCCCTTGACGACGATCGCGCGAAGAGGGACCCCGATCTGGTTGGCGGCAAGGCCGGCGCCCGGCGCAGCGTACATCGTCTCGGCCAGGTCATCGAGCAGACGCACTATGGAGGTGTCGACCCGGGGTACCTTCTTCGCCCTCTGCCGCAGCACGGGATGTTCGAAGCCAAGAATTTGCCGAACTGCCATGTGCAGACCGGATTCTACCGGGCTCAAGATTGGGTTAATCTCATAGGGACCAGATGGCTCCGGCCGACTTATTGCAGCCCCTCCAGGGGCAACGGGAAGAGACCCTTCGAGTCCTCGATTCTCTGGGGACCACCGATCTCGACATCGTCGTCCGAGGTGACGGGAGGACCGTCCACCAGATCCTTTGTCACCTGGTCGATCGCGAGCATGGTGTCAACTTTGTCATTCGTCGCGCGCTGGCCGGCCAGGTGGTCCACCTCGGGCCCAAAGAGAAACTCCAGATCAGCCGCTCGGAGTCAGACCCCTCACCAGCCGGCTGGGACCTGGTCAGGATCCGGACCGAGTTGGTCGAAGCGCGAGATGGCCTTTGTCAGACCTTCCTCGCCATGAAGGAAGACGACCTGGACCTGCCGATCCGCTGGCCCGAATGGCCTGCCCGAACGATCCGGACCTCCATCCCGTACATGCTGGAGCACGAAGACAGCCACGTCGACGAGGTTCGCGCCGCGGTCCAGCGGGACCGAAAGCTCGCCAGCTGAACGACATAGGCGGCACAGAGGCCCCCCTCCCCCGGCTTCGCCGGGTACTCCCCCGACTCCACGGGGGAGAGGCTCCTGCGACTCAGGCATCCGCGTGCGCCTTCAGCCAGGCCATGACTGGCCGGGCCGCACGCCACACCTCAACCACCTTCTCGCGGGCGTCGGCCGTGCCCAGCCAGGGCTGCAGTCCGAACGACCGCATGACCATCATCTGCTTGAGCCGCAGGAGCCTCTCCCTGGGATGGTCGCGTGGGTAGGGCTTGGGCACCAGCTTCAGCTGCTCGCCGCCGATCTCGAACCCATCGCGCTCGAGCCGCGCCGCCATCTCCGCGAGTTGAGCGCCGCTCTCCTCGTCAGCCACCGCCGCCCGAAACCGCTCGAGCTGTGGCTTCTCAACGTGCCACCAGCCGGTGGCGGAGAAGAGTCCGCGCGCGGAAAGCGAGACGTAGCCCCCGTCGCAGACCGCTGAGATCTCCGTCTTGTACGGCGACTTGTCGGCCGAGAATCGGATGTCCCGGTTGGGCCGGAAGATCTTGCCCGACCCGAACTCGGCCTCGACCGACGCCAGCAGCGCCTCCATCGGATCGCGTACGCAGCGCAGGTATGTGGCGCGGTTTGCCTCGAAGTAGGCCTTCGAGTTATCCAGTTGAAGGCCGAGGAAGAACCGCTGTGCCTCCTCGGGCCACCCCTGGAAGTTGTCGCTCATGGCCCAGCATTCTCGGACAATTGTCGGGTGGCCATTGCGGACGACCTGCCCCTGATTCCGACGGCAACCATAGGCAGCTACGCGGCCCCAGGCTGGTATCAGATCGTTCGCGAGCACATTAATCGCGGTGAGCTGGGTGAGACCGACCTGCGAGAGCTGGTCGAGGACGCCTCGTCGGTTGCCATATCGGACCAGGAGCGTGCCGGGCTGGATGTCGTGAGTGACGGCGAGGTCCGGCGCGCCGACTTCATCATGGGCTTCTACGACCGTTTCGACGGCTTGCGTCAGTCGGCGCCGCACAGGCGGCTCGGACCCTACCTGTACGACTCGACTCCGGTGTATGAAACTGCTGGGCGGGTCAGCGCTCCGAACGGTCTCGGATGCGTGGCCGAGTTCATATTCGCATCCCGCCGGACCGACCGTCTCGTCAAGGTGGCCGTGCCGGGACCGCTCACGCTGACGAACGCTATCCGGATCCGCGACGGCTACTCCGAGCGCGAAGGTCTTGCGGAAGACCTCGTGGCTGTGGTCAACGCCGAGGTCAGAGCGTTGGTCGCTGCCGGCTGCCGCTTCGTCCAGGTCGACGAGCCGTCTTATAGCGCCTACTGGGCCGATCCCGCAGAGGGCGTCAGACTCTTCAACCACTGCGTGGACGGCGTCGCCGGCGACGACGTCTCGATCGGGCTCCACGTCTGCTTCGGCAACCTCCGGGGCCGCCCTCAGTCACCGCGCACGTACGCACCCATTCTCCCCCACCTCAGGGACGCCCGGTGCGACGTCGTCTTCCTGGAGTTCGCCAACCGCGAGATGGCCGAAGCAGAGGCCTGGGCTCGCCACGACCTGCCCCAGGCGCTTGGCGCGGGCGTCGTCGACGTGAAGAGCTTCCACAGAGAGCGTCCCGAGGACGTGGCAGTGCGGCTGCACCACCTGCTGGAAACCGGCGTGCCGCCGGAACGGCTGTGGGCGGTTCCCGATTGTGGCTTCTGGGAGACGCCACGCTGGCTGGCATACGCGAAGCTTCAGGCGCTGGCGGCTGGGGCCGAGCTGGTGCGACGAGCCCTGTAGCCCCGCTCCCAACGAACCGGCGCCGACGGCCTGGCGCCCGAGCGGGCCGCACACACCGAGCTGTCGTCAGCTCGTGAAGCTATCCCACGGGGTCGATGTCGTACGACCAGCCCCGGCCGCGCGGGGCCAGACGGCGCACCCGGTCCAACCGCTCGCCACGCAGGGTCAGCTGCCACCGATACTCGCCCCGCAGCCGGTGTATGAACGCCGGAGACGGCCCCTGCAGCATCACACCCTCGACCCTCTCCTTCAGCAGCGCTGCCGCGAGCGATTCCGCTGCCTCTCGTGCCGCCGCCGCTGCCTGCCCGGCCTCCCGGTGACTGTAGGTGAGCACGGCCAGATCAGCGTATGGAGGGAACGAAAAGGCCTGCCGGGAAGACAGCTCATTCAGGTAGAAAGCCTGGTAGTCGCCGGTCTGTGCGTAACGCAGGCTGTAGTGATCCGGGTTGGATGTCTGCACGACCACCTTCGCCGGCCGGTCTCGGCGGCCGGCCCGGCCCGCCACCTGGGTTACGAGGGCAAAGGCCGCCTCCGCCGACCGGTAGTCGGGGAAGTGCAGCGGCAGGTCGGCGTCAATCACACCGACCGCCGTGACGGCCTCCAGGTCGAAGCCACGCGTGACCAGCTGCGTTCCCACCAGGACGTCCGCTCGACGGGACGCGAATGCCTCGAAGATCTCGAAGTACGCGTCAGGGCCCCGCGCGGTGTCACGGTCGAGTCGCAGGACCCGCGCCTGTGGCCACAGCTTGCGCACCATGCCCTCCAGCCTCTGCGTTCCCAGGCCCAATCCCCGGATGTTGATCGAACCGCAGTACGGGCAGTGGGGTGGCAGCGGCCGGCTATATCCGCAGTAGTGACAGCTGAGGGCATCCAGCTCCAGGTGCTGGACCATCGACACCGAACAACCCAGGCACTGGACTGAGCGCCCGCACTCGCGGCACATCACGAATGTGGCGGCGCCCCGGCGGTTCAGGAAGAGGATCACCTGCTCTTCATTGGCCAGAGCCGTCTCCACCGTCTCGAGCAGCCGCCGGCTCAGCGGCATGCGGTTCCCGCGGAGCATCTCCTCACGCATGTCGACGAGCTCCACCTCGGCCGCCTGGCCGCGTGCCCTCAGCGGCAGCTCGGCCAGGCGCAGCGCTCCGCTGCGAGCCTCGCTGTACAGAGCGACGGTGGGAGTGGCCGAGCCGAGCACCAACCGCGCTCCGGTGGCCGCGGCCAGGCGCCGCGCCACCCACCCGGCCTCGTAGCGCGGCGTTCTGTCCTGCTTGAATGCAGATGACCCCTCCTCGTCGACGCAGATGAGGCCCAGCCGCGGAAGTGGGGCAAACACGGCGGACCGGCTGCCAATGACCAGGTCCACCTCTCCTCTGCGTGCCCGCCACCACTGCTGGGCGCGCTCCAGGTCGGTCAGTCCGCTGTGCAGGACCGCCAGCGGCACGCCCAGCCGAGTGCAGAACCGCTCGACGAGCTGCGGAGTGAGCGCGATCTCCGGCACCAGCACCAGGACCCGCAGGCCCTGCCCCAGCGCGTCCGCCGCCGCGGCCAGGTACACCTCCGTCTTGCCACTCGCCGGCACCCCGCGCAGGAGAACCGCGTGGCTGGTCCGGATCGTCTCCAGAGCCCGGTTTTGATCCTCCGTCAGCGACGGGCCCGGTTGCGCTGGACCCGTCGGCACGGTCTCGCTCAGGAGGCGGCTGTGGCGCGTCTGCCGTGCAGAGGGCCCGGCACCGGACGATCGGCCGCCGCGGACGCGCGGCGGCATCATCGCCCGCAGACACTCGACCAGCGGCGCCCAGTAATGCTCGGCCACGGACCGAGCCAGCTCCATCTGGTGCGGGAGGAGGAGCGGCTCGGCGTCCGCCCGGTCGACGTCCTTGACCTCGATCGCCGGCTCGGCGGTAGTCAGAGAAACGACATAACCCACAGAGCTGCGGCGGCCAAACGGCACCCAGACGCGGTGACCAGGTACGACTTCAATACCGGCCGGCACGCGATAGGTGTAGGTGTCCCGATCCAAACCACGGCCGGCCTCGACCGCGACCTCAGCGTAGAGCAAACAGCTAAGGCTACTTCAGGATGTCGGCAGGGGACACCTGTTCGGCATCGCTCGGCGCCTGGATGGCGGGAACCCTGGCTGGTCGCAGGTCCAGCGTACTCGTGACGTCCTGCTTCTCCCCGTTCGTGGGGTCGGTGCCCGTCATCTGGAGCTCGATCCGTCCCAACTTGTTGCCTGGCAGTATCAGGTAGATGTCCATCTGCGCTCTGGCCGTCTTCAGAAAGGTGTCTTCCGCAGTGCCCTGGACAGGAATCGATTCGAGCTGCTCGAGCTGGTCCGGAGCCGGCTGGACCGTGTACTTGCGGGCGAACCCCGCGTCGATGTGAGTGATCGATCCAGAGGAGATCGAACGTGCGAGCAGGACGGTCTCGCGCACGAGGTCGAGTCGCAGCGTCGGATAGAGCGTGGTCGTCGACAGCAGTGCCGTCGTCTTCCAGGTCGTAGCGTTCCGCGCTTTCACGTAGAGCTGCTGCTGAGCAATGAGCATGTCGTAGTACATGACCGTCTGCCGCCCCTGCTGGATCTTGTAACCAAACCTGGCCGTGTCGTTCTTCAGGATGCCGTTGTCCACGGTCGCGTGGACCTGAAACGCCTGGCCGGAGGGGATGTCCCCACCCAGGATCACGAGCTGCTGGTCCATCTTGAATCCCGCCCCGGCCGAGTACGCGGAGCGGAGCGCGTCGCCCAGCAGCCTGCCGTCTTTGTCCTGGTCTGACTGCGAGCGGGTCCCGCCGCAGCCCGCCACCATAACAATCCCGAGGAGCGCACCGGCCAGCAGTCGTTTCACGATTTCAAGCGCGGAACTACAACATCGAGGAGCCGGTCGGCAATCTCACGTTTGTTCATCCGCTCGAAGTCCAGGCGTGTCCCATCGCGCAGGAGCAGCATACCGGCGTTGTCGTCCGCGCCAAAGCCGATATCTCTGCGGCTTATGTCGTTGGCGAATATGGCGTCCAGGCTCTTCCGCGCCATCTTCTGCTGGGCACTGGCCAGCAGGTCAGCGTCCTCGGCCGCAAACCCCAGCCGGTACACGCCTTCGGCACCCGGCTCGCGTGCCACGTCCCCGAGGATGTCCTCGATTCGCTCGAGCTCCAGGACCAGCCCGGGCTGCTCCTCACGCCTGATCTTGTGCTCCATCTTGCGAGCTGGTCGAAAATCGGCTACGGCTGCCGCCATGACCAGCAATTGTGAGCCTGGGAGCTCCTCGCGCAGAGCCAGCCGCATATCCTCCGCCGTCTCCACATGCCGGGCCTGGACGCCCGGATGGGGAGCGTGCTGGGCGGTGGTGATCAGCGTGACCCACGCCCCCCGGTCCGCAGCGGCGGCTGCCACGGCGTAGCCCATCCTGCCGCTCGAGTAGTTGCTGATGAACCGCACCGGGTCGATTGGCTCGCGGGTCCCGCCGGCGGTCACCACCACGCGCCGCCCGGCGAGGTCGCGGGGTTGCCCAACTGCCTGAGCCATGGCCGTCAGCAGGGTCTGCGCTCCAGGCAGACGCCCGGCGCCAACATGGCCGCTCGCCAGATGTCCTGCTTCCGGCTCGACCACCAGATAGCCACGCCTCCGAAGCGTCGCCACGTTCTCTGCCACCACCGGCTTGGACCACATCGCGTCGTTCATCGCCGGCGCGATGACAGCCGGGCAGCGAGCTGCCAGGACCGTTGCCGCGACGGGGTCGTCCGCACGCCCCTGAGCTATCCTGGCCAGCACGTCAGCGGTTGCAGGCGCGACCAGCACGACCTGTGCCCAGTCCCCGAGCTCCACGTGTGGCTCGGGCGCACCGTCAGAAGCGAAGAGATCGGTGAGGACCGGCCGTCCAGAGACGCCCCGGAATGTCGGCGGGCCTACGAAGCGGGTTGCGGACTCTGTCATTGCAACGCGGACCTCCGAGTTCGCCTGGACCAGCCTGGACACAAGATCGGCCACCTTGTAGGCTGCGATCCCGCCCGATACCAGGACGGCGATGCGCAGCCCGGCCAGCGATCGGGGGACCTCGCCAGGCTCCAGCGGGCTCACGCGCGCACCTTTCGCGCACGTTCGAGGATGGCCTGGATCTGGCCCACCGCCCGCTCGGCGTCGTCATTGACCACTACGTGGTCGTAGCGCTCTGAGTAGCCCATCTCGACCTCCGCCAGCCGCTGTCGGGCCTGAATGGTGGGCTCAGGCTCGCTACCTCGATGCTGCCTCCGTCGCATCAGCTCCTCCATCGAGGGAGGGCTGATGAAGATGAATACCGCCTCCGGCCGGCGCTGTCGCACCTGCTCCGCACCTTGCACGTCGATCTTCAGGATGACGTCTCTGCCTCGCGCCAGCGCTTCATCAATCCGGCTGGCTGAGGTGCCGTACTGGTAGCCGCTGATGTGGGCGTGCTCGAGCAGCTCACCCTCGGCGGCCAGCCGCGCGAAGCCGTCTTCGTCCACGAAGCTGTAGTGCTTGCCGTCGACCTCATAGTCGCGGCGTGGCCTGGTCGTGTAGGAGACCGAGTAGCAGAGTCGCGGGTCGCCGGCCCTCAGCATCGCGATCAACGTGTCCTTGCCGACGCCGCCCGGACCGGACATCACGATCAGCATGCCGCGCCGCGTGGGGTCGGACTGGGTCACGTCAGGCTATCCCAGAATGCTGCGAAATCGAGTGGCGGCGGTGCCTCGAAGGTCATGGTCTCGCCCGTCCGCGGGTGGCGAAACCGCAACCGGTGAGCGTGCAGCATCGGTCGTTCGGGGTCACCCGGCCGCCGCCTCCCATACACGGCATCGCCGGCCACCGGATGGCCCAGAGCGGCCAGGTGCACCCTGATCTGGTGGGTGCGCCCTGTCTCCAGATCGCACTGGACGAGTGTATGACCGCGGCGGCGCTCGACCGGCTCGACCCGGGTACGGGCTGGCCGGCCACCCGCGACCACCGCCATGCGCAGGCGATCGCGCGGATGGCGGCCGATGGCTCCCTCGACCACTTGCTGGCCCGTCAGTCCACCGCGCACGATCGCCAGGTACTGGCGCGAAAGCGTGCGGTCAGCCAGCTGGGCGGCCAGATCACGGTGCGCCAGGTCGGTGCGGGCCGCGAGGATCAAGCCTGAGGTTCCTTTGTCCAGACGGTGCACGATACCCGGGCGAGCGATGCCGCCGATGGTCGACCATGCGCCCCCCAGTCCGAGCAGGGCGTGCACCAGCGTTCCCGAATGGTGGCCGGCCGATGGGTGGACGACCATCCCTGGCGGCTTGTCCACTACGACCAGGTCCGCGTCTTCGTGAACGACCGAGATGGGGATCCGCTCTGGCCGCGGCTCCAGTACCTCGAACTCAGGCAGCTCGTACTCGATGAGGTCGCCGGCTCGAACAGCCTCGGCGGGGCGAGCCTGACGCCCGTTGAGCCGCACCCGCCCGGAGCGTATCAGCCTGGCCGCGGCGGAGCGGCTGAGCTCAGGCTCCAGCGCAGCCAGGGCACGGTCGAGCCGGGCGTCTGTGCCGGTGACCCTCAGCCGGTGCGTTTGCCCCGCACCAGATACCCGGCCAGCAGGAGGGCCACCCCGACCGAGATGGCGGAGTCCGCCACGTTGAAGACCGGCCACCAGTGGAGCGCCACGAAATCCGTCACTGTGTGGTAGACGACGCGGTCGTAGCCGTTGCCCACGGTGCCGCCCATGATCAGCCCCAGCAGAGCTCCTGTCCACGCACCGATGGGGCTGCGGACGACGTAATACACCAGACCCGCCGCAACCACGACCGATGCGATCAAGAACAGTGGCGTGCCATTCTGGGCCACGCCAAACGCGGCACCGGCGTTGAGCGTATTGGTGATCCACACGTGTGGCAGCACTTCGCGCTCGGAGCCAAACGGCACATTGGCCGTGATCAGCTCCTTGCTGATGCGGTCGGCGATGAATACGAGCACCGCGAGCACGGTGAAGAGCACCCGGCCGCCCGACGCACTGGTCAACTGATTCTCTTTAGCCCGATCCAGAGTCCTCCTCCTTCGGCCTCGCCGTCGAGGTCGTGGTCACGGCCGGCCGTTATCTCGACGGCAAGCGTCTCAGCGGCGATCGAGTCGCCAAAGCGCTCGAACGCCAGCGACCAATCCGCATTCCCCTCGTACCAGAGGCGAATGCGGTCTTCGATCCTCAAACCGCTGCGCTTGCGCAGATCCTGGACGATCCGCACGGCATCACGAGCCATTCCCTCGAGACGAAGCGGTTCCGTGATCGTGGTATCGAGGGCCAGCTCGTCGCCCAGACGCAGCTCCTTGACGTTCAGCTCGTCCTGGACGATCGCAGCCACCTCAGGCGCCAGCTCGCTCGTAAGGGTCAGCGCGGACAGGGGCTGACGAACCTTGATTCGCGCCGCGTCCCGTGCGGCCAGGCCCGCCTGGACGGCTTGCCGGGCCCGCGCCATCTCGTCTTCGAGGGCCACGTCCCGAGCGCTGAGGTCGTGCCTCGGGTAGTCGGCGAGGTGCACGCTCTCACCATCGCACAGGTTGCGGTGGATCGCCTCAGCCAGGAACGGCGTAAAGGGCGCCAGAAGCCGCGACAGCGTGACCAGGGTTGTATAGAGCGTCTGGTGAGCCGCCAGCTTATCGGCGTCGGACTCCGATTTCCAGAAGCGGCGCCGCGACCGCCGCACGTACCAGTTCGAGAGGTCTTCGACGAAGTCCTGGACCGGCCGTGCGGCTGCATTGACGTCATAGCGCTCCAGCGCCTCGTCCACGGTCTGCACCAGATGGCTGAGCCGGGACAGGACCCAGCGATCGAGCACTGAGCGGTCTGCTAGCGGCACCGAATCCTCCCGCCCGGGCCTGAAGCCATCGATGTTCGCGTACGTGACGAAAAACGAGTAGACGTTCCACAACGTGAGCAGGAACTGTCGCACGATCTCCTGAAGCGGCCTGTCCCCCATCCGGTAGTTCTCGCCCACAGTGGCCGTGTAGAAGAACCAGCGGAGGGCGTCAGCACCGTAAGTGTCGAAGAGATAGTTCGGGTCCAGAACATTACCGCGCGACTTGCTGGCCTTCTTGCCCGCGAGGTCGATCACGAGGCCAAGGCTGATCACGTTTCGATACGCGTTCTGGTCGAACAGCATGGTCGAGATTGCCAGCAACGTATAGAACCAGCCACGGGTCTGATCAAGCGCTTCGGCGATGAAGTCCGCGGGAAATGTCGCTTCGAACTCTTTTCTGCCCTTGCGGGGATAGCCGCGCTGTGCGAAGGGCATAGAGCCGGAGTCGAACCACGCGTCGAGGACCTCGGGCACGCGTTCCATGTCGCCGTCGCACCGCTCGCACGGCAGCCTGACGGTGTCGATGAACGGTCGATGCAGGTCGCCCTCGGGGTCGATACCGAGCTCGTCGGCCGAGCCGACGCAGCGCTGAGCGCCGCAAGCGGCGCAGACCCAGAACGGCAGGGGAGTGCCCCAGTAGCGGGACCGCGAGAACGCCCAGTCGACGTTGTTCTCCAACCAGTCGCCCATTCGGCCAGTCTTGACGTGAGCCGGGATCCAGTTCGTCGCCGCGTTGTTTGCCAGCAGCTCAGCCTTGAAGTCTGTCGTACCGATGTACCACGAGTCGAGCGCGTAGTAGATCAGGGGCGTGTCGCAGCGCCAGCAGAACGGGTAGGTATGCCGGATCTCGCCCTCCGAATAGATCAGCCCGCGGCTGCGCAGGTCGTCGACGATGTGCGGGTCGGCCTCCTTGACGAACTGTCCGGCGAACTTCTCCACCTCGAGCATGAAGCGACCCCGGAGGTCGACCGTGTGGCGCACGGGAATACCTTTCTCCTGGCACAGGCGCAGGTCGTCAACGCCGTAAGTCGCCGACGTGTGTACCACGCCGGTGCCCTCGTCGACGGAGACGAAGTCGGCCGCGACCACGAACCAGGCACGCTCTTTGGGTGGCAGGTAGGTGTAGAGGGGTTCGTAGTCGAGGTCGACGAGATCGGACCCCTTCAGGCGCTCGACTATCTCGTATTCGCCGTGCAGCACCTCCAACCTGGCCTCGGCGAGGATCAAGAATTCATCTCCCTGCTTGACCTTGACGTAGTCGACGTTCTCGTCGACGGCGAGTGCGACGTTGCCCGGCAGTGTCCAGGGTGTGGTGGTCCAGGCGAGGATGCTGGTCTTTGGGTCGGTCTTCAGCCGGAAGCGGACGTAGACGCTGGGGTCGGGCGTGTCGTCGTGCCAGCCCTGGCCAAGCTCGTGGCTGGAGAGTGGCGTCATGCACCTCGGACAGTAGGGCGCCACCCGAAAGCCCTTGTAGATCAGGCCGCGATCCCACATCGTCTTGAGCGCCCACCAGACCGACTGGATGTAGTCGGAGGTCAGGGTCCAGTAGGCGTTGTCGTAGTCCTGCCAGAAGGCCATCCGCTTTGACATCTCGGTCCACGCGTCGACGTAGGTGTAGACGCTCTGACGGCAGAGTTCGTTGAACCTGTCGATGCCGAACTCTTCTATCTGCTGCTTGCCCGAGATTCCAAGCTTCTTTTCGATCTCGAGCTCGACCGGCAGGCCGTGCGTGTCCCAGCCCGCTTTGCGCTCCACGAAGAACCCCTTCATGGTGCGGTAGCGGGGGAACAGGTCCTTGAACGCCCGAGCCAGCACGTGGTGGGTGCCAGGTTTGCCGTTGGCGGTTGGCGGGCCTTCGTAGAAGATCCACCGCGGTGCACCCTGGCGTCTCGAGAGGCTGGCCTCGAAAGTGCCCTCGCGCTGCCACAGCTCCATGATCTCCCGCTCGAGTTGGGGCAGGGTGGGCCTGGAGCTGACTTCCTGGAACACTTTTCTGGTCTGCATGCGCGCCGTCCTCTCTGTTGCAACTCTGGGACGAGCTGTGCCGCAGCCCGCGGTACCACCCAGATTCCCGGCTGTCACCGGGCGCTCAACCGCTAGCCGCTGCGCTAGCGCGGGGGTTCGGCTCGGGAGTGATCTCAGCTCGCCGGCCACCGGCCCGCATCTCAGCACCGCGGGCTCTCTGTACGAGGCAGGTGACGAGCTTACCCGTCTCCGTCGTCGCCGAGGGTCCTAGTAGTCTACCGGTCTTTTCGCGCTCGGACACAGCTCGCAGGCTGTCGCTACCGAGCGACGCCCGCTTCCGACGACCGGGTCACAAATGCGGCGTTCAGCGTCCGCTCAGAATCGCCCGACGAGCTGCAAGAGCATCGACACGGCGATGAAAACGAGCAGGAAGGCGATGTCGAACCCACCAACGGGGGGCACCAGTCGCCGCACGGGCGCGATGAAGGGTTCGGTGACCCTGAACGTGAACTGGTGGACTTGATTCTTGGGATACGGCTCGACAAAGCTGAAGACCGCCCGGATCACCAGGCAGAGCATGAAGGCGATGATGACCAGCTGCAGTACGAATGTCATGTGCCCTATGAGACTACCGCGAGTTCAGGCAGCGCGGGCGTGCATCCGAGTGCACGCTGGCCGAGGCCGCTGGCCATGAATCGGCATTGGACCAACCGCCGGCAGTAGGCCCTCTCCCGGGCCCTCTGATAGGGCAATTCCCCAGCACTTGGTCCACCTGCGGCACAACTGCGGGCCACTTCGGCTTACTTATTGCACCCCAGGGGTCGCGCTCCGGGGCCGCTCACCGAACAACGCGCGGCCGACGCGGAGCATCGTGCTGCCCTCGGCCACAGCCGATTCGAGATCCTCACTCATGCCCATTGACAGGATCGGCAGGGCACTGCCGAGCCGCTGCTCAGCCTCGTCGCGCAGGTGCCTCAACTCTGCGAACGCCGGACGGGGGTCGCCACGCGCGGGGCCCATCGCCATGAAGCCGCGCAGGTCCAGTAGCGCCGCCACCTGCACTGCAGTGCCTACCGCTTCCTCCGGTGGCACACCGTGCTTTTGAGGCTCGCGAGCCACGTTGACCTGGACGAGGACCTGGGCGCGGCCGAGTCCGGCCAGCGCTGTGGCCAGGCGAACGGAGTCCAGGGACTGGATCAACGCAAACCGGTGGGCGTGACGCGCCTTGTTGGTCTGCAGATGGCCTACGAGATGCCAGACTGCGCCAGGAACATCGTCCATCTTGCTGAGCGCTTCCTGGACCCGGTTCTCGCCCAGTACCCCCAGGCCGAGCGACACCGCGGCGCGGCAGACGTCCACGGGCTGGCCTTTGGTGACACCGACGATCGTGATGGCGTCTGGGTTGCCCCCCGCCAGCTCGACGCGCCTGCGTATCGAGGCGAGGTTCGCGTCTATCTGATGGCGGCGATACAAGCGAAGCGAACCCCATCGGGAACCCGGCGGTGCGAAGGCAGCTCAGGTCGCTCACGGGTGCAGACGCCCAGGACGTGGACTCGGCCCCACCGCACGCCCGCAGCCAGCAACTGGTCTCGGTTGACCGCCGCAAGGTCGAGCAAGAAGCGCCCGTCGCGGCTCGGCCGGGTGTGCGTCGCATCGAACTGGCCGGCTACGTCCTTGCTGACCTCGTAACAGCGGCCGCAGATGCCCGGCCCCAGACCTGCGATCAGGTCGTCTGGCCGGGAGCCGTATTCCCTGCGCAGCGCATGCACGGCGCGCCCTGCGATTCCCGCCCGGCTGCCGCGCCATCCCGCGTGGGCGAGCGCCAGGGCCCGCTGGGCCGGGTCATAGAGCACGACCGGGTAGCAGTCTGCGAAGGTTGCCAGCAGCGCCAGACGCGGGCGATCCGTCACAAGCGCATCGAAGCCCCGCAGCACCCCTACAGGCTCGTCCACCCTCGCCACCCGGGCGTCATGGACAGCGCCGGCAACGACGAGCCGGTCCGGCTCCAGCCCCAGCGCTTCGGCGAACCCCCGGCGTGCCGGCGTCAGCGCGGCGTCGCCAGGCGCCGGGGCGCGCATGTCTCCCAGCGCCAGGGTGGACATGCCGTGCACCAGGGAGGCGTGGGTGGCGAGGCCCGGGATGCGGAGCACGACGGGAGGCGTGGTCTCCGTATTAGTAAACGATCGGGGCATCCCAGCCGCGGTAGCTGCCGCCGTACGCGGCCGTCACAGCCTCGAACTGCTCGCGAAGCTTGGTGAGAGCGCCCGGTGTCGGCACCACCTGCACGATCGCGGTCAGCACCCAGGAGCCGTCGGGCGCTGAACGCACAGTGCAGGAGAAGCCCTCCTTGCTCAGCGGGTCCGCAGCTTGGCGGGCGGAGGTTTCGCTGTCGAATACGAGGTGGCCGCGGACCGGGTGGGGCAGCTTGAGCCGCGATCCCTGCTCCCTGAGCTCTTCGAGGCGCTCAAGATCCTCCGGATTCGGCGGATTGCGGCTCTCGCGCGACGGCTTGCGGTTGATCCGCGGCAGGAATAGGCCACGCCAGTCCATCGAGCGTCAGCGTACTCTTTCTGGGGGACACGCCCCCCCGGAACGAATCTTGTCAAGGCACGCTTCGCTCTTCGGCCTTGACAAGATTCGGGTGTTGTGGCGTATGCCACAACACGCCCCCCACGGCCGCTGAGGAGAGCGGCCGTCCCCACTTCGTGGGGCCCCGAGTGCCGTCCTGACCAGTCCAGGCCTGTGCGGGTGGCTTGTCAGCCACTCCCGGACGTACCGCTCGTCTGCCCCAGCCGCTCGCGTGCGTGGCCGTCGCCTGAAGTCGGAGCGCCGAGCAGTGGCCGGATCAGCTCCAACGGGATCGGGAAGACAATCGTCGAGTTCTTCTCGGGCCCCATGTCCAGAAGGGTCTGCATGTAGCGCAGAGCCAGGGCAGCCGGCTGTGCTGCCATCACGCCGGCTGCATTGGTCAGCGTCTGCGCAGCCTGGAACTCTCCCTCCGCTGCGATGATTTTGGCCCGCTTCTCCCTCTCGGCCTCGGCCTGACGAGCAAGGGCCCGCTGCATGGACAGCGGCAGCTCCACGTCTTTGACCTCGACCGTGCTGACCTTGATGCCCCAGGGCTCGGTGTGCTGGTCGATGATCTGCTGCAGGTTCTGGTTGATCTTGTCGCGGCTGGCCAGCAGCTCGTCCAGACTTGACTGCCCCAGCACGGCTCGGAGCGTGGTCTGAGCCATCTGCGAGGTTGCGTTCATGTAGTTGAGCACCCTCGTGATGGCGGCTCGGGCGTCGATCACCTGGAAGAAGATGACTGCGTTGACTTTTACGGTCACGTTGTCAAGGGTGATCACCTCCTGCGGCGGCACTTCCAGCGTGACCACGCGGAGGTCGACCTTGATCAGACGGTCGATTCCGAAGGGCAGGATCAGGAAGAGGCCAGGGCCTTTGAGGTTGATTAGCCTGCCAAGGCGAAACACCACGCCCCGCTCGTACTCACGGGCGATGCGGATGCTGGAATAGGCGAGGATCAGTGCAAGCAGGAGTGCAACCCCCAGGACGATTGCCGGGGTCATCGGGCGCCACTCATTGCGCGCGTCCTTCTCTGACTCATCCTTCTCTCACTCATCGAACTCCCTCCTTGTCGTTCGGTGGCTGGCTCGCCACCGTGAGGTCATAGGCCGGCCGGCTCCGTGCCTCGACCGCCTTGCTGAGCACAAATCCGAAGAACCCAGCGCTCGCCAGACCGGCGCCGGCAATCAGCCAGAGGTTGATGCCTTCCCCGACGGCACCCGTGTTGATCAGAAAGGCTGACCCGAGGACGAGAGAGGCGACGCCTCCGACCGTGAGGACGCCGTGGGTCGGAGCCTTGAGGTCGATCACGAAGAGCGCGAACGCGAACAGGATGAGCAGCACGCCCGCGATGTTGACTGGCAGACTGGTAAAGGCCACCAGCGCCAGGATGGCGCTGATCACTCCCACGGTGCCAGGGAGGATGGCTCCAGGCGTCGTGACCTCCGCGATCAACCCGAAGATGGCGAGCAGCAGCAGCAGGTAAGCGACGTTTGGATTGATGAGCAGCTGCAACAGCTGGAGCGGCACCGGCATCGGGTCGTCCTCTACACGTGCCCCGGACAC
Organism: Candidatus Dormiibacterota bacterium; assembly: GCA_035259145.1. Taxonomy (GTDB): domain Bacteria; phylum Chloroflexota; class Dormibacteria; order Dormibacterales; family Dormibacteraceae; genus CF-161. The sequence goes on along the minus strand of DATFWQ010000053.1, from coordinate 27,964 downwards.
CTGAAGGCTGACCGGCCCGCCGTGGGTTCGCGGCAGCTCGCGGCCGTCGATCGCCGAAAGCAGAGACGGTACGTCGTTGGCCTTGAGGTCTGCAACGTGGAGGCTGACGGCCTGGTCGACGCCGACGTTGACGCTCTCCCGGACCGCCTTCTCGCACCAGTCAGCGTTGCGGCCATGGATGCTGGCCAGGTTGCGAATACGCGCCACCGCGTCGTTGACAACCTTCTGTTCCAGCTCGCCGCCGATGTTCCCGCCACTGGCGGTGATCGGGTGGGCCGAGCCCAAATTTGTGCCAGGTGCCATCGCGACCACGTCAGCAGACTGGGCGACGAACAGGCCCGCCGAGTCGGCGCGAGCGCCGACGGGGGCGACATAGACCACGACCGGGACCCGAGAATTGAGCAGGCTCGTCACCATGTCATCCATCGAGGTGGACAGGCCGCCCGGCGTGTTCATGACCACAAGCAGGGCCTGCGCGTGCTCTGACTCGGCGCGCTGAACCGCCTGCGCGATGTACGTCGATGTGGCTGCGTTGATTTCGCCTTCCAGCGTGGCCTTGACGACCAGCGGTGAGGCCGCGGACGCACCCGACGGCGCCCGCGCCAGCAGCGCAACGACCGCGGCGGCCGCGGCGAGAGCGAACCGGCGGCCCGGCATGAGGCGAGTATAGTGCCGTTCGGAGAGCGGGACATGGAGGCGTCAACTGTCGCCCGGAGACTGGGTCTGACAGCCGACTACCGGCCCTGGATAGAGTCGCTGCACGCCGTTGGGCCGCCGCCGGCCGGGGTGCCGCTACCTCGCGGCGACGAGGCGGCGGCGCTGCTGGACCGGCTCCTGGTGGCTGAGCCCGACCGGTCCGCGATCGTCGAGGCACTGCCCTCACCTGAGCCCCAGCCCGACCTGTGGTGGCTCCTCGAGCGCGCCTACCATCGAGAACTCGGCGGCATCGGCCGGCCGGAGGCCGCCATCGGGCCCTGGCCGTCGCTTCCGTCCGAGCTCGGCATCCAGGGGCGTTGTTTCTGGGTATTCGTGTTCCTGGCGGCGGTGCCGGCCATCCGCCGCTGGCATCAGGAGCGGGGCATCGCCGACACGGTATCCTGGATGACCCTCGCGGACCTCGGTCGCCACGTCGGTCTGTACAGACGGCGAAACGGCCGCACCGGCTTTGATGGCCAGTTCTGGCTCGGTCTTCACTTTCGCGGGGCGCTGTACGCGCTCGGGCGCCTTCAGTTCCTACCGTACCGGCTGCGGACCGGACCCGGGGGTCCGCTCTTCTGGTACGACGCCGACACGGTTGAAAAACTTGGCGCTGGATTCCGGCCGGGTGACCCGGCTCTCAGCGTGCACATCCCAGAGGCGGGGCCGCTGACGCCTGAGGCCTGCGATGAGTCGTTCCGGACGGCGAAGGTATTCTTCGCCGGCCACTTTCCTGAGCTCGGCTACCGGATCGTGACCTGCACGTCGTGGCTCCTGGACGACCAGCTGGCTCGATATCTGCCGCCCACATCCAACATGGTCAGATTCCAGAGCCGTTTCGAACTGGTGCCCGGCGTGCGAGACGCCGACCACGATGTGTTCAGGTTTGTGTTCGGCAAGGTGCCCGATTCCATGGAAGACGTCGCTCCCCGAACCTCCCTCGAACGCGCCATCCTCCGGCATGTCCGGGCCGGCGAGCACTGGCACATGCGAACCGGGTGGCTCACGCTCTGACGTTCAGAGCCTGAGTCAGCGACGCGCCGGGGTCGGTTTGCGGCGAGAGTTGGCGCGTGAAGACAGGACCTGCTCGATCTCGCGCTTGACCTGCTGCAGGTCCATGAACTCCCGATATACGGACGCGAACCGGATGTAGGCAACCTCGTCAAGGTCCCGCAGCTGCTCCATGACCATTTCGCCAATCTCCTGGCTGGGGATCTCCACTCTGCCACTGCGCCGCAGCTCTGCTTCGATCTGATCGACGATCCCGTTCAGGCGTTCGGGTGAGATGTCGCGCTTCTCGGTCGCCTTCTTGAGGCCCGTGAACAGCTTGTGGGGATCAAAGTCCTCACGCCGGCCGTCCTTCTTGATCACGAAGAAGGGCACCGTCTCGATCCGCTCATAGGTCGTAAAGCGCTGGCCACACTGCAGGCACTCTCGACGTCGCCGAATCGCCTCGCCGACCTCGGAATCGCGCGAGTCGACAACCTTCAGGTCGTGGTGACCGCAATACGGACATCTCATCTGGGCAAACGTCCCCTCAGACTTTACGACCTGCCTGGACCAGCCGAACGGCTCATTGACGCCGGTTGCGCAGGAAGGCCGGGATGTTGAGGTCCTCCTCGTCCGAGGCGAACGCCGCGGGGCGGCTCTCGACGAGCGGTCGCGAATACTCCGGCTGCTTCTGGGCAACGGGCTCGGCGACGGGTGTGGTCGCCGGCGCGACGATGCGCGGCCTGCGGGCGAACCCGGTCGCGATCACCGTGATCTTCACCTCGCCCTGCATTCGATCGTCGTTGACCACGCCGAAAAGGATGTTGGCATTGGGGTCGGCTGACGCCTTCACGATCTCCGCCGCCTTCTCGCACTCGTGCAGCGTGATGTCCTTGCCGGCGGTGATGTTGAAGAGGATGCCCTGAGCGCCGTCGATTGAGGTTTCAAGCAGCGGGCTCGCCACAGCTTGCTTGGCCGCATCTTCAGAACGGTTGTCGCCTGAGCCGAACCCGATGCCCATCAGGGCTTCGCCGGTGTCGGTCATGATCGCTTTGACGTCGGCGAAGTCGAGATTGATCACACCGGGGTTGACGATCAGGTCGGCGATGCCCTGGACCCCCTGACGGAGCACGTCGTCAGCGATCCGGAACGCCTCCTCCAGCGTGGTCTTCTTGTCGACCACTTGGGTGAGGCGGTCGTTGGGGATCACGATCAGGGCGTCGACCTTCTCGCGGAGGTTCTTTATGCCGGCTTCGGCGGTCTCGTTCCTGACCTTGCCCTCCCACCGGAACGGCCGAGTCACAACGCCGATGGTGAGCGCCCCCTCCATCTTCGCAACCTCGGCGATGACGCCCGTCGCGCCAGTTCCGGTTCCACCCCCCATTCCGGCGGTGATGAACACCATGTCGGTGTCCTTGACCAGCTCCGTCAGTTCGGCACGGCTTTCGTCTGCCGCGTCTCGGCCCTTGGTCCAATCCCCACCCGAACCCAGGCCGCGCGTCAGCTTGCGCCCAATGTTGACCTTGACGTCCGCGTTGCAGCGCTCCAGTGCCTGCAGGTCGGTGTTGATGGCGATGAACTCGACACCCTTCAGTGCCGCCGAGATCATTCTGTTGACTGCGTTTCCGCCCCCTCCTCCCGCGCCGATCACTTTGATCCGCGCGCGCCCGTCCTGGCGATCCCCTTGCATCCTTGCCTCCTGCATCACGATCCACGACCTCTGCTGAATCGAAAAATGCGACCCAGTGAGAACCACGCAGCCATATTTGCTGGGGGCCACGGCCCCCTTATCTGGGGGGCACGCCCCCCCGGAACGAATCTCGTCAAGGCACGCTCCGCTCTTGGGCCTTGACCAGATTCGGGTGTTGTGGCATAGCCACAACACGCCCCCCACGGCGCCTGAGGAGAGGCGCCGTCCCCACTTCGTGGGGCCCCGGGTGCAGTCCTGACCACTTCCCACTTATGTGGGGGGCACGCCCGCCCGGAACGAATCTCGTCAACGCACGCTTCGCTCTTCGGCCTTGACCAGATTCGGGCGTGGTGGCGTCCGCCGCAACACGCCCCCCACGGCGCCTGAGGAGAGGCGCCGTCCCGCTTGTCTGGGGGGACGCCCCCCCGGAACGAATCTCGTCAAGGCACGCTTCGCTCTTCGGCCTTGACCAGATTCGGGCGTCGTGGCGTCCGCCGCAACACGCTCCCCACGGCGCCTGAGGAGAGGCGCCGTCCCCCTTGTCTGGGGGGCACGCCCCCCCGGAACGAATCTCGTCAAGGCACGCTCCGCTCTTCGGCCTTGACCAGATTCGGGTGTTGTGGCCTCCGCCACAACACGCCCCCCGCGGCACCTGAGGAGAGGTGCCGTCCCCACTTGGTGGGGCCCCGGCCCCGCGTGCCATGCTGAGAGCTTGCCCTCGCCTAAAAGAAGTCACGCAGCCACCTCACGGTCCTCTGATACGCGCCCGCCAGGGCAGGGCCGTGGTTGTTGTGGGCCCTCCCGTTGGCGGGCAGGGGGGCAGTGCGCGCACCCCACTTGACCAGCCCCACCGCCGTGGCGTGCGACGGCCCTGCAACTCGGTCCGCCAGCCCGCCGATCCCGATCGGCAGGCCCAGCCGCACAGCCGAGTCGAAGACCGCCTGCGCGGCGTCGGTCGTCCCCATCAGGCGGGCTCCGCCACCGGAGACCACCACACCGGCGGGCAGCAAGCCGTCGTAGCCGCTGCGGCGAACCTCTTCGCGCGCCAGCTGGAAGATCTCTCGCATCCGCGGCCCGATGATCTCGGCTACGAAGCGCCGCGGCGTCGGCTGGAGGCGGTCCCCGCCCACCTGCCTGATGTCGATCCGCTCCTCGGCCGGGATCACCTCCGGCAGCGTGTGCCCATAGTTCAACTTCAGGGTCTCAGCCTCGATCAGCGTGGTGCGGAGACCGATCGCGATGTCGTTGGTCACGTGGTTGCCGCCGAGGGGCAGCACCGCGTAATGCAGGGCGGAGCCCTCGTTGTAGACGACCACGTCCGTCGTTCCGGCACCGATGTCGATCAAGCACACGCCCAGGTCGACCTCATTGGAGCTGAGTACCCCTTCGCCCGAAGCCAGGCCCTGGCTGACTACGTCCTCGACGTCGAAGCCCGCCTGGTGGACGCACTTTATGACGTTCTGAACCGCGGTCTGCGAGCCGGTCACGATGTGCGTCTCGACCTCGAGACGGTGGCCCGTCATGCCGATCGCTTCCTTGACGCCCTCCTGGTCGTCCACGGTGAACGTCCGTGGCAGCACGTGTATCACCTGCCGATCGCTGGCCACGCTGATCGCGCGCGACGCCTCGACCACACGATCAACGTCCTCGCCGACGATCTCCCGATCCTGCCGCGACACGGCAACCACGCCGCGGCTGTTCTGCGAGTTGATGTGAGGACCGGCCAGAGAGGCGATCACAGCCTCACCTCGCACGCCCGCCATCCGCTCGGCGGTCACCATGGCCGTCTGGATGGCGTGGACGGTCTTCTCGATGTTGACCACAACGCCCCTGCGAAGGCCTTCAGCCGGGACCTCGCCGACGCCCTCGATGTTCAGCTGACCATAGTCATCAGCGTCCGCGATGACCACGGCGACCTTGCTGGTGCCAAGGTCGAGTCCGACCAACCTTTTCCGCCTGGACAAGTATGTGCTGGGATGCCTCCGAGAACGTTGAGAAAACCTGGCGGGTCAGCGCACAGTATATAGCCTGCCCCCCGCAAATCGGACTAGATTTTGTGGTTGGCGGATGCCTTCGTCACACATCTAGGGGTGGGATTCAGATGTAGTGGCGGCGAATCGAGGCCAGGTTGTTGAAGATGCGAACCCCGAAAGCCACGATCGCAGCGATCGACAGGTCGACCCCAAGCTTGTCCCCGACAAAAGTCAGGCCGGCAGCCAGCGCGCTGTTGGTCACCAGGCCCATCAGGAAGACGCGTGGGGCAAACGTCCCAGACAGGTAGGCACGCAACGCCCCGAAAATGGAGTCAAGACCCGCCAGGAGTGCCACGGCCGTGTACCGGGCGTAGGTGGTCGGAATGGTGAAAGGCGACAGCAGACCGATGACCACGCCGACCACGGCGAAGACGACCGCGACGACGACTACTTGCACGCGGCCGCGGACGGCTGTGGGGCGGACGGCGAAGGACCTGGCGCCGGCGAAGACGCCGGAGCCCTGGCAGTCCGTAGCGGCTTGTCCCTGGTCTTGACCGCCGGGAGGGTCGGATTCATCACATTCACGTACTGGAGGTCTGGGCTGCCGAAGTTCACCTCGCCGGCGGCGGCAAGCGCTTTGAGAGCGGCGATCTTGTCACTGAGGGAAGCGAGCTCGTCGGGGGTCAGCATCCGGCCAAACTGCGCTTTCCATCCCCTCTTCGCGTTCAGCGTGAGGTTGCTGCAGGCGTCGATGGTAAACGACTGGACCTCCTCACCGAGCAGCGCTGGAAGCGCACGCTGGATGTTCACCAGCGCTGTCAGGAGCGCCCGGTCCAGGGCCGGCCGGCCTGGCTTCGGCTCTGGCTGCGGCGGTCCGTCGATTTCGGGCAGCGTCTTTACCTCGTCGCCGCCGGCTACCCCAAGAGCGGCCGCCTGGTCAGACAGGAGGTAGGGCGGGCCGCCTCCCGCCTTGTAGAGCGCGACCGGCCGCCACTCTTCGACCCGGATGCTGACACGGTCGAGCAGCTGTGAAGTTACGGTGGCTGAGCGTATCCACGTCGAGGTCTGCAGCCGCCGCTCGAGGGCGCTCGGGTCGACAAGGAACACCGAGCCGCCGATGGGGCCAGCCGCCGACAGCACCTGGCCGTTTGTCAGCCGCGTATTGCCACTGACCTCGATCGAGCGCACAGTGAAGACAGGCGCGAGCAGCAGCGCAGCCAGGCCTCCCAGCTCTGCGGTCGCCAGCGCGAGCGAGGCCAGACGGCGTCTGCGGCGTCGCGCCGTCTCCTCCAGGCTCCCAAAGCGCTTCGGGCGGCGGCCAGCCCGCCGGCCTCTGCCGTGACTGATCATGGGTGGAGCTGACGCGTGGAGCGAGTGCAAACCGGGGCGCTGGTGGCTCGGTCTCACAGGATGGCCATCAAAGCGCCGGTGGCCCCAGTTTTTGCTCTTGCCGCCGGACGCCGTGACGTACGAGCTGGTCGCACAGCTCGTCGAAAGGGACACCGGCCGCCCTCGCGGCGTCGGGCAGCAGCGACAGCGCCGTCAGGCCCGGGATGGTGTTGACCTCCAGCAGCCAGGGCGTGCAGTCGGGGGTGACTATGAAGTCCACCCGTGCCATCCCATCGCAACCGAGCACCCGGAACGCCCGCGCCGCCGCCTCGGAGGCGGCTTGCCGCGCCTCCTCGGGGATCCGAGCCGGGATTATGTGGTGGCTTCGGCCAGCGGTGTACTTGGCGTCATAGTCGTACGTCTCGTTGTCGTACGTGATCTCCAGGGTTGGCAGCACGCGGACTTCGGGCGTTGCGAGGATGCCGATCGTGATCTCGGTGCCCGACATGAACCGCTGAACCATCACCCGGCTGTCATACCTGCGCGCGAGCATCAGGCCGCTCGCCAGGGCGTCCACATCGTGGGCGATGGTCAGGCCGATGGTCGATCCCTCCCGCACTGGCTTGACCACCAGAGGCAGGCCATACCGATCAGCCAGATCCTCGACGTCGTCGCCTTCGCACTCTTCGAACTCCGGAATCATCAGGCCCTCTGCGCGCAGCACGTCATTGGCGCGGGATTTGTCGATGCACAGAGCGCTGGCCAGGACGCCAGATCCGGTGTATGGCAGCCCGAGCAGCTCGAGCATTCCCTGGACGGTGCCGTCTTCGCCCAGCCTGCCGTGGAGCGCGATGAAAACGCAGTCGTAGCCACCATCGCGCAGGCAGTCCCAAACGTTCAGGCCGACGTCGACCTGCACGACTTCGTGGCCGCGCTGTCGGAGCGCGTTCGCCGCCTGTACGCCCGAGCTCAAGGAGACCTCACGCTCGGCCGATCGCCCACCTTGAAGGACCGCGATCCTCATTGGCTGCACCTCATGGCCACCTGCCGACCCGTTCGACCTCTGCCTCGAGCTCGACGCCGAAACACGCCTGCACATCGGCCTGAATGCGCCGGATCAGCCGGTTCACCTCGGCGGCGGTCGCGCCGCCCATGTTGACGATGAAGTTAGAGTGCTGCTCCGAAACTTGAGCTGCACCCTCGCGCGCACCCTTGAGCCCGGCAGCCTCGACCAGCCGGCCGGCGGAGTCGCCGGGCGGGTTCTTGAACACACTGCCGCAGTTTTTGCTGCGGATCGGCTGAGTGCGGGTGCGCTCGGCCACCCAGTGCGACATCTGACGCCGCGCTGCAGCGCCATCCCCCGGCCGCAGCTCGAGCCAGGCGCCGGTCACCAGCGCGCCGTGCAGGGGCCCCCCACGCAGGGCCGAGGTCCGGTAGCCGAGCGCCAGGTCCTGCGGGGACCACTGGACGGGGCCGCCGTCTGCACAAACGCCTTCGGCCACAGCCAGCACCTCGACCAGCTCCGTGCCCCAGCAGCCGGCGTTCTGGTAGACGGCCCCGCCGACCGTGCCCGGCACCCCGATCGCCCACTCGAAGCCGGTCAGATCGTGGTCAGCGCAGATCCGTGCCAGCCGCATCATCTTGAGCCCGGCCTGGGCGAAGACCCGATTGCGATCGACACGCCATTCGCGGTTGACGCAGCGGATGACGAGCCCCTCGACTCCAGAGTCGGCGACCAGGACATTCGTGCCCGCGCCTAACAGGAGATAGGGCACGCCACGCCGGTGGCACTCGGCGACCAGCAGCTCCGGCTGAACGGCCTCCACGAAGAACTCGGCCGGCCCCCCGATGTTGAACGAGGTGTGACGGGCCAGGGGGTAGTCGCGCTCAACGCCCCGCAGGCCGGTCAGCCAGGCCAGCTCAGCCGGCGTTGGCCAGCTCATCACCAAGGCTCCTGATGTCCCCAGCGCCCATCAGAAGCACCAGGTCGCCGGGACTTACGAGCGCCTCTAGATGCTCCCGCGCCGCTCCAAGGTCGGCCGCGAAGCGGGCGCCTGGTACGAGCGCGGCCAGCTCAGCCCCGCTGAGCCCACCTGGGTTCTCCTCGCCTGCGCTGTAGATCTCGGTCACCACCAACGCATCCGCCTCCCGCAGGCTGATGGCGAATTCGTCGCGGAGTGCCACGTAGCGCGTGTAGCGGTGGGGCTGGAAGACCAGCACCAGGCGTGCGTGGTCCAGCTCACGAGCCGCCGCGAGTGTTGCCCGGACCTTGGTCGGGTGATGGCCATAGTCGTCGTACACCGACGCGCCCTTCCACGTGCCCAGCCGCTCCATCCGCCGGTGTGCGCCAGGGAACGAGGACAGCGCTTCCGCAGCCACGCGCGGTTCGATCCCGAGCTCCACAGCCAGGGCGAGCGCGCCGCTTGCGTTCACGCGGTTGTGTGCCCCCGGCACGATGAGGCGCACGCCGGCCAGGCACACCCCGTGGCGCTCGACCAGGAACCGGCCCCCGGCGGCATCGACGCATCGATAGTCGGCCGCATCATTGCGCCCATAGGTGATGCGCCTGCCGCCGGCCGGCATGGCGACTGCCCTTCGATAGTCGGCGGAGACGACCGCCACGCCGGGAATCACCGCCAGGAAGTCCCGGAAGGCGCTGTCCACCTGGTCGAGGTTTGCGAAGTGGTCCGGGTGGTCGAACTCGACGCTGGTCAGGATGCCGTGCTGGGGACGATGCAGTACAAGGGATCCGTCGGATTCGTCGCCTTCCGCGACCAGCCACCGGCTGCTGCCTGCCCTGCTGCTGGAGCCGTCCCCGACCAGCACCGTGGGGTCGAAGCCGGCGGCGACCAGTATGTGGCCGGCCATGTACGTCACCGTGGTCTTGCCGTGCGTGCCGGCAACCACGACACTGTTGTTCTCCGCGACGAGCTCGGACAGCATCTGTGCACGCGTCAGCACGCGCACGCCGTTGGCGCGTGCCACGCGCACTTCTTCGGACTGGGAGTGAATGGTTCCGATATAGACCAGGAGATCCTGGCCCTGCGTGTGAGCTGGGTCGTGTCCGATCGCGATCCGGGCGCCCTCCCCGGCGAGCTGCTGTGTAGTGTGCGACTCGCGGACGTCGCAGCCCGAGACCGCTGCCCCGCGGGCCAGGAACACGCGGGCCAGCGCTGAAACGCCGCTGCCGCCGATCCCCATCAGGTGGACGCTTGTCACTCCAAGCGCCCCCCCACCCCAACCCCGGTTGCGGGAGCAAGCGTGGCAATCTCCTCCAGGACTCGCACGATCGCCAGTGCAGCGTCCGGTCGGCCCAAGCGTCCCGAGGCCTCGGCCATCGCGCTGAGCTGAGGCCCCTCGAGCGTGTCCAGCGTGCGGAGGAGCACATGAGGGGTCAGGTCGACATCGCCAATCCGCACTGCAGCGCCTGCTCGGACCAGCTGCGCAGCGTTGCGCTCCTGGTGTGCGGCGCCGAACGTGCCCGGGACCAGCACGGCAGGCAGCCCGACCGCGGTCAGCTCGGCGCAGGTACCAACCCCGGCCCGGCACACGGCCAGGTCGGCTTCGGAGAGCAGCCTGGGCATCTCGCTGCTGAATGCAATCGGCCGGTAGCCCGGTCGCGCCAGCCGGGCAGCCTGTTCTTTACCCTGCGCGCCGGTCAGATGCACCACCTCCTCGAAACGGGCCAGCAGATCGTCGAGGAGCGACCAGATGGTCTCGTTGATGTGGCGCGCCCCCTGGCTCCCACCCATCACAAGCAGTTGCCTGGGAGGAACCTCGGGCGTCCGCCGTTCGAAGCCCGGCCGGAGCGGGAAGCCCGTCAGCACGGTGCGCGGCGTCGGGAACGAGTCCACGTCGTCCGGAAAGGTGACGCAGGCGGCTGCAGCGCCGGCTCTGAACATCCGGTTCGCCAGCCCTCGGGCCTCCGAGATCTGGAGGACGTAGGGGAGCCGCCGGAGGCGGGCGGCGGCGACTGCCGGCGCCATCACGTACCCACCCACCCCGAGCACGACGTCGGGCCGGAACCGGTCGACCACACGCAGGCCGTACGCCAGCGCAGCGGGCAGCAGGGCGGGTAGGGCGAGGTTTTTGAGGGGGGCGTCGCGGTCGAAGCCACGAATATGGATGGTCTCCAGCGCAAGGCCGGCCGCCGGCACCAACTGTTCCTCCAGCCCGCCGGCCTTGCCGACCATCAGGAGGTCTGCGTCCGGATGCTCAGCGCGGAATGCTTGTGCGACGGCGAGCGCTGGCGACAAGTGGCCGCCAGTCCCTCCCCCCGAGATCAACAGTCGCATCAACCCTCCTGCGGGTGTTGGATTGGTTCGGCGCGGCAGCGACGCTGAGCAGGATGCCCATCGCGGCCAGGCTTATCGCCAGCGCCGTGCCTCCGTAGCTTATGAACGGTAGCGGCACGCCGGTAGCGGGCAGCGTGGCGGTGACCACGCCCATGTTGAGGAGCGCCTGGAACCCGATCCAGGTCGTTATGCCGGTGGCCAGCATGACACCAAACCGGTCGGGCGCGCGCATCGCCGTCCGGTAGCCTCGAATGGTCAGCAGGACGAAGCCCGCCAGCACCAGCGTGGTCCCGACCAGACCGGTCTCTTCGCCGATGATCGCGAAGATGAAGTCGGTGTGGGCCTCGGGCAGCCAGAAATACTTCTGCACGGAATGCCCGAGCCCGACGCCGAAGATGCCTCCGGAACCCAGCCCTATCAGTGCCTGAACCGGCTGATAGGTTGTTCCCAGCGGGTCCTTGAACGGGTTTACGAAATCATCCAGACGCTGAGCCCGGTACGACTCGAGCCTCACGAACAGGGCGAAGGCGAGCATCAGCGCGACCAACAGCAGCAGGACGTGTCCCTTGCGCCCGCCGCCGGCGAAGTAGACAGAGATCAAAATGGCTGACATGACGACCGCGGTCCCCAGATCGCGCTGGAGTATGAGCACCCCCAGGATCGCCCCGGTCATGATCGAGAAGGGAACGAAGCCGTCCCCGAACCCGCGAAGCCGGCCCTGCCGGCGGTCGGCCCACTGAGCGATGAACAGCACGAACGCCAGCTTGCTGGCCTCAGACGGCTGAAGCGTGCCGAGGGGCCCCACGTCGATCCAGCGTCGGGCTCCACCAAGCGTCAGCCCGACGTGGGGCACCAGGACAGCCAGCATCAGAGCAGCCGTCAGGCCGGCGAGCAGCGGCGCCCAGCGATAGAGGCGGTGATAGTTCAGGTGGCGCAGCACAACCATTGCGATCAGACCAGCCGCAGCGAGGAGTGCCTGGCGCTCGAAGTAGTAGTAGGGCGAGCCGTGGTCGTGGATGGACTGCACCGAGCTCGAGCTCAATACCATGGCCAGCCCGGCGCCGAGGAGCAGCAGCGTGACAAGTAGCAGCCAGCGATCTGTTTCACGGCGCCCGGCCTCGCGTCCCCAGAGCTCAGCGACCCAGGACCGCAGGCTCATCCCGTGTCGTGGAGCCTTCTGACCGCAGCCTTGAAGCGGCGGCCACGCTCTTCGTAGTTCGCGAACATGTCGAAGCTCTTGTAAGCGGGGCTCATCAACACCACATCGCCCGGTTGGGCAAGGCTGTCTGAGCGCTCGACGGCCTCCTCGAGCGTCTGAGCCAGCTGCACCTGGTGTCCGGCCAGGCGCTCGGCAAGCTCGGCGGCGCTGGCCCCCACGAGCACCGCGGCGCGCGTGCCCGAACGCACCGCGGCGAGCCACTGGGTCAGCTCGAAGCCGCTGCCATAGCCGCCGGCGATCAGCACCACAGGCAGCCCTTCGAAAGCCCGGAGACCGACAAGCCCGGCATCGGGATTGGTCGCCTTGGAATCGTTGTACCAGCGCACACCCCCCCACTCCCCCACCAGCTCCAGCCGGTGCTCGACGCCCTCGAAGCTTCGCACGCCGGCCTCGATTGCTTCGTCGGACAGACCTGCCGCCCGCCCGACGGCCGCCGCTGCCAGCACGTTCAACTCGTTGTGGCGGCCTGGCAGCACCATCGTGGGGACCGGCCGGTGGCGGTCGAACCAGGTCACGCGGGCGCGCGCCAGCCCGGCCATCCTTTCACAGACGGGGTCGAGGCCGTTCAGGATGGCGTCGTCTTCCGGCTCCTGGAAGCGCAGAAGCCGCGTCTTGGCGGCCGTGTACGCCTCCATGCCTCGGTGCCTGTCAAGGTGGTCAGGCGTCACGTTCAGCACGACCGCAATCCGAGCCTGAGGTCTGTTGCACGACTCGAGTTGAAAGCTGGAGAGCTCCAGCACGACCCAGTGTTCGGAGGTGAGCTCCCCCAGCCGGTCGAGCACTGTGTCGCCGATGTTGCCGCCGACCAGGACCGGCCGCCGGTCCTGCGCCAGCACGCTGCCGGTGAGTGCTGTGGTGGTGGTCTTGCCATTGGTCCCGGTCACGCCGACTATCGAGGCTGGGCAGAGTCTGAAGAAGAGGTCGATCTCGCTCGAGACGGTCAGGCCGCCGGCACGCGCGGCCTGCAGCAGATCCACGTCCCAGGGCACGCCCGGGCTGGCATAGACTGCGGCGCAGCCGTCGAGGACGCTGCGGTCATAGCCCCCGAGCACGGTCTCGACCCCCGGCGGCAGCCGAGCCAGCACCTCGGCGAGCTGGTCGGGCCCCCGGAGGTCGGCCATGCGTACGTTGACGCCGCGGCCTCTGAGGAATCTCGCCAGGGCCAGACCGCTTCTGCCAAGGCCGACGATCAGGGCTTTCTCGCCGGCGACCGGCACCGCGCGTTCGCGAAACCGCGTGGTTTCGCTCCGCGTGGGCGCCATCACAACATGCTGTGCGCGATCCAGCCCGAAGCTATGGCGGCGATTGCTCCCGCGCCCCAGAACGCGAGCGCGATTCGTCTCTCAGACCAACCCTCTAGCTGGAACGTGAAGTGAATCGGGGTCATCTTGAACAGCCGGCGACCACCGGTCGCTTTGAAGTAGCCGACTTGAATGATGACAGAGATCGTCTCGACTGCGAAGACCAGGCCGAGGATCAAGAGCAGGAACAGCCAGCCTTGCTGGATCGCCATCGCTGAGAGCGCGGCTCCCAGGCCGAGGGCCCCGGCGTCGCCCATGAAGATCCTGGCCGGATGCCGGTTGTAGACGAGGAATGCGAGCACGCCGCCGGTGAGCGACATGGCCACGGCCCTCTCACCGAAGCCAGCCATCTCGTAGGTCTTCTCTGCCGGGAGCAGGAAGGCAAGGCCGAGGATCGCGATCGCGGCCAGGCCGCCCGCCAGCCCGTCCATACCGTCGGTCAGGTTGACCGCGTTGGCGGCGCCGACGATGGCCATGATCGCCAGGGGCCAGTAGACGCCGTCAAGGTCCAGCCTCAGGGGGTGCTGATGCGCGTGCGCCAGCGCCGCGATTGGGATGGCGAACAGGACCTGGAGGGGAAACTTTATCCGGGCGGGCATGCCGACGGAGCCGTATCGAATCTTGGCCAGGTCGTCGATCAGGCCAAGCGTCCCGTACAGGATGAGCGCAACGGTGGCGGGCAGCGCCCCGGGGTGGTTGCGAACCGCGAAAAGGCCGCCCAGGACACCAACGGCCACGAACAGGATGCCGCCTCCTGTGGGGGTGCCTGCCTTGCGCTGGTGCTCGGTTGGGAGCTCTGGTTGAATGACCTGCCCGACCCTCAGTCGCTGGAACGCCCGGATCAGCGTCGGGTACGACACGACGCAGATGAGGAACGCAACCGCAAGGATGGAGAGGTTTAGGGGCAACTTTGACCTCCGAGCAGATCAGTGTTACCCGCGGCCACGAGCTCCCGCACGACCTCCTGCAGACCAACCCCGTGCGAAGCCTTGACCAACACAACGTCGCCAGGCCGCGCGTTGTCGCGCGCCCACCGCACCACGGCCGGCTTGTCGGGCACGAGCACGGCCCCAGCGGCCTGCGCCAGCAGACGGCCGTGGCCGGCATCGACGATCGCGATCTCGTCGAAGATCTCACGCGCGTGCCGGCCGATGCGCTCGTGCGCCGCGGGCGCGGCCGGTCCGAGCTCGCGCATCTCGCCAAGCACGGCCAGGAGCCGGCCAGCCCGTGGCCGTTCCTTGAGCAACTCGAAGGCGGCCAGCATGGACTCCGGGCTGGCGTTGTACGAATCGTCGACGACGGTGTACCCACGGCGAGTGGGGATCACCTGCAGCCGCTGGCCAACGCGAACTCCGGCCAGCGCGCCGGCTGCCTCTGCCAGCGGAATGCCGGCGAAGCGGCCGGCCGCAAGCGCCGCCAGAGCATTGCGCGCCTGGTGGCGGCCGTCCAGGCCGATCGGGACCTCAACACCGTCGACCGTGAGCACCGATCCACCCGCCGGTAGTGGACGCCAGGTTTGGGCCCGGAAGTCGCCCGCGTCCATGCCGAAACCAAGCACAGGCGCTGCGCTCAGGTCACTAAGCAGCCCGAACCACTCGTCCTCGGCGTTCAGCAGCGCCAACCCGTCAGGAGGCAGCGCCCTGACCAGCTCCCCCTTTGCTCTGGCCAGGGCCTCGGGGCTGTCGAAATACTCGAGGTGGACGCTGCCGACCATTGTCACGATGCCGATCCCTGGCCTGGCCAGGTCGGCGAGCCTTGCGATCTCCCCCGGCCGCTGCATCCCCATCTCCAGCACTGCGGCGGTGTGATGCGGCTCCAATCGGAGAAGGGTGAGAGGGAGCCCGGTCTCAGTATTGAGGTTGCCTTCAGACTTCAGGACGCGGTGACGGACCCCGAGAACCGCGGCGGTCATCTCCTTGGTCGACGTCTTGCCGTTGCTTCCGGTGACCCCGACCACCAGCGGTGACACCCGGCGCAGAACGTGAGCCGCCACGTCGTACAGCGCGCGCCAGGCGTCGGCCACCTTGATCACTGCAGCGCCTTGAACCTCGACGTCGCGGTCAATTACGACGCCGATCGCACC
Source organism: Candidatus Dormiibacterota bacterium (assembly GCA_035259145.1). GTDB lineage: Bacteria > Chloroflexota > Dormibacteria > Dormibacterales > Dormibacteraceae > CF-161. Next base: position 12,388 of record DATFWQ010000053.1, on the reverse strand, counting down.
CCGGTCGACGGCGTCGGCACAGAACGCGTGCCCGTCGAGGGAGGCTCCCTTCAGAGCGAAGAAAAGCCCGCCGGGCCTGGCCTCTACCGAGCTCGTGTGGTAGCTGAGGAAGCTTCGAGACTCGGGTGGGGTGATGCCGGTGGTCCGACCGCCGGTCGCAGTCAGGACCTCGGCGAGGCTGAGACGCACATCTAGTTAGACGGAAAAACGGCCCCCGGGGTTATGCGCTGGCGCTCGATGATCTGCTGAGCGATGCGCTTCCAGATCGGGCCCGAAACGTAGTAGCCCTCGTTGTGGTCGCTGGACCCGTTGTCCGGCTGCCTGACCACCACCAGCATCGTGAAGCGCGGGTTGTCCGCCGGCAGGAAACCCGCGTATGAGGCCCAGACGTGATCGTGAGAGTACTTGCCGTTCTCCGGCATTTCGGAAGTGCCCGTCTTGCCGGCCTCATTTTGCTCGAAGCCCTGGACTCGGGCCAGATTCCCTGAGCCGCGCTGGACAACGGACTCCATCATCTGTGTCATCGAGGCGGCGGTCTGCGGGCTGACGGCCTGACGGGCGGCTGGGAGGCTCGGACGGACGTTGCCGACCTGCTTCACGACGTGTGGCTGCACCCAGCGCCCCCCGTTGGCGATCACGTTGATGGCAGCGCACATCTGGACCATGTTCACAGCCACGCCCTGGCCGAATGCGGCAGTCGCCAGCTCGGTCGGCCGCCACTGGGCCTGCAGCGTGGGCGGGACCTCGCCGGCAACGTCCACTCCGGACTTTTTTGTTATTCCGAAGGCGTCCAGGTAGTGGAGGAACGCGTCCGCGCCCTCCGCCTGCTGGGCTCTGACCGCGCCCACGTTGAGGGACTTCTCCAGCACATTGGTCATCGTGACGGTCCCGTTGTTGATTCCGTTCCAGTCGTGCAGGACGCTGCCGCCGACGACGATGAAGCCGGGGTCCTGGATAGTGGTGCTCGGCGTGATCTTGCCCTGGTCGATGGCGCCCGCCAGTGTCACGACCTTCATCACCGAGCCGGGCTCGTAGTGGGCCGAGACGATCGGGTCCTGCATGCGCGCTGGGTCGGTGGTGGTGAAGGCATTGGCGTCGTACGCCGGGTAGTTGGCCCAGGCCGCGATCTCGCCGGTCCTCGAGTCCATGACCAGCACGCTGCCGCTCTGCGCCTTGTTGCTCTTCACGCCGTCGGCGATGGCCTGCTCGGCCGCGTACTGGATGCTGCTGTCAAGCGTCAGGACCAGGTTGACGCCGTCGACCGGTTCGCGCAACTTCTGCTTGGAGAGGGTGATCTGCCTGCCCGTGGGGTCGTGATAAACCATCGCCGACCCACTCTGGCCCCCCAGCCGGGCGTTGTACCGCTGCTCGACTCCCTGCTGGCCTTCCCCTGCGTAGTTCACGAAACCCAGCAGGCTCGAGGCCAGGCTGACGTCGGGTGTTCCGCCCCGGAGGTACCTGCGATCCGGCTGGGGATCGAGGCCGACCCCGGGCAGGTCCAGGCCGGCGATCCTGTCAGCAATCTCCTTGGGCTGGCGTTTTTTGACGTACGCGAACGCCTGCGACGACTCCAACAGGTCCATCACGTCCTGACTCTGCATGCCCAGTGCGGCGGACAGGCCGTCGGCAACCTTCTCGCGGGACGCCGGCTTGACGACGGTTGGCGACAGAGTGACGTCATAGACCGTGGTGTCGACAGCCAGCAGGTTCATGTCGCGGTCATAAACGGCGCCCCGAGCGGCCGGCTGGGCGACCTGACGGAGGTGATACTGCGCTGCTTTGTCCGAGAGAGAGGCATGCTGGGCTACCTGCCAGTAGGCGAGCCGAACCCAGACGGCGGAGGCGAGCAGCAGTGCGGCGGCCAGCAGCCACAAGACACGGAGGCGAGTGGTGTCGCCGCGGCCGTGGGGGCTACGCTTCGGCGCCGCCCACCTGGCCGGGCCCCGTGACCGCGGTTTCCCTCTCCCGTTCAAGGAATGGGAGACCCCGATCGCCCTCATGGATCCCGGGTTCAGGGGCGCCGCCAAACGTCTGCCTTGCCGGCTGCCTGCGCGTCGCGGGCCGTGCTCCCAACGATCGCGGCCAGGGCCTGCTGCCAGAGCGGGGCATCCTGTGGCCGGTCAGGCCCGATCGGCGCGGACAGATCGAGGGCCACCGGCTGGTAGCCGACATACTTCGGCGTGTTGGAGTGCTGGAGGCCCGCGGCCGCTGCGGCCTCTGCGATTCCGGCTCTGGTGTGCAGACTCGCGTCCTTGTAGCGCAGCTGGTCCTGCTCGGCGAGTAGCTGGGCATTCTGTGCCCTCAGCTGGTCGAGCTCGTATGCCGTCTGGGTGGCGTGCGCTCCCAGTACCAGGTATGCGATGACAACGGCCAGCAAGGCTCCCGCCGCGGTATAGGCACGCGCGAACGTGAACAGGCCGAACCGCTCGGCGGTCGAGCTGTTGGCGATGGTCGCAAGGCGCGGCCAGGCCGAACGCCGGCGGCGATGGTATGCGAGCCGGCCTGAGCCAGGCTGGCGCCGGGTCGTGAGTATTCGGGTGTTGACCAAAGCTTTCTCTTCTGCGAACGGTGGGTCGAGTGGTGGGATGTTGTGCCTGGCGGATGGGGGCACCGTCCGCCAGGGCTTGAGAAAGGAGAGAGAGGAAAATGGGCCTTGCCGTCTACGTCCGCTCCGCCGCCCTCAGCCGCGCCGAGCGACTGCGCACGTTGGCAGCCATTTCCGCAGGCGACGGACGGACAGGTTTCCGGGTCAGGATGCGAAGCGATGCGCGGTGGCCGCACGTGCACACCGGCTGCTGGGGAGGACAGATGCAGTCTCTGGACTCAAGCGCCAGGAAACGCTTTACAGCCGCGTCCTCGAGGGAGTGGAACGCGATCACGACCAGGCGCCCGCGTGGGGAGAGGATCTCCACGGCTCCTCGCAGTCCCTGGTCCAGGTTGCCAAGCTCGTCGTTGACCTGCATGCGGATTGCCTGGAAGGTGCGGGTAGCCGGGTGGATGTCCGGCGGCCAGGCTCCTCTCGGAATCGCCGCCTCGACGGCAGCCGCCAGGTCGCGAGTCGTCCGCAGCGGCCGCCGATCGACGATGAAGCGTGCGATGCGGGTCGCCCAGCGTTCCTCGCCGAGGCGCCGGATGAGGCCGCCTAGATCGCGCTCCGGCACCTCGTTGACCACCTGAGCGGCAGTGAGCGGGCTTCGCCGGTCCATGCGCATGTCCAGGGGTCCCTCTTGGCGGAAGCTGAAGCCTCTCACCGGGTCATCGAGCTGTGGGCTGGACACGCCGAGGTCGAAGAGCACGCCGTCGACGCGATCGAAGCCGGCCTCGGAAGCGACGGACGTCAGGTCCCGGAAGTTGCCCTGGCGCAGGACGGCCGCCGGGCCGGCGCCGGCAAGCCGGGCCGCCGCCACGTGCAGCGCTGCTCCGTCGCGGTCGATACCAAGCAGGCGCCCGCCGGGCCGGATTCTCTCCAGGATCAGACGCGAGTGGCCACCGAGGCCGACCGTGCAGTCGACAATGACCGCACCGGGCCGGGGCTGCAGGAGATCTATTGACTGTTGTGAAAGTGCTGGTATGTGCGCTGGAGCGTGATCACCCACGCCCCTGAATTACCCGATCGGCGAGCTCGTCGAACCTGCTGACGGCGTCGTCCGAGTAGGCGTCCCAGCGTTCCTCGGCCCAGATTTCGACGCGCGCGCCGCTGCCGATCACAGCCACCGTCGATCGCGGCTCGATACCGGCCAGGCGGCGCTGTTCGGAACTGAGACTGACGCGGCCCTGCCCGTCGAACTCGCAAGCCACAGCCTTCGAGAACAGCGCACGCGACAGCGCCCGCTGCTCCTGTCCCAGCAGCGGATCCTGCAGCCCGCTGGCGAGGCTCTCCCACTGGTCGGGCGGGTAGATGGTCAGAACGCCGTCCTGGCCGATCGAGATGTAGCTGCCATCCTCCGGCAGCTGCCGGCGGAAGGCCGCTGGAATGGCCAGACGTCCTTTCTCGTCGACCCTGACCCTGTGCGTGCCCCAGAACATCGAGCTCTAGCTGGAGGTGAGAAAAGCGGCCGGGGGAGCTCCAGCTGGCTCCCCCGGGATCACGGCCGAGGGGAGAAATGGCGCGGCGGGATGGTGCTGGTGTGTGTGCCATGTCGTCTGCTGCATCGTCTGCTGTCGCGCTGAGTGGTTCACCACTTCTCCCCACACTTCACCGCGATTCGCCACCAGACTAATCGGCGCCCGGGCTGCTGTCAACTCCGAACCACAAGATGTGCATGCAACGAGCAGCCGTTATCGACTCAATTCCCGAACAATTTGGGGCGAAATTGGGATTGTTACCCTACATGTGGGGCGTAACGTGCAAATCAGCGATTTTTACGGAGCTGCGACGACGCATGCGTCTCCCCTGGCACGGGCACGGTGCGGGACCGTGCCATGGTGGCTGCTGGCTCGCGCAAAGGGGGAACGTTCGGGGCTCGAGCGCGCGGCCGTGAGCTGCCCGACCGAATTCAGCTGAGCTGGTCGCTGACCTCGGGCGGATGCTCCTCGGTTGGACGGGGCGACGAAAGCGGCACCGGGGCGGTTCGTGCCACCAGGGCGTGGAACGTGTACCAGCACGCTCGATCACCGCGCAGCATCGACCAGGGCGGGTCAGGGCACTCAGGAAGTGTCAACGGGTCTGGTCCCTCCTCCCTCACTGGCCGCAAAGAATACTGCTACCGTCCCTGCGCGCGCGTGATTGCTGTGGCCTTACGCCGCAACGGATCCGACGTCAACAGGCGCGCGTCAAGGCGCGACGAGCGCCTGACGCCTTCGCTGCAGGAAGTCGCGCTCTGTTGCGTTTTCGGTGCGGGCGATCGCAGCCTCGTACGCCATCGCCGCTTCAGCATTGCGGCCCAGGCGTCGCAGCAGGTCGGCGCGAATGGCGTGGAACATGTGGTAGGCACCGAGTTCCAGGCCGTCGACGATGGGAAGCGCAGCAGCTGGCCCCTCAACCTCTGCCACCGCGACCGCGCGGTTGAGGGCCACGACCGGGCTGGGAGCGAGCGCTTGGAGCTGGTCGTACAGCTGCAGGATCTGCCGCCAGTCCGTGGCGTCCGCGGCAGGCGCGTCGCTGTGAACGGCGTTGATGGCCGCCTGGACCTGGTAGGGGCCGGGCTGGTTGCGGCAGAGGCATTGCCGTACGAGGGCCTGGCCCTCCGCGACCAGACCGTGATCCCAGAGGCCGCGGTCCTGGTCGGAAAGCAGCACGAGATCGCCACTCGGCGTGGTGCGGGTAGCACGTCGCGACTCGACGAGCAGCATGAGCGCGAGCAACCCAATGACCTCCGGTTCGTCTGGCATGAGCTCGGCCAGAATCCGTCCCAGGCGGACGGCCTCGGCGCAGAGATCCTCGCGGACAAGGCGGTCGCCCGAACTGGCAGCGTAGCCCTCGTTGAAGATCAGGTAGACCACGGCCAGCACCGCCCGAACGCGGTTCGGGAGGTCGGCCTCGCCCGGGATCCGATAAGGGATCCTCGCGTCGCGGATCTTGCCCTTGGCCCGGACCAGCCGCTGAGCCATGGTCGGCTCCGGGACCAGGAAGGCCCGTGCGATTTCGGCGGTGGTGAGCCCCCCAAGGAGCCGGAGCGTCAGGGCGACCTGGACGCTGGTCGCGAGCGCGGGGTGGCAACACGTGAAGATCAGGCGCAGGCGGTCGTCGCTCACTGGACCCTCCTCAGCCGGTTCGCGGTCGGCGTGGAGCAGAGCGGCCTGGGCGTGCCGGTCCTCGCGCGACGCCTCGCGACGGAGGCGGTCGATTGCCCGGTTGCGAGCGGTTGTGATTATCCACCCCGCAGGACTCGGGGGCAGCCCGCTTGACTGCCACCGTTGCACAGCAGCGGTGAACGCGTCCTGGACAGCTTCCTCGGCGACGTCGATGTCACCGAAGTGGCGGACCAGGACGGCCACCGCGCGACCGTACTCCTCGCGATACACGCGTTCGATGTCCGAAGCAGTTGTGGCAGGCACGCCAGTTACCAATTCTCTCCCCCGCGCCGGCGGGGGAGTACCCGGCGAAGCCGGGGGAGGGGGATGCCCGACAGCTCCGGGGCGCTCGGCTTCAGAACTCCGGACTGCCCTCGGTGTTCACACGGGAGAATGCCAGGTAATCGGCGCTCGGCTCGCCGCGCCCAGCGCAGCACACCAGCATTCGAGCTGATAACGAGCGCGCAAAGCCCCCTTGGCAGGAGTAGCATCGGGCAGGGTCGATGGCGCGCCAATCACGCGAATCCGATCTACGGAGCTTGAATCGCAAGAGGATGTACGCGATTTTTGCCCCCCTGGATCCGATCGATCGGCTACCGCGCGAGCTCCTCGATGAGCGACCAGCTCCCAGGGGAATGTCACTCCTGGCACGTAGGACTTACAGGCCGGGACGCAAGGAACTGGCAGGAGCGATGTGGCTGCCGGCGGCGTTGCTGCTTCTGGCGGCGGCGGGTCTGGGCTGGCTGGATGCCATTGCAGCGTTCGTGGTCGCCGGTGTGCTCGCCGTCAGCCTGATCGCTTTCGCTATCAGGTCACCTGGAGAGCGCTTCTAGTCTCCCGTCACTTGTGTCGGGCGGGCTGATTCCCCGGCCTGACACGGCATCTACGTCTCGACCCCCTCCCCCGGCTTCGCGGGAGCCCCTCCCCCGACTTCGCGGCGCCCCCCTCCCCCGGCTGCGCCGGGTACTCCCCCGACTTCGCGGGGGAGAGTCAACTCTTCGGGCTCTTTTGCCTCGTATTCAGGGTGGGCCGAGGGCGGCGCGTAAGCCGGGTTCTGTTCCCCCGGTCGCCCGGGGGCGGTGGCCATCTATCTGGGACGCCGGTCTCCCGGCGCCTCTAGCGACCGCTACCCGAGGGCTCGGCGAGCAACCTTTCGCCGCCGGACCGTTGTCCGGCGGAGGATCGCCCTCCTATTTGGTCTTGCTCCGAGCGGGGTTTACCTGGCCGGCCGGTCACCCGACCGCCGGTGGGCTCTTACCCCACCATTTCACCCTTGCCGGCTTGTGCCGGCGGTGTCATTTCTGTGGCACTTTCCTTCGGGTCACCCCGACTGGGTATTACCCAGCGCTCTGCTCTGCGGAGCCCGGACTTTCCTCCCCGTCCCATAACGGGACAGAGCGGCCACCCGTCCGCCTCGGCCCAGGGCGATCTTACCGCGGAGCGGCGCTCAGCGAACCGCCTCGTCGATTGCCCGGTTGGCTAGCGCATCCGCCCCGCGGTTCCGCTCGCGAGGCACATAGCGGACGCTTACCCGTTGAAACGACTGCAGCAATCCCAGGGCCTGTCGGTGGAGCGGCGCCAGCTCCGCGTTCTTGACCCTGTAGGCGCCGGAGACCTGCTTCACGACGAGCTCCGAGTCCATGTAGACCTCGAGCCGGTCTGGCTTCCAGTCCGCAGCCTTGCGGAGGCCGTCGATCAGCGCCATGTACTCCGCTTTGTTGTTGGTCGCCGTGCCGGCGAAGCGGCAGCCGCCCCAGAGCCTCGTGCCCCGGTCGTCCTCGATGACCATCCCGAGCCCGGCGGGGCCGGGGTTGCCACGCGCGGCGCCGTCGGTGAACAACCGCAGGACCCTCTCCCCAGGTCCCCGCGAGAGCCCAGGTTTCGTAGGGGAGGTCACGCCACCACCAGGATGCGGCCGCAGTTGTCGCACTGCAGAAGCGCGGCCCGTCGCAAGGCCTGCATACCGCTCGACGTCACCGCCACGTGACAGGCCTGACACTGGTTGCCCGCAACTTCCGCGACAGGGTCGGCCAGCCGCCTCTGCACTCGGCGGTAGGCGAGCTGCCAGTCCGCCGGCACCAGGTCCCAGGTTGCCTCCCGGTCGGCTTCCACCTGGGCGAGCTCCGCTGTCAGCTGCTCGAGGCGCTGCCGGAGCTCCGGCGCAGCCGCGGCAGCCTTTTCCCTAGCTGCCTCGAGCTCACGGGTCAGCCGGGTCAGATCGACGTCAAGGCTCTCTTGCTGCTCCATCAGCATCAGCTGGGCGTCCTCCTCCTCACCCACTGCAACCTTGAGGTGCTGCACCTCCTGCTGCATCTTCATCAGCTCGGTCGGATTGCGGACCCGGCCGCTCATGAGCTCACGCTCCCGTGCCCGCAGACGCGTCCGTCTGCCCTCGGTCTCGCGCTCGCGCTCACGCAACCGGAGCTCAATGTTCCGGCGAGCCGCCTCCGCAGACGCGCGTTCCCGCTCCAGGCGCTCAGGCTCCAGATTGTCGGCCAGAGCAACCTCGACCCTTGCGATCTGGACGCGGATCTGGGCCGCGCGCTGGTCCAGGCGCTGGTAGCGAAGCGCGAGCTCAGGAGTGTTCATAGGGCCTGACAAGCAGGACTGTATACGAGTGCCGGCCCTGCGCCATCGTCGCCCGTAGGTCTACTCGGTAGCCGGCCCCGCCAAGCCAGGCGAGCAGATGGTCAGCGTGCTGTTGGGGTTGCAGCACCAGCCACTTGAGCGCCTGAACGACTCTCGGCGATGCCTCCAGGACCCGAGCGATGGTGTGGCCACCAAACCCGGCCAGAACCACTCCGTCGACCTCACCAGGTCGCAGGACCTCCAGTCCCTCGCCCTGCCGGCAGTCCAGCTCAGGCAGGGCTGCCCGCAGCCGGGCGTAAGGGCCGGGCCGTCGTTCCGTCGCGATCACGTGGAGGCCGCGTGCCCGCAGGTGCCTGGCCAGCTGGCCGTCGCCGGCGCCCACGTCGGCCACCGATGCGGCGGTGTGGGGCACTACCCCGGCCACGGCTCGGAGGCGAGGCGCCATCCGGCTCCGGCGAGGCGTGCGGCCAGACTTCACGAGGACCTACTCGATCACCGCCAGGACCTGGCCTTCCTGCACCACGTCCTGCTCTTTGACCCGAATTTCGCGGATCAGGCCGCCCTTCGGGGCGGTGACCGGGATCTCCATCTTCATCGACTCGAGGATGATCAAGACGTCATCTACCTCCACCTGATCGCCCTCCCGGGCCTCGACCTTCCAGACATTGCCTACCAGCTCCGCTCGCACCTCGGTCATCCAGTGAACTCCTCCCCTACTGGACACTGACGCTTCCTGAATGCAGTCCCAGCTGCTGGCGGGCCTCGGCGATCGAAGCGACCGGCCGGCCCTGCTCACGGCACATTGCGACCGCCTTTTCGACCAGCTCGCCGTTGCTCCTCGCCATCCGCCCCTCGTCGAGATAGAAGTTGTCTTCAAGGCCGACGCGGACGTTGCCGCCGAGGCTGATCGCCGCCGCAACCAGCGGCCACTGGTTCAACCCGATCCCGATCACCTGCCAGTGCGAGCCGGCCGGCAGCGATCCGACCTGATGCACAAGATTCCGAGTGGTTCCGGGGATTCCTCCGAGCACGCCCATAACCAGGCTGAACTGGTATGGAGGCCGGAGCACCCCGATGTCGATCAATGGACCTGTGTTGCCCACGTGACCGCAGTCGAAGCACTCCATCTCGGGCCGAACGCCCGCCTCATTCATCGTCTCGAGAAAGAATCGGATGTCCGAAAAGGGGTTGGCGAAAACGTGGTCGTGATAGAACTGCTTGCGCTTTTCCGAGTAGATGGCATAGTTCATCGACCCCATGTTCAGGGCCGCCATATCCGGCTTGAGCTCCCGGATGTGGGCAATTCGCTCGTCCGCCGGGATGCCAACGGCGCCGGTCGAGAAGTTGATTACCACGTCGGTGCGGGCGCTGACCTCCGCCTTGATGTCCGCGAAGGTCTCACGCGACCAGGTCGGCGAGCCATTCGAATTTCGGGCGTGAATGTGGACGATGGCCGCACCGGCCTCGGCAGCCCGGCGAGCCTCCTCTCCAATCTCGGCAGGAGTGTAGGGGATCGCGGGACAGTGCTCGCGGCGGGTCAGTGCCCCCGTGAGCGCAGCCGATACGACGACGCGATGCTGGCCGCTCATACCGGTATGTTCCCGTGCTTACGCCACGGACGGTCGATGCGCTTGTCACGCGCCTGTTCCAGGCCGTTGATGACGACCTTTCTTGTCTCGGAGGGCTCGATCACGTCGTCGATCATCGCCCAGCCCGCTGCGATGTAGGGGTTGATGGTCCCGCGGATCTGTTGAATCAGATGCGCGCGCGCTGCGGCGGGGTCCTCGGCCGCCTCGACCTGTTTGTTGAAGATTATGTTGACGGCACCCTCGGGCCCCATCACCGAGATCTCTGCAAACGGCCAGGCAACGAGAAGGTCGGGGTGATACCCGCGCCCGCACATCACGAAGTACCCCGCCCCGTAGGCCTTGCGCATGACGATGGTGATCTTCGGCACCGTCGCCTCAGAGGTGGCATAGAGCATCTTGGCGCCGTGCCGGATGATGCCCTGCTTCTCGACCGCCGAGCCCACGATGAAACCGGGGACGTCGACCAGATAGACGAGAGGCACGTTGAAGGCGTCGCACATGCGGATGAAGCGAGCGGCCTTGTCCGCCGAGTCGGAGTCAAGCGTTCCACCCTTCTGCATGGGCTGGTTCGCGACGATGCCCACGGAATGTCCACCCATGCGCGCAAAGCCGATCACGAGGTTCTTGGCCCAGGTTGGCTTGATCTCGAACCACGAGTCCCGGTCGACCAGCAGCCTGATCACGCGCCTGACGTCATATGCGGCGCGCGGCCCTGTGGGGACGATCTTCTCCAGTCCCTCGACCAGCCGGTCCGGCGGATCGTCGGTGGCCACATAGGGCGGCTGTTCGGTGTTGCTGGACGGTAGATAGGAGAGGAAACGCCGGACCGTGGCGATGCACTCCGCATCGTCGGCGACCTCGTTGTCCCCTACCCCCGACTCGTAGCAGTGCACCTGAGAGCCCCCCATATCGTGGTCGGTCACGTCCTCGCCGGTGGCCGCCTTGACCAGCCGTGCGCCGCCCAGGGACATGCTGCTGGTGGCCTTGACCATGGGCACGAAGTCGGAGAGGCCCGGAATGTAAGCGGTGCCGGCAGCGCAGGGTCCCATCATGGCCGCTACCTGGGGGATCACCCCGGACATCGTCACCTGGTCGTAGAAGAGGTAGCCTGACCCGGCGAACGTGGAGCCGGCTGCCTCCTGAATACGAGCACCGGCCGAGTCGAGCAGCCAGACGATCGGCTTGCGGTAGCGGAGGGCCATGTCGCGGACGCGTGCGCATTTGTACTGCTCGCCGACGGCACCCATTGAGCCTGCCATGACGGTGAAGTCGTACGCGATCACCCAGACCTGACGGCCGTCGATCAGACCGTGGCCTGTTATGACCCCGTCGGCAGGCGTCAGCTCCGGGGCTGCGACCTGGTTGCCACGCATCGGCTGCTGGTGGGCGAGCAGCCCGAATTCAATGAATGAGCCCGGATCGAAGAGCAGGTCGATGCGTTCGCGGACCGTCAGCTTGCCACGCTCGTGCTGGCGTGCGATCCGATCTGCGCCCCCCATCCGGAGGTTACGGGCCTTGCGCTCGCGCAGGTCCCCGATTCGGGAGGTGAACTCGTCGACTACTTCGGTCACGGGCTGGATTGTATGGGCGCCACTCAAGGCTGCGGCGGCAGCGGCGACCGGGCGACGAACATACCCGTGGCCTTGCTGACGGCGAAGAGGCCGTCCCGCGCGATGACGGCACAAATTTCACGCCGAAGTTCGTCGGCGTTCACAAGGCGGGCGACAGACATGGAGAGGACATAGGCGACGATTGCGTCCGGATCTGTTACCTCGAGCCTGTCCTCATAACGGCGGAGCTCCACCTCGCCGAAGGAAGAGCGGAGCTGATCGCCTCCGGTCTCCAGGCCGAAGGCTCTGGAATGTCCGGCTCCGGCTTCGCTCACGCCCCTGGCTGCCAGCAGGTCGTCGATTTCACGCATGTGACCCAGCCCATTGGTCACCGCGTACAGCACACCGTCCGGCTTCAGCACCTCTCCGAACTCGGCGATCGCTCGACGCCGGTTGGAAACGTGGTAAAGCATGTGGTTCGCAATCACGGCGTCGAACGTGCCGGCGCGGTGTGGAACCGCTTCGGCATCGGCGACCTCGAACGCGAAACTCCGGCTGCTCAACCGGCGGCGCGCTGCTCGCACCATTCCGGGCGAGAAGTCCGACAAGACAATCTGCCACCCCTCAGGAATGCGGGCCACGTTCGCCACCCGGAGGTTGCCAGGTCCACACCCAACCTCGAGTATCCGCGCGCGGGCCGGGAGGTCGGGCTGGTCAAAGACCCAACGTTGGAGCCCGACCGGGTTGACGCTGAACCGTTCGTGTAGCGCACTTCGAGCATTCAGGTTTGTGTCGTCCCGGTACTGCATTTCGCGGAGGTAGGCGCGCTTCTTCATCGAGTCATGAGGTCCTTCCGCTTCCCCCAGCGGTCGAGGAAGCGGTAGTAGTTCCGGCGCGAACGGCGCTCGCGTTCCTCCTCGTCAAGGG
>DATFWQ010000052.1:0-29826 GCA_035259145.1 Candidatus Dormiibacterota bacterium | reverse complement strand
GCCTTCGCTGCATGCCGACCCCCCCTACGCGCCAGAGCGGTTCCGGGCTGCTCCAGAATCCAAGGCCCGGACTACTGCCTTCGCCTCTCGGGCCGCTCGGTCCCTTAAGGGATAAAATCCTCGACGCGGCAGCGTTCAGCTTCCCTACGGCCTGCAGGTGCGCGAATTGCAAGGAGTGGGCTTGCCCCAGTTCGGCGGACTCCCACGGAAGCCCTTCTCCGGCGGTGATCAAGCCCTCGGTCACCCTGCTCCCAGCGCCATGTTCCAGAATTCACGCTCCAGACGAACAATCCGGAGCCAGGCCGCCTCCGTGCCTGGGGAGTCGGTGGCGTGGACCTCCAAGCCGGCCACGTAGCGAGCGAAGGCGGGCGCAGTCCAGTGCTCAATGAACTCGCGGTACTCGGCAGCTCCCGGCGCCGCCCCGCGCCACGCTTCCAGGTACGCGCGTTCGAGCGCCCACAGGGCCGTGATACCGACCTCCACGGGCTCCGTGCTGAGTCGTTCCAGCTCCTTCCGATACGCATCAGTTGTGGGGTGGCGCGCCGCGACCAACGGAAGTTCGCGCCGCGCGAGCTGTGCTTCGAACCAGGTCAGCTCTGCCTCCAGCGCCACCAGGCCGGCAGCCAGGACCGACTGTGCCGGGCGCGGAGCTCCGGCCAAGAGCCGGGCCTGGAAGGCCAGCAGGTCATTGACGAACAGGTAGTCTTGCTGGAGCCACGCCAAGAATGCGCCTACTGGGAGGCCGCCGTCGCGGACGCCGTCGAGAAATGCGTGACAAGTGGCGGCCCGCCATTCCCGATGGTGCCGCTGAAGGAAATCGGAGACGGCCAACGGAACAGGGGTTGCATGCAACTGCCCTAGTTGTGGTTCGGGGTGCGCAACTCGCTGAGCTGGATACGATCCGGTCTCTGCCACCCCAGGCTCCTCCCCATTACAGGTCACATGGTGACCCCAAGAACTGGTTCTCCGTCCAAACATATCCCGCTATCAGCCGACGCGGTGATCGAATCAGAGCGGTTAGAGTTAGACGCCGGGCGACCGCGGTGGAGTCGAGGCCGTCGTCAACCTCCCGCCGGCGCCAGCTGGCATGGCCAACGCCGACGGATTCGCGGTCAACCGCCTCAGAGATGCGGGTATGGGTTGAGCTGTCCGTTGACATTGAGTGGGAGGGGCAGGCGCTCAGCGCTCGAGAACGGAATCGACTGCTCGGCCCGGGAACTCGGACCGGCAATCCGACTTCGGGACGCGTTCGACCCTCGCGTGAGACAGGGCAGGTGACGCCGTGGTGGGCGCGCAGCGGACGGGAGCATCCCCCAGGGCCTCCGCAGTTGAGAGTCGGGACGGAGGGCCTCGGCCCTCGGTCGGTTACGCTGGCACCCGACGATGCAGCGCACGGTCCACAACGCGGCCTGAACAGGCCACAGCCCGGAAGTGCTGACGTTGCCCTGCAATACGCAGTGTGGTCAACTGTCTACCACTAGGGCCCAGAGGAGTTCAGACCGGGTACTGTGGCCGACAAGTGGCAGAGATCCGGTCGGCATTCGGAATCGCATTCAGGTTCGCTCGTCAGCGGAAGCGGTGGACGCAGGAACAGCTCGCAAAGGCGAGCGGCATCGAGCGGTCCTATCTCAGCGATATCGAGCGCGGTGAGGTTAACCCTTCACTGCAGATCCTCGAGGAGATCGCTACCGCCCTCGACCTGAGCCTCGCTGACCTCTTCGCCGATGCCGAGCGTGAGCGCGATCGCCGCCGAGTTGCACGTGAGCGAGCTGGTGAAGCTGCCGGTCAGCCGGAGCGCACACCTCGGGCAAGAGCCAAGGCCACGCCAGCGGCTGAGCACGATCGCCCAACCTTGGTGGCCGCCGTAATCGCCAACGGCGACACGGTCTTGATGACCAGAAGGCGGTACGCGGGCGAGCGGGAGATGTGGTCCTGGCCGGCTGGCCACTTGGATCCCGGTGAGCAACCCGGACATGCTGTCCTCCGGGAGCTAAACGAGGAACTGGTCGTCTCGGACGCCAGGATCGTGTGCCTTCTCGGCGAGGTCGACTACCGCGAGAACGTCTCTCGCTGGTGGCCCAAATCCGGGCACTTCGACCGCGGGTACCGCATGTTGCATTTCCAGGCCGCCCTGTCCTCGACCAGGGTGGAGATCATCGACCACGAGGAGCTGCTTGAGGCCGACTGGCTGACTCTTGACCAGGTCCGAGAGGCGACGGCGTCGTTCCCTCCGCAGCTGGCTGAGGCAGCGCTCCACTTCGCGGGCGAGGCGATCCGACATGTTGCGGCCAGGTCGCCGCGGAGCAGCTGACCTCTCCTCGGACTCGGTGCCTGCCATCCGGCAGCGGTCCCAGAGCGACCTCGCTGAAGGCCCAGCAGCACAGAAGCCGTAGCAGGCAGAACAGCAGGCAACGGGCCAGGTCAAGGGATGAATAGTGAGCCTGTGGTATCCGCTTCGTATTCGGAGCTCTGGTGCCCGCGCACGGACTCGAACCGTGAACCTTGGGATTAAGAGTCCCCTGCTCTGCCAATTTGAGCTACGCGGGCGGCCCCCAGACCGGCGGACAGCGTCGGGTCAAGGATCGATTCTACTTCCTCCTCTGCTACTCGCCTTGATGCGGGCTGCTGTCGGCTCGCCCACCGCGGCCGCGATTGGCGGACATCGACTCGGCGAACCTTGTTGGGTGAGGGTAGCGGGACCCGCTGGCGAACCGGAGCGGTGCACGGGCGCCATCAGCCGGACTGCCGCCCACGATCGCCGCCCAGGCGAGCGACGTTCGGATGGAGGCGCCGGCAGGGAGCGTCCCTGCTCGGCGCTGCGGCGAGTCGCTCTGACTGCTCCCACACCAAGGCCGTCGTCGTTGGCCACTTGAGGAGCGGTATTGCGGAGGGGACCCACCAACGGGCATCCTCCAGGTCGACGGACGGTAGCAGCATCTCGGCCGGGGCCGATGCACCGCGCGCAGCCAGAGCGATAAACGTCTCGTCTCACCTGGGATCGGCCGGAATGAACTCGGAGTGTGCAAATGAGTGATTCTCGATCGCGGAAGGTGGGCGCCACGCCCACTAAGGCGACGAAGAAGGGCGCGCTTACGGTGGACGCGTTCATGAGTCAGCTAGACCACCCGTTCAAAGCCGAGGTTCAGGCGGTTCGAGAAATTATCAAGGCAGTGGACCAGAGCATCACCGAAGAAGTGAAGTGGAACGCCCCCACATTCAGCTATAAGGGCTATCTCGCGACCTTCAACCTCTGGGCGAAAAACCACGTTCACCTCGTCTTTCACAACGGCGCGATACTG
The DNA here is from genome assembly GCA_035259145.1 of Candidatus Dormiibacterota bacterium. Classification (GTDB taxonomy): domain Bacteria; phylum Chloroflexota; class Dormibacteria; order Dormibacterales; family Dormibacteraceae; genus CF-161. The sequence continues at coordinate 26,527 of DATFWQ010000052.1, read as the reverse complement.
GACCAGACGCTCGGGATCCTCGAGGGCGATTACCCAGATCGCCGGATGGTCTACTTCGCCGGCATGGAGGAAGTGAGAGCCAAGAAAGGCGCCCTTGTGAAAGCCGTGACGCAGTGGGTTCGGCTGATGGATGCAAAGGAAGACCGATCGGGATCCGAGCCATCCAGGTAACCTCCGTCAGCCCAAAACCCCGGCCCTGCCATCCCGCTGGAACACAGCCGGCGCCTGGTGCCCCTCGAGGGTCTCACGCGGTCTCGAGTTCCACCGCGCCGAGACCCAGCCACGAGGCAAGCTCCTCCAGTTCGGCGTGCACGGCCTTGGTCATCGCATGGGTGAACCGGACGTCCTCGTGGATCGCGTGCACCAGCAGCCGCGAGACCTTCCGGTCTGCGATTGCGTCCACCTTGCCGACAAGTCGGTCGTCGTGGAGGACCGGCAACGCGAAGTAGCCCCACCGTCGCTGGTGAGCCGGCTTGTACATCTCCAGGGTGTACTCGAAGTCGAACAGATCCCGCGCGCGGACGCGATCATGGACCAGCCTGTCGAATGGCGACAGCAGCGCCGTACGACCCTCGAACTCTTGTCCGACGGCCGTCGGGTCCACTACCCAGCTACCCGAAGTTCCCTCGACCTCAGCAGGCTCACCCTCGACCTCCTCGAAGTACCGCTCCCCGGCCACGCCGAGGACGTCGGGCCGGGCGATGCCCAGAGCGCGCAGCCGGCGCCCCGCCAGGACCCGGCGAGCCTCGACCAGCGGGACCTCGGCTGCGGGCGGGTAGACGCGTTCGGCGAGATCCCATAGCCGCTGCCGGCCGACGCGGCCGGCAATCGCCACCTCGCCGCGTGCATTGAGAAACTCCAGCAGTTGGGCGACGTTGCGGTCGCCGGTCCAGCCCGTCGACTCCCACGGCACCACGCTGGTGTCGGGTACTTCGCGCGACATCAGCGGTCCCGACCTCCGCAACAGGGCCAGCACGTCCTTGCGGAAGACGTGGTTCTCTTCAAGCCATCGATGGGCACGCGGCCCGGGCACCGACCAGTGGCGCCTCTCCTCGTCCGCGAACGGCCAGGCGGCCATCTCGGCGAGGTGTAGCCCCAGGTCGGCCATCGGACGGACCAACGCACGCACCTCGTAGAGCGATCGGTCCTGCTCCAGCGCCTGGGTCAGCTGCGCCGGCCGGTAGGCGCCGCCCAGCCGCGTCCACGCGACCAGGTCGGCACTTGGCGCGATCGCCGCTGTCGGGTCGAGCTGGAGGAAGGTCAGGTGGCTGACGACGTCGAGGAGATTGACAGGCCGCCGGGCGTCCAGCAGTTGGGCGCGGATGGCGATGCGCCGGGCCTGAGCCTTGGTCAAGCGGTGGACGGACACGAAGCAGCAGGGTACATACGCATGACTGTCGGATCGGACGCCTCACGGAACCTCGCACAAGGTCCACATCCACTTCCGGCCGCGCACCGCGCCGTCAGCTGGCGGTATTAGGAAGGACGCATTTACGTTCAGTGAGCTGACGCGGCCAGTCCTGACTGGACAAGTCAGGCGGGCTCCACCAGCAGGTGAAGGGTCTTGGTGCTGTTGAGTCCCGGATTGAGATAGCCCTCCATGGGATACGCCGGATCGACGCGTATTTGAGCGTAGCGGCGAAGCAGTGTGGAGATGGCGACTCGGGACTCGAGGCGAGCCAGTGGGGCGCCCAGGCAGAAGTGGATGCCCTTGCCAAAGCCGACGTGAGGGTTGGGTTGCCTGTCTATCACGAAGTCGTCCGGCTTCTCGAACTGGCGCTCGTCATGATTGGCGGAGAGCACCCACGCCATGACCACCCGCTTGGAGGGAATGGGTTGAGTCCCAAGCTGAACCTCGGTGGTGGTCGCCCGGGCAACCAGGGCGAAGGGGCTGCGATGGCGGAGCACCTCCTCGACCGCCACAGGAATGCCCCGGGGGTCGGCGCGCAGCGCTGCCTGCGCCCAGGGGTTCTCATCGAGGCAGCGAATGGCGTTGCCCAGGAGCGCGGTGGTGGTGATGTGACCGGCGAGGAGAAGTACCGTAGCGAAACCGACGATCTCTGAATCCCCCAGTCGCTCCCCATCGATTTCGGCCGCCGCCAGGTTGCTGAGTAGGTCCTGGCGCGGCTGGACCCGTCGCTGAGCCACATGCTCACGGAGGTAGTCGTAGAAGTGGTTGAGCTGAGCCTTCACCTTTTCGAGCTGCCCGGTGTCTAGCGGATCGGAACTGTCTCGTGTGAGCAGGGCATCGGCCCATTCCCTGAATTTGGGCCGATCCTCGGCGGGTACGCCCAGCATCTCGGCGATCACTATCACCGGCAGCGGGTAGGAGAGATCGCTGACAAGCTCGATCCGGGACCGACCACCCGTCTCGTCCATGAGCTCCTCGGTGAGCTCCGCGATGCGCCCTTCCATGTGGGTGATAGCCGGGGGCGTGAAGGCCTTGCTGACGAGGCTTCGGAGCCGATGGTGGCGTGGCGGGTCCATGCGCAGGATGTTGCCCTTGACAAGGTCCGACGCTTTCGGCAGCACCTCGCTGAGGTTGGAACTGAACGTCTCGTGATCGGTGAGGACGGTGGCGACGTCTTGATACCGGAAGACGCTCCAGACCCCCGTCCTGTGATCGCACCAGACGGGATTGGTGTCGCGCATGGTCCGGTACCAGGCCAGCTTCTCCGCCTCTGTCCGCAGCTCTGGTGTGACCTGTGTTATAGCGTGTGCTCCTGTTCAATTCCTCGGACAGATCTGCCCGAACGGCGGCGGCGCCCTCCAAGGAAAGTTGAATCACCGGGATCCTGGTCGTGTGCAATGTATCTGCGGCCATGTGCGACGAACGACTGGCCTCTGGTAGTCATCCGACTCTGATACATGCCGGGTGGACAGGGGTTGGTGAGCAGGTCATCCGCCGGCGGCTCTTTACGCCTCGCGATGAATGCCTGCCGCATCGCCTGGAGGACGGATCCGACTAGCCCTGTCCCTGATGCCCGGCCGCGCCGGGTGTCGTTTGCGTCTGGTCTCGACAAGGAGACCGAGGCGCCGGCCTAGAGCGCACGCATTCGATTGTTCTTCGGGTTGTGCTCGACCTCGGCCAGGCCCAGCGCCTCCAGCAGCGGGGGCATGTACATCGCGAAGCGGCCGCGCAGACCTTTCTTGAGCCCATACCAGCCGCCGACCGGATTGTCCGCAGAGCGAGCCCACGCCTCGACGGTTCCTGGCGCTGCCGGCTTCTGCTCATCGGCGCTGCCCAAAGGCATCCAGTCGCCGTGCTGTTTGAGCATCGCTTGCAGATCCTCGATGGCGCGCAGGTGATAGCGGAGTTCTGTGCTGCCCACCTTGCAGACGATGGCTGGCGGGTCCAACGTTCCGTCCTTGTACATCGTGTACTCGGAGGTGCCGCTGGGAGTCTTCAAGTGCCAGGGTGACTCTTTCGTTCCGGTGCCTGTGACCTTGCTCATTGCCATGCGCGGATGGTAACAGAAAGGTTACGGGCTGACGCCGGATGACGACCGCCGCGGCTTGTCGTTGCCGATTCGAGCCAGCCGCAAAGTGCCGGGCCTCGGTGGGCAGCTGCCCTCTTTTCATTCCGCCCCATACCAAGGGCCTGCGACTTGCAGGTCCGTCGGACGTTGTCGGTCTGGACGGCGACGTGGGAACTTCAGCCGCCCGGCGCCAGCTCCGATTCGAGCGCCGACAGCGACGCGTCCACGCAGCGCACAAGCAGCTCCAGCTCCTCCTCCGTCACGTTGAGCGGCGGCCCCACCAGCACCGCGTCGTTGACCCCATCACTCGCTGGGTAGAGCAGCAGCCCGTTGGCCACGCAGGCGGCCAGAAAGCGCTCCGTGACCATCAGCTCGCGGGGAAACGGGCGCCGTGATGCCCTGTCAGCGACCAGCTCCAGCCCCCAGAGAAGTCCGAGTCCGCGGACATCGCCTAGCAGCGGGTGGGTCTCCAGCAGGTCGCCCAGGGCGGCGCCGAGAATCGGCTCCAGCCGGCGGGCGCGGTCAGCCAGGCCGTCCCTGATCGTGATGTCCACGACCTTGCACGCCACGGCCGCCGCAAGCGGGTTCGCGCTGTACGTATGGCCCGTGATGATCAGTCCAGAGCCGGTGGCGATCGAGTCGACCACCCGTCGGCTGGCGAGCACTGCGGCCACCGGCATGTAGCCAGCGCCCAGGCCCTTGCCCAGTACGACCAGGTCGGGCACGGTGTCCCACCGCTCCATGGCCAGGAAGGCGCCGCAGCGGCCCACCCCCGTCATCACCTCATCCGCGATCAGCAGGACGTCTCGGCGGTCGCAGATCTCCCGCAGGCGCTGGTGATAGCCGGGCGGTGCTACCACCGCGCCTCCCGTCGCGCCCACGACCGGCTCCACGATTACTCCGGCCACGCGGTGGGGCCCGGCTGTCTTGATTGCGGCGTCGAACGCGTCAGCGCAGGACAGATCGCACGGCGGGCAGTTCCCGCTCGACTCACAGCGGTACTGGCTGGGCTGCGGCACCGCTGGGAACTGGTGCAGCAGCGGCTCGATGTGGCGCCGGCGGACCGGATGGCCGGAGAGCGACAGCGCGCCCAGCGTCGCGCCGTGGTAGCTCCCGCGGCGGGAGATGAACCATCGCTTCTGGGGACGACCCTGCTCGCTCCAGTGCTGAAGTGCAAGCTTCACCGCGGCCTCGACGGCTTCCGAGCCGCTGTTGACCAGGAAGACCGAGTCCAGGTCGCCAGGCGCCAGTTCGGCCAGGCGGTCCGCCAATCGCTCCGCAGGCTGGTTCGTGAGCTGCGCCCTGACCGCGTAGGTCACCAGCTCCGACTGCTCGCGCATCGCTTGCAGCACCTCGGGATGCCCATGGCCGAGCGCGACGACGACAGCGCCCGAGCTGCCGTCCAGGTAGCGCCGGCCAGCCGTATCCCAAACCCAGATACCCTGTGCCCTCGCGACGCTGGGCAGCGTCTCGCCAATGTGCGGCGTCAGCAGGTGGCTCATCTTCGCCAGCGTAGCCGGTGCCCGTTACACGGCGGACCAGGGGATCGACCAGGGAGCCCGCCGGAGCAGCTGCCCGAGCACTACTCCTCTTCCGGTACCACCGCTATCGCGTCGATCGATATCAGGAAGTCGGCCGGAACGAAGCCCGACACCAGCACCACGTTGTTGAGCGGGGGGGCGGCGTTCTGACCCCACCATCTCATCCCTGCCTCAAAGGCAGGGGTCAGGTCCTGGCCCTCCGCAACGAATATGTTCCAGCTGATCAGGTGCTCCTTGCGGGCGCCTGCGGCAGCGAGGCAGACTTCGATGTTCTCAGGATCTGCTCGGTCTGGGCGCCGATGTCACCCTTGCCGACGATGTTGCGACCCCCGTCGACGGCATTCTGAGCGCCGATGTACACAGTCTTCACAGGGCCGCTCACGGTCACGACCTGCGTGAAGGCAGGGTTCTTGATCAGACCATCGGGGTTGATGTGCTTGATCTGTGCCGGCACCTGCGAACTCCTCATCTCCAGGTTTCGTGAGGCGGTGGCTCGCGACGAGCGTCAGCCATCCTACTGCAATCGCGCGGTCGTTGAGACCACGCCTCGGGCTGGGGAAGATGTGCTGCGTGTTGAGACCAGATCGAGATGACCGTTGCGCGTACAACATGAAGTGCTGACACCAAATTTGATATGCAACTGAGACTCCCTATTGGAGTTGTCGTGGCTACACTGCGGCGCCATGAGCGCAAACACCGAGACACCGGGTCTAGCCGGACCTGCTCGTGCCTATATCTACCTGGTGGCTCTGGTCGCAATACACATGGTGGTGCTGGGCACCGCAAATCTGATCCGCGTCGGCGCGGAGATCTTGCTGCAGGCGCCCAGCCGCGGCTTCGAGGGCCTTCCCTTTGTGTTTGTCGACTATAACCAGCCTTCCCTTGTCTACCGATCGCAGTTCAGCCTGGCGCTGGCCCTCGCAATGGTCGGGGGTGTGGGCTGGGTAGTCCATTGGGGGATCGCCACGCGTGTTGTGCGCCGAGTCCCGGCCGAGCGAGGGGCCGGCGTCCGCAGCTTCTACCTGAACCTGGTCGACCTCGTTACGGCACTGCTGTGTCTGGGCTTCGGCGTCGCCTTCCTGAGCGGGCTGATCAATGGCCTACTCGGCCAGCCCTTTTTTGGGAAGTCCAATGGAGTTGCCCAGATTGCGTGGAATCCACGGTTCGATGGTCCATACCTGGCCCAAATGGTCGGGCAGATGTCGATGGTCCTCGTCGCCGGGGCCGTTCTGACCTACCACCTCCTTGCGGGCCGGGCTGATCGCCGCATCGTCGCCGTCGGTGGCCTCGCAGCTACCTTGCGGCGACTGCGCGTGTACCTGCTGTGTGGAACCGGTCTCGCTTTACTCACGATCAATCTGGCAGGCATCCTGGGCAGCCTGTGGCGCTACGGATTTCCTGAGACACGAAGCACGTACGAGCTGGCTGGTGCGCTTGTGTTCAGCCTGGCTTTCGTGGCCCCGGGACTGGCACTGTGGCTTGGGTCCTGGCTGCCCGCCCAGAGTCTAGTTGGCGGGGTCGGCCTCGAAGCGGACGGCGAACGTGAGTCGCTGATTCGACGGCTCTTGCTCTACTCCGTGGTCTTGATCAGCGGCGCTGCGGCACTGATCGCTCTGGCCATCATGGTGAGTGACCTTGTCAGGCGGCTGCTCGGCGACAGCTCCGGTGCGCCGGCTCTCCCGGCCGCAGGGCGGCCACTCGCAACCATCCTGGTCTTCGGAGCGTCCTGGTGGCTCTACCACCGCGCCATCGAGCACGACGCTGCCCTACAGCACAGTGCCGAACGCGGGGCAACGTTGCGCCTGCTGTATTACTACGCGATCTGTGCAATCTCGATGACGATCGTCGCGGTCGGAGCCGCCGGCCTGGTCGGCGTCATTGGCAGCCGCTTTGTGACCGGCCACGACAACCATCCGCCGTCCGAGACCGCACTGTACATAACGCTCCTGTTAGTCGGGATCCCAACGTGGAGCCTGCATTGGCTGGCCGTCGCCCGCCGCATTGCTGCAGGAGGCGACGCAGCAGCCGCCGAGAGACGAGCACTGGTCCGCCGGGCGTACCTGTACCTGGCGGCGTTCGGCGGCATCGCCACTCTACTGGTGGCTGGCTCTGCAGTGGCTTTTCGGTTCCTCAACGGGCTACTACTGGGCAGCCTCGCAGTCAGCGAATGGCACACGATCTGGCACCTCTCCGTGGATGCCGCTGTCGGCCTGGCTGTGTTTGCTTTCCACTTTGCAATCGTGCGGGCGGACAGGGCGGCGAACGCATCTCTGGCCGTCCCTGAGGCGGAGGAGCGCGAGCATCGCATCATGGTGGTTGTGCGAGCAGCGAGCCTGGAGCTGGCGCAGGCTATGCTGGCGGATGCGCTGCGCTCGAGCGTCGGCATGCGGGTTGAAGGCGCCGTCGCCGAGCCGTCACGCAAACCCCAGGCCACCACGGTGGCCTCCGCCCAGCCAGACTCACTGTGTTGAGGTGCCGCCAGCACTGAGTCGTGCAGTCAAGGGGCAATGTCGTCTGACGTAATGAGCCCGCCAGGTTGGATCGTCGTACTTAACGGCGTCCCTCGGTCGGGCAAATCCAGCATCGCCATGGCCCTGCAGGACACACTGGCCGGCGTCTGGATGAACCTCGGCGTGGATCACTTCAAAGCAGCAACGCCACAGCATTTGCAGCCCGGCATCGGCTTACGGCCGGGGGGAGAGAGACCAGATCTTGAGCCGATCATAGTGCTCCTTTACAGCGCGATGTATGAGTCCATCGCCGCCCACAGTCGATTGGGTATCAACGTCGTTGTAGACGCCGATCACCACGACATGTACTCGGTTCCGCGTGGCATCCTGTGGGACTGCGCGCGCCGGCTCGACGGCCTTCCGGTGTTATTCGTTGGCGTCCGCTGCCCGACCGAGGTCGTCATGGAGCGTCGGCGTGCCACCTGGGGCGGCGGGGCGCCCGATGATGGGCTCGTCCCGGCACCGGTGAAGCTGTTGCAGCAGGCCGTTCACGAGCCGGGCATTTACGACCTGGAGGTCGACACGTCGACTCTCAGCCCGGCCGAGTGTGCTCAAGAGATCCGAAAGGCTCTTCAATCTGTCAAGCGACCCACAGCTTTCGAACGCCTCGCGGCGGATGACGCTCAGTAGCCTCCCGGAGCTTCGCCTCAGTCGCGACCTGCCCGCGTAGGAGCCAATGTCAGGCGAGATCAGTTCCGCTGACTGATCGGCAGGCCATGCTACGGTCCAAGGGTCGGGGTCGGACAGCAAGTTTGGGACTGACGGCGACATGCCGGCCCCGACGTTCAGGCCCGGGCGTTGACTCTTCACCTGGACATCCTGAGTGCAGGTCCTCAAAGGCGCCGTTGTCAGGCCGGCCGGCACTCCTCCAGGGTGAGGCGGGCCGACTCCGCGTCGCCCTGGCGGGTCACCAGGACCCGCACTATCGCCACGTCGAGGCCTCTGGCCAGGCGCTCGAACTGCGGCCGCACCTCGCCCGGCGCCCCGGCGGCGCCGGCGGCGGCTAGGAACTCATCGCTCGTCTCGCCCCCCTGCTCCTCGAGCCGGCGGAGCTCCTCGCTGAAACCCATACGCTCGAAGTGGTGGCGGTACGCCTGAGCGCCAAGGGCGTACTGCAACGCCGACGCGCCCAGCGTCCGGCGGGCGGCGCTCGGGTCCGGGTCGACGCTGGTACGGATGTATTCGGCCACAATCGGGGCGGGGCGGCCGGCGCCGCGGGCGGCCCTCTCAACGCGCTCCCGCGACCAGGCCACAGCCTCTGACGAGCACCAGTTGAGGGCCACGCCGTCTGCCGATTCGCCGGCGACGCGCAGCATCAGTGGCCCCAGCGCCGCCACGTAGATCGGCGGACCTTCGGAAAGCAGCTCGCGAAGCTCGGCCAGGTATAGTCGCATGGACCTGGCCGCGTGCGGCATGTGGCCGCTGCCCACACCGAGCACAAATTCGCCGCCAGTCTCTTCCCACACCCGTCTGGCGTGTTCGGCATAGAAGCTCGGCGGCTGCCCAGAGGCAGGCACTACCGAGATGCCGGTCGGCAGCCCTGAGGCGGAATGCCATCGCAGGCATCGGTCGAAAGCCGCGGCGTCAGGACCGGAGGGGGTCCACGCCGAGTGATAGCCGAGCCGGGCCCCCAGCTCCACAAGGTGGAGCTCATCCACGTCGGAGAGGGCCTGGCGTGGGTCGAGGCTGAAGCCGAGTTGCACGGCCAACGAAGGTACGCCAATCGTTGGCGTGAAAGGGGCCGGCGACCAGGTTCGCCGCTCATACAGCGGACGCTGCGAGCGGGTCCTCGCGCACGATCAGATCACGACTACCGAAACCTGGCCCGTTCCAGATCAGCCGGTTCGGTCCCGCCGCCTCTCGTCGGTCGGTCTGGTCAATTGCCAGCCGCAGAAAGGCCTTTACAGGCTCCCTTCCCTTTCCGTCTAGTTCCCCCTAGCGTGGGCCGCATGCATGCTCGCGTTCCGCAGGACGTCGACCTGGAGGACAAGTTGATCTATGGGCTCAGCCCGCTTCGCTTCGGCTACCTCGTCGTCGCAGCACTCGGCGTCCTGAGCCTGTGGCACCTCGAGGCAGTACCGGTCGGTCTTCGCCTCCTTCCCTGCTTCGTGGTGGCGGCGGGCGCGGCCTTGCTTGCCTGGGGCCGCTGGCGAGGCCGGCCTCTCGACGCCTGGCTGCTGGACCTCATCGTGTTCGCTCGTCGCAATTACCGGCTGCATCTGTCGTGGGAACCACGGGACCGGCAGAGCGTTGTGCCGCTGCGAGCGATGAACAGCCTTGGTAAGCCGTCCAGGAGAGATGCCGCCGCCCCTCCGGACCTCCCTGAGGCCGCGTGAGACTGACGCTGCTTCGTCCGCAGCCACCGCGGCAGCTGGCTGACATGGGCCGGCCCGCTGCGGTCATAGCCACCGGCGCCATCGGCTATCTCGACGCAGCTGAGGATGACCGCCGCCGCTGGATCGCCGGCTTCCGTGCCCTGCTGGACAGTCTGGACGCGCCGCTCCAGGTGCTGATCGACTTCGTGCCTGGAGCTGGTGATGGGCAACCTCGTTCCCCCTCGGTCACGGAGCCGCTGCCGGGTCCGCCACTGCGGCGTGGGCTGGACCTCGCGTTCGCGCAGACACTCCGCGACTCTCGATCGGCGCAGCGCCGCGATGTGCATCTGGCCACACACCCGTCGGCCATTGAGGCGCTGGAGCGCGCCCTGCGCGAGCTCGGTGTGCCCGACGTCCGCCAGGTCGATTGGCAGCCCCACGCCGGACTGCTCTTCGGTAGGGAGATGCCGGGATCGGTTCAGGACTGCCAGGGCTGGCACCGCACCTGGTGGGTGGAGCGCTTTCCGGGGGTTGACCTGATGCCCGGCTGGCTGCTCAGGCTGGCGCCGGACGGCCTTCGCCTGAGCCTCAGCTGGCATGCCGAGCGCCTGCCCACCGCCTGGGTCGTGGACTACCTCCAGCGCCAGCTCGTCCACATGCGCGCTGCCCAGATGCACCGTGCCGGCGGGGTTGGCGATCCGCAGATCGAAGGCGCTGCTCCAGCCGCGGAGGCTCTCCAGCAGCGGCTGACTGCGAGCCAGGAGAGCGCATTCCACGTATCGCTCTACCTGTCCGTGTGCACCTCATCGGAGGCGGATCTTGAAGTGGCCAGTGCGAGGGTCGAAGCAGCCGGACGCTCCGCGCTGTGCCAGCTCGCTGCGGCAACCTTCAGACAGCTGGATGGCCGCCTCGCCACACTGCCCCTGGCTCGCGATCCGATCGGCAGGCGGCGAGTGCTGGACACCTCCGCGCTGGTCACGATGTTCCCCTGGTTTGACGCCGACCTCCAGGAGCCCGCAGGCCTTGTCATCGGTGCGAGCCGGGCCACGGGGCAACCCGTCATGATCGACCCGTTCGACGAACGCCGCTACGCCAACGCCAATGTCGGAGTCTTTGGCCATTCGGGCGCCGGCAAGACCTACCTTTTGTCGACTCTTGCGATGGGCGCTCTGGGTGTGGGCGCGCAGGTCTTCATCATCGATCCTGAGCATGAGTACGGGCGTCTGGCTCGAGAGCTCGGTGGTCTCGACGTCGCACTCGCTCTCGGGTCGGGCCACTCGATAAACGTCCTGGAACTGCGAGGTGAGGCCAGGGATGAGTCGACCATCGGTTCGGCAGTGGCCGACGCCGTCGAGCTGTGCGCAGTCCTCTGCGGCGAGCTGGATGAGGCCGATCGTGCCTGCCTCGAGCTGACGATACGCGAGACCTTCTTGTCGACCGTACAGCCAGTACTTGCTGACGTGGTCGCCCGCCTTCCCACGGAGTCCCGGATTGGTCGCGTGCTGGGCCGGTGGGTCCAGGGCAGCCTGGGACAGATCTTCAGCCGCCCAACCAATGTCGACCTTGAGGCCCCGCTGATCGCATTCGGCATGCGCGAGCTCAGGGCCGAGATGGTCGCTCCCGTCCACTACCTGCTCGCCGAGGCGCTCTGGTCGCGGATCAAGAACCGCGACCGGCGCCGGCTTCTCGTGATTGACGAGTTGGGCCTCCTTTTCGACGACCCTACTGTGCGGCGCTTCGTGGTCGCGCTGGCCCGCCGCATCCGCAAATACGACGGCAGTCTGGTTTTCGCGACCCAGAATCCTGGCGATCTGCTCAGCGGAGACGCGGGAGCGGTCGTCGCAACCAACCCAGCTGTGCACTTCTTTGGCGCTCAGCGACCTGGTGAGGCGGCGAAGCTGCAGCGTGCCTTTCACCTGAGCGAGGCGCAGACAGCAGGGCTGGAGTCGGCCCGACGAGGTGAGTTCCTGCTTGCCGCCGGAGCAAACCGCCTGCCCATCCGTGTCCAGGCCCCTCCCTGGCAGGCGGCCGCAATGAGGGGGGCGCGCGACCCCGCGGTGGGTTGAAATCGCGTGAGCGAACACCGCGACCGCTATCGGGGCGGACGGCTCGTGCTGGCGCGCACGATGAGTTTCGTGGGCAGGTGCTCGACGCGAAGGGCGCTCCCGCGCGCTGGTTCGACCACCATTCGCAGCGCGAGCTCGCCCATGTGGGCCATGGGCACTCGCACTGTGGTCAGAGGGGGTGAGATGTCGCAGGCGATGGGGATGTCATCAAACCCTGCAATCGAGATGTCTGCCGGCACGCGCAGCCTGCGTTCGCGCAGCGCGCGCATCACACCCAGCGCCATGACGTCGTTGAACGCAAAGATTGCCGTCAAGCCCGGAGATGCCTGGAGCAGGGCGTGGGCGGCCCGTTCACCGCTCTCGCGGCTGAAGTCGCCTGCTGCTATCGCCTCCGCCGGGAGTTCCACGTTCGCCTCCTCGAGGCCGCGTCGGAACCCGGCCAGGCGATCGAAGGTCGTGGTGAGCTGCGGCGGCCCTGAGACGACACCGATGCGCCGATGTCCCATCTCAGCGAGCGCCGCTGCCAGTGCCCGGGCCCCGCCGAAGTTGTCTGGGAGCACAGCGTCACCCGGAGCGTAGTGACGGCCGATCACGACTGCCCGGCCGCCGGCCGCCTCGAACCCGAGGATCTGTTCAGCCATCGCGGCGCCGAACTCCCGGTCCTCCCGCCCGCTGCCGGCAAGGATCAACGCCTGTACGCGTTGCGCGCGGAAGTGGCGGACGTAGGCGAGCTCGCGCTCAGGGTGACGAAACGTGTTGCAGAACACCACGAGGCGGTCGCAGGCGTCGGCAGCGCTGAGCAGCCCGTTTGTGATCTCCGAGAAGTAGGGGTCGCTTATGTCGTGGACGACGACACCGACGGTTGCGTCACTCGCCTGGGCCAATGCCCGGGCGTGGGGATTTGGCGCGTAAGAGAGTTCGCGCGCTGCAGCGAACACCCGCTCTTGAAGGCCGGGGCTCACTCTGCGGACCTGTGTCAACGTCCTCGACGCCGTCGCCACAGACACCCCTGCCAGGCGGGCCACGTCATTGATCGTCGGCGTCTTGCCCATTGGGGAAGCGATTGCCAAGAGAATACGCGAAACTCCTCCATTGACGATGCACCGAAGTCAGGACTATGCTCCGATGCTGACGGTAAGCGCTTACCGAATCGCGCGCGAGGGCGCGGACAGGAGGAGACCTGATCATGCTGACTCGCCGAGAGTTCACGGCAGCCGGGTTAGGATTGGTCGCGTCCCCCAGCCTGCTGGCATTGCTCGATGCATGCGGCGGCGGCAGCTCAGCGCCCGCTGCGCGGCAAACGGGGCCGGAGGCGTCGGGTGGCAAGCTGCAGATCGCGTGGTGGGGCGGCAGCGACCGGGCCAAGCGCACCCAGCAGGTGCTGGACCTGTTCACGAGGAAGTACCCGAAGTGGAGCTTCGATTCGTCTTTCACCGGCTTCAACGCCTACTGGGACAAAATCAACACCCAGGCGGCAGGCGGCGCGCTACCGGACATCATCCAGATGGATATGCGCTACATCGGGCAGTTCACGCAGCGCAGCCAGCTCCTTGACCTCACCAAGTACGCGGACGCCGAGCTGAACCTGGGTGACTTCGACAGGGGCCAGAGGGAACAGGCGACCATCAACGGCAAGCTCTTCGGTGTCTCGCTCGGCGGCAACACTCAGAGCCTGCTCTACAACCAGTCGGTGATCCAGCAGGCCGGGATGCAGCCGCCGACGGGCAAGGAGAGCTGGGAGGAGTTCGGCTCCTACTGCAAGCAGCTGCAGGCCAAGCTGCCTGCCGGGATGGCCGCGCTGGACGACTGCAGCTGGGACATCACCCCGTTCGAGGTCTTCGTGCGGCAGCGCACCAAGAAGGAGCTGTACACGTCGGACGGAAAGGCCGTCTTCACGAACGGCGACGCCCTCGCCTGGTTCAGTCTGTGGCAGGAGTACCGCAGCGCGGGTTTCATCACCCCGGGCACCGTGGCCGCGGCGGAGAATCAACAGGACACGCCCGACAACAGCACGATCGTGCTTGGCAAGGCTGCGATGCGGCTGCAGTGGTCGAACTTCGTCGGCCAGTACCAGGTGCTCATGAAGAACGCCAGCATCGGCCTGGCGCCACATCCGGGGGGCGCCAACATCGGGACTTACATCAAGGTCTCGCAGGCGTTCAGCCTTTCTGCCAAGACACAGTACCCTCAGGCAGCGGCCGCGTTCATCGGCTTTTTCGTCACCGACCCGGACGCCGTCACCGTACTGGGGCTCGATCGCGGCGTACCGGCGTCCGCCAAGGCCAGGACGACGCTGGCGCCAAACATGACCCCGGCCGACAAGGTTCAACTCGACTTCGTCAACGCGCAGGTGAAGAACAACCGTGCGAAGACGGTGCTCGATCCTACGGGCGCGGGTGAGGTGCAGAAAGCAATGGCCCGCAACGCGCTCTCGATCCCGCTGACCAAAGTCAGCCCGGCCGCCGCGGCCGAGAAGTTCATGTCGGAGGTGACCAAGGCTCTGACGGCGTGAGAGCGCCCCAACCGCTTGCGCTGGCGAGGGTGCTTCAGCGCCGGCGCGCTGGAACCAGAATGAGTGAGGCGGCACGCGAGGGCCTCGCCGCCTATCTCTTTCTGTTGCCGTGGCTGATCGGCCTTTTCGGGCTGACGTTGGGGCCGATGGTGGCCTCGTTACTGCTGTCCTTCACGCATTACGACCTGCTCTCGCCCCCTCGCTGGGTCGGGTTGCACAACTTCCAGCTGCTGCTCTCCGACGATCGTTATCTCCACTCGGTGCGCGTGACCTTCACCTACGTCGTCCTCGAGGTCCCGCTGAAGCTCGCCTTCGCGCTTCTGCTGGCAGTTGTGCTGAACCGAGGCCTGCGGGCGGTTGGGCTCTACCGCGCGCTCTTCTACGTGCCTTCGTTGTTGGGTGGAAGCGCCGCGATCGCGATCCTTTGGAGGCAGATTTTCGGCGGCGACGGAATGGCCAACATGATCCTGACCTCCCTCGGCTGGCACCACCCGCCGGCCTGGCTCCAGGATCCCAGCTATGCCCTTTTTACGCTCGTGGCGCTCGGTGTCTGGCAGTTCGGCTCGCCCATGGTCATATTCCTGGCCGGCATCCGTCAGATTCCGCGCGAGTTCTATGACGCGGCCCGTGTCGATGGGGCCGGCCGGGTGTCGCAGTTCTTCCGTCTGACGCTGCCCCTACTGACGCCACTGATCCTCTTCAATTTCATCCTGCAGATGGTCTACGCGTTTCAGACGTTCACCCCGGCCTTCCTTGTCAGCGGAGGCAATGGCAGCCCGGTGGACAGCACCCTGTTCTACACCCTCTATCTGTACAACGAGGCCTTCGGGAACCTGCATATGGGGTATGGCGCGGCAATGGCGTGGATACTCCTGGTCGTCATCGCGGTCTCAACCGCGGCCGTCTTCGCCAGTTCCCGGTACTGGGTCTTCTACATGGAGACTGAAAGGTGATGCGCGCGCTCTCGCGGGTGTCCGTCTATGCGCTCATCAACGTCGCCATCGTCGCCGCGCTCGTGGTCATGCTCTACCCACTGATCTGGATGCTCTCGGCGTCTTTCAAGACGGGGTATGAGATCTTCCACAGCCTGAGCCTGTTGCCCCAGGCCCCGAGCCTGGACAACTACATCAGTGGCTGGACCGCCCTTCGCCTGCCGTTCAGCGTCTTCTTTATGAACTCCGTAGTGCTCTGCGCCGCAGCGGTGCTCGGCAACACCATATCTTGCACGCTGGCCGCTTTTGCGTTCGCCCGGCTTCGTTTTCCATTGAAGCGCGTGCTCTTCGCCGTGATGCTCATGACCATCATGCTGCCCTTCCACGCGACCATCGTTCCCCAGTTCGTTCTCTATGAGCATCTGGGTTGGGTGGGCACGATATTGCCTATCGTGGTGCCCAAGTTCCTAGCCGTCGACGCTTTCTTCGTCTTCCTCCTCGTCCAGTTCATTCGGAACATCCCGACCAGTCTGGACGATGCTGCGAAGATCGACGGCTGCGGGCCATTCCGGCTGTTCTACTGGGTGATTCTGCCGCTGCTGACGCCGGCGCTGGCGACGACGGCGATTTTCACGTTCATCTTCACCTGGAACGACTTCTTTTCCCAGCTGTTATACCTTGGCAACAGCGTCAGCTCCTACACAGTGCCGGTCGCCCTCCGCGCGTTCATAGACGCCACGAGCCTGAGCTCCTGGCCTCAGACGCTTGCGATGTCGCTGCTTTCCCTTTTGCCTATCATCGGTTTCTTCATGGCTTTCCAGCGCCTCCTGGTCGAGGGAATCTCGACGACCGGTCTCAAGGGCTGAGCGAGCTGTAGAGTGCGGGTCAGCGGCCCGGCCGGAATGGCATCAGCTACCTCGAGTCGAGGTATGAGGTCGCCGCCGTCAGCATCGGGCGGTGGGGCACCAGCTTCGCAGGCGGCGTCGACTGCACCTGCTCCACCAGGGCGGGCTCGACCTCTGCCACGACCCGGGCTGGGAGTCCTGCATGCAGCTCGCGGCAGAATGGTTCGCGGAGCACCTCTCCACGGGCCGATCTCCTGCTGCCGGTTGCTGGTTGACGGCCGGACCATCAGGTCACGGCGTACGCTTTAGCCGTGGCCCGGGTACTGCACCATCGCGTTCACGGATTGCCTGCCGAGCGCCTTGACCGGCTTCACGCGCAGTTCGAGGAGCTGGCCCTCAGGCGCTCCTGGCGCGGTGACAAGCCGTGGGTTGCCAGCGATCGCTCGACCGGCCTGTTCGAGCGGGAGTATTTCAGCCACGTCCGCGAAGTCGAGGGCACGGACATCGCGGCCGCGGGCTTCCTCAAGACTGGTGGCGACGAGACGGACGCCCTCGTGCTGATGCTCTTCCTGCGCGACCTTAGCGCCGAATACGGATGCCGGGTGGTCTGGCGCGACGAGGATAATCCGCTGGGCAAGCTCAGGTATCTCGAGTTTCGGCACGGCCGTCTGCCGTCGGGCAACTTGCTTGAGGAGCTGCTCTCGAGGCGGGCTGTGATCAAAAAGGTAGACGGGCAGCCCATTCTTTTTTATCCGCCCGCCCACCGTCTGAACCGCCATGCCCCGGCACGGCCAGCCCAGTGGGGATACGCCCTGTGCGGCCTGCGCGCCTACGCGCCGACCCTCCTCGAAGCTGAGCAAGAGGCACTCAAGATCCTTCGCGCGATGAGACGGCTGGGCCGCTGAGGCGTCCCTAGACCTTTCCTTCGACCCTCGCTTCGATCTCCTTGGAGGCGATCTATGCCCCCAAGATGTAGTCGATGGGCTAGAGTATGGATACTACATCTGGGCCGAGTAGAATAGGCATGGCCAGGCAGGGAGACAAACATGAGGTCAAAGCTGCGCTCTGAGCGGCAGACATCGTCATCGCGTCGTGCTCGATTACCGAGCTCGTTCTTCGCCCCTACGTCAGCCGACGCCAGGTTTGTGATCGAACCGAACCTCGCGGATCTGCTTGCTGACGTTAGAGAAATGTCCGCCCTGGACGACCCGCTTCAGGCGGAGCTGTTCGGCGCCCGGCTTAGGACCACGCTGTGCGGCGGCGTCTCGCGTGCGACGTTGGACGATCCCGACAGTGTCGTGGGCCGCACACTCGTGCGGCTGACGGAACGGCGGGCCAGACCTGACTCAGTTGCTTTGCTGTGCACTGTTGCGGCGACCTGGCCTGAGCCCGTGGCGGGTCACGCGCGATCTGCCATCGACCGGCTGGTGGGGCACGGGGTCTCCCCTCCTCCCTGGGCCGAGGCCGTTGCCAATATCGGGTTCGCCGCAGCCAAGCTCGGGGAGGAGCCGCATAGCCACCTGCAGGTGCTCTATGTCTGCTTCCACTATCCAGGGCGCGGTCGCCACTGCTTCTGCATCCTCATCGACCGCAGTCTCGGCGGTCTCCTCAAGAACGTTTTCGTGACCGAGCAGACTGACGAGGCTTTCCCGAAGGGCTCGACTCACCCGTCATTTCCGGGGGTGACATTCCGGTCCATCGATGGACTGCCAGCCGCCGCCCTGATCGGGTCGAGCCTGGAGGTCAGACGATCTCTCAGCCTTGAGACCAAGGACACCCCAGGCGACGAGTCGGACGAAGAGGCAGTTCTCAACCTGCTCGAAGCCCGCCTTCGTGTGCTGGTCCCACCGATGAGGCTGGAGCCGCCCAGTACGACAACGCCTCCAGGCTGACCCGAGCGGGCGCACAATCCATGACTCATGCGAGTCATCGTTCAGCGGGTCAGCCACGCGTCGGTGAGCTGGGTAGACGATGGTGGTCATCTGCACCGTCAGGCGATCAGGCGAGGGCTGGCGATCCTGGTCGGTGCCGGCCCAACCGACAACGAACAAGAAGCTGACAGGCTCGCGGACAAGGTCGCCCAGCTGCGGATCTTCCCCGATCAAGCCGGCCGCTTCAACGTGAGCCTGGAGGACATCGCTGGTGAGGCGCTGGTCGTCTCGCAGTTCACTCTCTATGCGGACAGCACTCGCGGGCGCCGGCCCAGCTTCATCGGTGCCGCCGACCCCGACCGGGCTCGCCAGCTCTGTCAGCGGTTTGCTGACCGCCTCACAGTGCGCGGCATTTCGACTCGGAGCGGCAGCTTCGGCGCCCAGATGACCGTCAGCGTCGACAACGAAGGGCCCGTGACCATCGCCCTGAGCACCGACCCGTGGGACACGCGCATCAGTGGCTGATGAACTGCTCGCAGGGATCGTCCTGTACTACTGGCTGCTCAACCGCCTGGGCGCTGCCGGCGCATCCACCGTCAACTATCTCCTGCCGGCGACGGCAGTTCTATGGGGTGTGGTATTTCTGCACAAGACCGTGACACTCCTGATGATCGGGGTGCAGTGATCATTCTGCGGTGTGCTGCTGACGAGCCTTCCGCGGAGTAAGCAGGCGTGAGCTTCCTTGAGGATCACGCAAGCGAGATCGAGGCTGCTGCGCACCGGATCGCGCCTTACGTCAGCCGCACGCCACTGCTCGCCACAGACCTCGACGCGCGACTGCGGCTGAAGCCCGAATGCTTTCAACGGACGGGCTCCTTCAAGGCTCGGGGCGCCTTCAACGCCGTTATCAAGCTGAGCCAGCGGCGGGCGATGCCGGCAGGCGTCATTGGCGTGAGCTCGGGTAACCACGCCCAGGCTCTGGCCCTGGCCGCCCGGACCGTCGGGCTCCCGGCCGTGATCCTCATCCCGTTCGACGCCAGCCCCGCAAAGGTCGCAGCGACTCGGGGCTTTGGCGCCGAGGTCATCCAGGACGGGATCACGTTCGAGAACCGCGAGGAACGCGTTCGACAAGTTATGGCCGAGCGGGGCCTGACGCTCGTCCACCCCTTCGACGACTGGGACATCATCCACGGTCAGGGAACTGCGGCGCTGGAGATGCTGGCCGACGACCCCGAGATCCGGACCATCGTCATTCCGACCGGCGGCGGTGGCCTTATGTGCGGCACGGCCCTCGCCGCCAAGGCCCGCGACCCGCGGATTCGCATCGTCGGCGTTGAGCCGGACCGCGCCGATGACGCCAGCCGGACGCTCCACAGCGGCACGCTGCAGACTCTTGACAGGGCGCCCGACACGCTGGCGGACGGGGTCCGGGCGACCGCGGTCGGCGAGAGGACCTTCGAGGTGATGGTCTCCAGGCGCCTCATAGACGATATCGTGACCGTGACCGAGCAGGAGATACAAGACGGCCTGTTAAGAGCGTGGCTCAAGCTCAAGCTGGCCATCGAGCCGACCGCCGCCCTGCCGCTGGCCGCGTGGCTGGCGGGCAAGGTGCCGGATGATGGCCGGCCCGTTGGGTTGATCCTCTCCGGCGGCAACGCCAGCGCCGAGGTGGTGGCTAGACTGCTGAGTACCGCATGATCCCGGTCAAAGAGGTGATGACCACGCAGGTCATCAGCTTTCGCGAGGACACGCCGGTGGACGAGATCGCCAGGCGCCTTTCGAATAGCCACATCACGGGCGGCCCGGTGGTGACCGGCGACGGATACGTAGTCGGGATCGTATCGGAGGTGGACGTGTTCTCGAAGCGAGGCGGGGTGGCGAGGGACATCATGTCACCACAGGTCATCTCGATCACCGAGGAAACGGGCATTGACGAGGCAGCGAGGTTGATGGCCGGGGAGCGTATCCGCCGGCTCCCGGTGTTGAAGAACGGTCGCCTGGTCGGTCTCATCAGCCGCTCGGACGTGCTCGGATTCTTTGCCACCCGGGTCTGGACCTGCCCGGCGTGCGGCCACAGCGAGCACGGCCTGGAGGCACCTGAACGCTGTGTGGTGTGCTCCGGTGGCGAGTTCACCCTGGAACCGGCGCAGCTCAGACACTGAAGCCATATGGCGATCAGCCTGAGCCTGAAGGCAGGGAGGTTCACGGAGTCCGTCATTCGAGAGATGACTCGCGTCAATCTCGCACGCAACGGCCCTGAGAGGGCGGTCAACTTCGCTCAAGGTTTCCCGGACTTCGACCCAGTGCCTGAGATCGTTGAGGCCGCCCACGCGGCACTATCGAGAGGCGGTCCGCTGCACCAGTACGCCACGACCTGGGGGGCACTGGCGCTGCGTCAGGCGGTAGCGGACAAGAAGTCGGCGGAGTGGGGACTCCCGGTAGACCCTGATGCACAGGTCACCGTCGCGTGCGGTGCAACCGAGTCGATGATGGCGGCCATGCTGGCGGCCGTGGACCCTGGCGACGAGGTCGTGATCTTTGAGCCCTTCTACGAGAACTACGGCCCAGACTGCATCCTGAGCGGAGCTGAACCGCGCTATGTCTCGCTGCGGCCGCCGGACTGGTCTTTCGACCCAGATGAACTGCGGGGCAGCTTCACCAGCAAGACGCGGGCCATCGTGATCAACACGCCCCACAACCCTACGGGAAAGGTCTACAGCCGCCAGGAACTGCAGCTCATAGCCGACCTGTGCCAGGAGCATGACGCGATCGCCATCACGGACGAGATCTATGAGCACCTCGTCTACGAAGGCGAGCACGTCAGTATCGCCACGCTGCCCGGAATGGCGGAGCGCACGATCACGATCAGCGGCGCCAGCAAGACCTATTCGGTCACCGGCTGGCGCATCGGCTGGCTCATCGCTCCACCGGCGCTGACCGACGGCATCCGCAAAGTCCACGACTTCTTGACAGTCGGCGCCGCACATCCGCTGCAGATCGCAGTCGCGACGGCCCTGCGCTTCCCGCCGTCGTTCTATGACGCGCTGGTCGAGGAGTACCGGGAGCGGCGGTCACTAATCCTGACGGGTCTGCGTGAGTGCGGCTTCGACCCGAATCCGCCGGCTGGCGCCTATTACGTGATGGCTGGCATCGAGCACCTTACGGAGCTGAACGACGTTGACTTCGCTCAGCACTTGATCGAGCGGGCCGCGGTGGCGTCGGTGCCCGGGTCCAGCTTCTACGCCAACCGCGAGCTCGGGCGCAAGCAGCTGCGGTTCAGCTTCCCCAAGCGGCGTGAGACCATCGAGAGGGGACTCGTGGCGCTGCGTGCCGGGTTGGCTCACAGGCTGCCGTGAGCAGAGGCGCCCCGGGTGCCGAGTCCGGGATGTCAATCCCCTGTCATCGGTTGGAGCACCTTCGGGTTCGCCTACTAGACCGGCGTGGGGCTCCTGGATTCAGGCTGGGATCGACCTCAGGAACGAGAGCACCCTCTCGTTGAACTGTTCGGGATGCTCCATGTTCGGATGGTGCCCGGCGTCAGGAATCATGAGCTTGCGGGCGCCGGGGATCTCCTTTGTGAGCTGGTCGGCGATGTCGTGGATCGGCTGCCAGTCGTCCCCGCCGACGACGACAAGCGTCGGCATGCGGATCTCGTCCAAGCGAGTGCTGGCAGGGGGGTCCAGCCGCCGGACATCGGCAGCGACGCGCGGCCGCGAGAGCTGCCGCTTCATCATCTCGCGTGTCCGCTCACGCGCGATCGGATCAACCTGGTCCGGGCGCCGGCGCTCTCCATCGGTCCAGATCTGGAGGCCAAGCTCAACCGCGCCGTCGATGTCGCCTCGCTCATGCGCCTCTCGCATCGCGACGATCTTGGGCGGCGGTGAATCTGAGAACTGGTAACCCGGCAGGCCGGCTCCGACGAGGACCAACCCGCGCACCATGTCAGGGTGCGCGAGCGATAGGTCGATGACCGTCGCTCCCCCGCCTGAACAGCCCATCAGGAGGGTCCGCTCGACGCCAAGGAAACCGAGTAGCCCACGGAGGTCCTCGTGAAAAGCGAACGGCTGTGCCGGCTTGTCCGAGCGGCCGAAGCCCCGCGCGTCGTAGCGGACCACGCGGAACTCACGCGCGAACTCGACGAACTGGCTGTCCCACTGGCCGCTGTCGATCAGGTGGCCGTGCGCCATCACCAGCGCGGGCCCGACGCCGGCGATCTCATACCAGAGGCGCGCGCCGTTCACGTCGGCGTAGCCTTCGGTCGCGGTCGGAGCATCTCTCATTTGCGATTTTCTCCTCGGCTCGACGGCCTCGTGTCGTCCATGTGACCTTAACAACCGCGGTTGACAGCCGCCAGCCGCGCCCGTATTTTCGGGGCCCGCCCCCCAAGGGTGGGCGGGGGCTGCCTGTGGTTGTCTGGGCGCGGGGTGGAGGTGCGGCGGCCGGCTTCTTTGAACTCATCGTTACGGGTGCGCCCGAGGCATGAGCCCTTAACAGGCTCTGTTCCATTTCCCGAGACCGCCCCATACCGTCGCGGGTATGCACTACCGACTTCTCTTCCGCCCCCCATTGCTCTGGGTCACGATCGCCGAATTCATCCTGTTCGTCGCCGCCCTCACCCTAGCGTGGCATATCTGGCAAGGGAGGCTGCCACGCGCGGCGTCGCCAGGCCAGGCCGCTGTCTCGGCCCCCATGGCAACCCCCGCGCCGGCGAACTCGCCTGCCACCTCGCCTTTGCCGGCGCCACCAGCGGGCGCCCCCGAGCCCGGCCCGATGCCTGGCACCCGTACCGATGCCGCCTTCCTCTCGCGTCAGATGAAGGAGCTCAATCGCGTGGAAGCGGCGTTCGAGGACCTGGAGTGGCGCATGACGAAAGCGCTGGCCGACGCCATCCAGAACTATGTCGAGCGGGTCGTGCTGCCTCCCATCGAGAGATCGGAGCGGAGTCACCCGTAGGGCGCCAGTTGAGGTCCTCTACGAATCTCGCCGGACGTCCTACACACAACCCTGTCCGCGGCGGAGTCCCGGCGATCACCAATCAAAAAGATGGGCCGGTGCGGCCGGCTGCTCATGCGCGGCCGTAACGCTCTGGAGCCCTCGGACAAGGCGTCTCTCGCCGCCTGCGGCCTCACCCGGCTGCTGACCGCGGAGGAGCAATATAACTTGGTGGCACAGTCAAGCTCGGAACTGATCGATCCACGAGTCCACATCGGCCACGTGCATCTCAAGGTGGCTGACCTGGACCGGGCGCTGGCCTTCTACTGCGGGCTGCTCGGCTTCCAGCTCATGGAGCGCATGGGCAGCCAGGCCGCTTTCATCAGCGCCGGTGGCTACCACCATCACATCGGGCTCAACACCTGGGAGAGCGCGGGCGGCTCGCCGCCGCCGCCCGGCAGCACGGGTCTGTACCACCACGCCATCCTCTATCCCGACCGGCGCACCCTGGCCCAGGCGGTCAAGCGCCTGATGGTCGCCGGCTGGCCTCTGACCGGTGCCTCTGACCACGGCGTAAGCGAGGCCATCTACATGGACGACCCCGACCGCAACGGCGTGGAGCTGTATCGCGACCGGCCAGAAGAGGAATGGCCGCGCACACCTACCGGGGAGCTGGCCATGTCCACGAAACGCCTCGACATGGCAGCGCTGCTGGCGGAGGCGGGAGCGTGAGCGCTGACCACACCGCCGGAGCAGCCGCTCTCACGGACCCGGCGAATCTTGCCATCCCCCGCTTTACCGACGTCCTCGAGGCGCGGCGGCAGATTCGGCCATACCTGGAGCCGACTCCCCTTCGCCACTATCCCGGCTTGACCGCGCTGACAGGCGCCGAGACCTGGGTCAAGCACGAGAACTTCCAGCCCACCGGAGCCTTCAAGGTCAGGGGCGGAGTCAACCTTGTTTCTCGACTCAGCGACGATGAGCGGACACGGGGGGTCATCGCCGCCTCGACGGGTAACCACGGCCAGTCGATCGCGTACGCTGCCCGCATCTTCGGCGTGAGCGTGATCATCTGCGCTCCTGTCATGGCCAACCGCGTAAAGGTCAGGTCCATGCAGGAGCTTGGCGCAGAGGTCATCCTCCACGGCGGCGATTTTGATGAGGCGCGCGAGCACTGTGAGGAGCTCGCGCGGCGTCGGGGTTACCGCTACGTCCACTCAGGCAACGAAGCGCTGCTGATCGCCGGCGTAGGTACCCACACCCTCGAAGCGCTGGAGGCCAGGCCCGATCTGGACGTCGTCATCGTCCCGGTGGGCGGCGGCAGCGGCGCGGCCGGGGCCTGCATCGCCGCGCATGCGGTGAACCCGGCGGTGGAGGTGATCGGCGTGCAGTCCGAGCAGGCCCCAGCCGCATATCTGTCCTGGCGCGAGCGCCGCCTGACGACTGCCCGAAACACGACCATGGCCGAGGGCCTCGCCACCCGCACCGCCTTCGATCTTCCACAGCGCATCATGGGCGAGCTGCTCACCGACTTCGTGCTGGTGAGCGACGATGAGATCCGCGGAGCCGTGAGAGACATGATCGATCACACGCGAACACTGGTGGAGCCGGCCGGGGCAGCCTCGCTGGCGGCGGCGATCAACCTGCGTGGGCGGCTGGAGGGTAGGCGGGTTGCCCTCGTCTGCAG
Source organism: Candidatus Dormiibacterota bacterium (assembly GCA_035259145.1). GTDB lineage: Bacteria > Chloroflexota > Dormibacteria > Dormibacterales > Dormibacteraceae > CF-161. Next base: position 1,837 of record DATFWQ010000052.1, on the reverse strand, counting down.
CGGCGGCAACATCACCCCTGAGCAGTTGACGGCAGTGTTGAGCGCGCCTTCGTCAGACGCCTCCCTCGTCGGGGCAGGGTAACCAGGGCGATCAGCGCGCCCAGCCCACACAGGGCCGCTGCGATCCAGAAGATCTCTCGATACTCCTGCAGCAGCGCGCCGCGCAGGCAGTTTTCGTAGGCGGTCACCTGGTCTTTGAGACTGCCGCCAGCTGACGTTATGCGGTCGCAGTGGCGCTGCATGAGGATGGTTTGCAGCCGTGCCAGGCCAACCGATGTCAGGGATGCCAGCACGAGCACCATCCCGACCGTCCGCGAGAGCACTACCAGGCTGCTCGCCATGCCGTGCTCGCTGCCCTGCGTCTGATCCAGCACCGCGGTCGACAGCGGGGCGATGACCAGTCCGAAGCCCAGACCGCATGCGGCCAGCTCCGCCGAGGCCGCGAGCTCGGACGCGCTCAGCTCCTGCAGATCCCAGGTCGACATCAGCAGGAAGGCCGCCCCGGCCAGCAGCAGGCCCGCCGCAGCGCTCGTGCGCTGGCCCCAGCGCCCTGCGAGCCAGCCGCCGAGCAGCGCCCCGATCGGCACCCCCAGTAGGAACCGGGTCAGGAGCAGGCCTGAATGCCACGTGTCCTGGCTGTAGACGCCGCGGGCGAGGATTGGCACGTCCACGAGCGCCACCATGAGCGCTCCACCCGTCAGCAGGTTGGTCAGCAAGGAGCCTGCGAAAGCCGGCCGGCGCACAAGCTCCCGCCGCACGAGCGGGTTGAGGCGCCGCGACTGACGCCAGGCGAACGCCACAAGCAGAAGCAGCGCCGCCACGCCGAATGGGATCGCCTTGGCGTTGACCGCCCGGTTGCCCGGATCGTCTGGATACAGGGCCACCACAGCCAGCCCCAGTCCGAGACCTAGCAGCAGTGCCCCCAGCCAATCCACGCTGCGATGAGCATCCCCCCGAGGCGCGGACGCCGGCAACCCACGCCGCAACGAAAGCCAGAGCCCGACCATGATCAGGGCGCCCAGGGGCAGATTCAGCCAGAACACCGATCGCCAGCCACCCAACCCGGCGGCGAGCGAGGCGCCGTACACCGGGCCCAGCACGCTCCCCGCCTCCTGAATGGCCGCAACCGCGCCGATCGCAAGGCCCCTCTGACCGGTCGGATACAGGTCGGCCGCGAGCGCCAGCGACAGTGGCACGAGCGCCCCCCCGCCGAGACCCTGCAGGACGCGCCCTGTCACGAGCCAGCCGATCGCAGGCGAGAGCGCCGTCAGCGTCGATCCCACGCCGAAGACTGCGAGCGCCGCAGCGTAGGCAGGGAGCCGGCCGCGGGCGTCGGAAAACGCTCCGAGGAGCGGCATGGCGACCACGTACCCACCCAGGAACCCCGTCACGATCGGCGCGGCGGCTTCGATGTGGTCGATGGGCAACTCGACGGCCTCCAGCATCTGCGGCAGCAGCGTTACCACCGCCAGCGCGTCGAGCGCGGCCAGCAGTAGACCCGCCGCCGCCAGCCCCAGCTGAAGGCGCCGATCAGTCATCGTGTTAGGCGGTTGATACCGACTGGCGGCGGAAGATTCGGCGCGAAAGATCGGTCGCCAGCTCGATATCGAGCATCTAGTGTCCTGTCTCCGAAATTCGTTGGCAAAAGCGACGGATGCTTGCGAGGATCTGGTCGGCGGTCTTGATCCACACGAAAGGCTTGGGGTTCTCGTTGTGAATCGCGACGAACAGCCTGAGGGCATCCTCCAGCTCGCGGGTGCTGCGGTGGGTTCCTCGCCTGATCTGTTTTTCGGTCAGGATCGCGAACCAGCGTTCGACCTGGTTGATCCAAGAGCCA
>DATFWQ010000051.1:0-61101 GCA_035259145.1 Candidatus Dormiibacterota bacterium | reverse complement strand
CGCCGACGGCGATCCCCGCCGACTCCTGACCCCGGTGCTGGAGAGCAAAGAGGCCGAAGTAGGTCAGGTTGGCGACGTCGACGCGGTCGCCATGGATACCAAAGATGCCGCACACAGGCCAGTTCGATGGTAGCTAACCTTGGACGGTGACCGCCGCTCCTCAGTCTCCACGGGACCTCGCCCAGGCCACCTGGCCTGAGATCGAGCCGCACTACGAGCACCTCGCCGCCGCACCACTGGACGACGTCGACGGCTGGCTCAGCGCCTGGTCACGGTTCGAGGAGATTCTTTCCGAAGCGGGCGCGCTGGCGTCCGTGGCCTACACGTGCGACACCGCAGACCCCGAGAAGGAAGCGACACACCTTCGCTTCGCGAAGGACATCGGGCCTCGAGCCCAGGAGCAGCGGGTCCGCCTCGGTAGGAGGCTGCTGGCCACCGGCCACTCGGCGCCCGACCTCGAGATGGTCCTCCGCCGAATGCGCAATCAGGAGGAGCTCTTTCGGGAGGCGAACGTCCCGCTCCTTGGCGAGCTGCAGGAGCTTTCCAGCCGATGGCAGAAGCTGGCGGCCGGCCTGAATGCGACCTGGGACGGTCGGTCCGTTCCGCTTCCGGCGCTGCGCATCCACGAGGCCAGCCCCGATCGTCAGGTACGGGAGCGCGCGTTCAAGCTTCACCTGGGGACCTTCGCCAACCAGCGAGACGCGATCGCGGATATCTTCGACCGTCAGTACGAGCTGCGCCAGGCCGTTGCGCGCAATGCCGGGTTCGCCAACTACCGCGACTACGCCCACGCTGAAAAGAACCGCTTCGACTACACCCCCAAAGACTGCGAGCGGTTTCACGATGCGGTGGAGCAGACTGTGGTTCCCGCGGTCGAGCGCATGATGGCGCGGCGCCGTGAGCTGATGGGCCTGGATTGCCTGCAGCCGTGGGACGGAATCGACGGCCTGACGGGTGTAGCGGATGCGCTGGGCCGGCCGCCGCTCAGGCCCTTCGCCGACGTGGGCGCCCTGACGGCCCGAGCCCAGGCGGTTTTCGCCCGGGTGAACACGGACCTCGGCGGCTACTTCGAGATCATGAGGCGGGAGGGGCTCCTCGACCTGGACAGCCGGCAGGGCAAGGCCCCGGGCGGCTACTGCACCACCCTTGCTTATCGAAAGCGTCCCTTCATATTCATGAATGCGACAGGGACGGACTCTGACGTACGCACGCTCCTCCACGAGTCGGGTCACGCCTTTCACAGCTTCGAGGCACATGCATGCCAGCCGCTCATCTTCCAGCGGCACCCGGGCTCAGAGATGGCCGAGGTGGCTTCGATGTCGATGGAGCTGCTGGCGGCGTCGTATCTGGGTCAGGCTGCAGGCGGGTTCTTCAGCCCAGAAGAGGAGAAGCGCTCACGCGAGAGCCATCTTCAGGGCATCCTGGTCGTGCTTGCACACATCGCCACCGTGGACGCGTTCCAGCACTGGATCTACACGAGCGGCGAGGGTCACGACCGCGATGCGCGAGACCGGCAGTGGCTGCGCCTCCGGGAGCGGTTCCAGCGGGGCGTTGACTGGAGCGGCAATGATGAGCTGAGGATCGCACGCTGGCTGGCCCAGCCCCACTTCTTCACTCACCCCTTCTATTACATCGAGTACGGGATCGCGCAGCTGGGAGCCCTGCAGGTGTGGCGAAACAGCATGGGGGACCAGGCCAGTACTGTAGCGGCCTACCGCGGCGCGCTCGCGCTCGGCGGCACCCGGCCACTGTCAGAGCTGTTCGAGGCAGCCGGCGCCCGCTTGGTCTTCGACGCAGAGCAGATGGGTCAGCTCGTAGCGCTGGTCGAAGAGCGGCTGTAAGAGCCTTCGGTTTAGCGCCCCCTCCCCCGGCTTCGCCGGGTACTCCCCCGACAAGCGGGCCCCCCTCCCCCGGCTTCGCCGGGTACTCCCCCGACAAGCGGACCGACAAGCGGGGGAGAGATGTAAGTCAGTGATCTAGGAGGGCGGTGTCCCAGGCCTTGTGCAGTTCCGCCAGATCCACCCTCAACTGTCCATCGAACTCGACCGCCTGACCGCCCGTCAACCCCAGCAGCGCGAGATCCACGTGGTGGCGTCGTGCCAGTACCTGCAGCTCCGGCATCGACCGCGGCCGAGTGCTGACGACGAACCGGCCCTGGGACTCACCGAAGAACGCCGCATCGAGCCGCACGTCCTCTTCCGGACGCAGACCGCCACAGTGAACGCCTCGCCCCCCCAGCAGGCAGCATTCGGCCAGCGCCACGAGCATCCCACCCTCGGCCACGTCGTGCGCGGAGCGCAGGAGGCCGGCACCCGCCGCGGCCAGGATGAACCCCTGTGCCGCGCGTTCGCGGGCGAGGTCGATCGCCGGCGGCTCGACGCCGAGCTCGCCATGAACCACCCTCAGGTACTCTGAGCCGTCCAGGTCGTTGTCCGTCTCGCCGACCAGCAGGACGAAGTCGCCGTCCGACTTGAAGGCCGGGTCCAGACGATCTCCGTAGTCTGACAGCAGTCCAACCATGCCGATCACGGGCGTGGGGTCGATCGGTCCGCTGCCCTCTGACTCGTTGTAGAGGCTGACATTGCCGCTGACCACGGGTACGGTCAGGGCCCTGCACGCCGCGCTGATGCCCGCGATCGCCTCTCGCAGCTGCCAGTAGATCTCTGGCCTCTCCGGGTTGCCGAAGTTGAGGCAGTCGGTGACCGCCAGTGGCGTGGCACCGGTGGCGGCCAGGTTGCGAGCAGCCTCGGCGACCGCGATCTGGCCGCCGACATACGGATCGAGGCGGCAGTAGCGGCCGTTGCCGTCGATGGTCACGGCAAGGCCCAGGCGGCAGCCCGGCACTCGCACGACTGCCGCATCGCCACCCGGGGGGATCACGGTGGCGTCACCGACCATGTGGTCATACCGTCTGAAGATCGGCCGCCGGCTGCCAAGGTTTGGGCTGCCCATCAGCCTCACCAGAACGGAGCCCATGTCGGCGGGCTGGACCGCCAGCCGATCCAGGTAGGCGCCGGACGATTGCTCAGGCGGTGGGCGGCCCTCCAGCATTCGGACGGGTGCGCCGTCTGTCAGCAGCCTCACGGGCAGGCGAGCGACCTCCTTCAGCCTGTCCACCACGACCAGGTGGCCATCGTCGGTGAGCTCACCGATCACCGACGCCTCGAGATCCCACCTGGTGAAGACGCCGGCCAGGTCCCCCTCACAGCCGCGCTCGACCACGATCAGCATGCGTTCCTGGGACTCTGAGAGCATCACCTCGTAGGGGGTCATACCACGCTCACGGCGGGGCACCCTCGCCACGTCGACATGCGCGCCCGCCGCAGACCTGGCCGCCACCTCCGCGATCGCGCTGGTCAGGCCCGCCGCGCCGAGATCCTGGATGGCGACCACGCCGGGGCGGGCCACCACCTCCATACAGGCCTCGAGGAGGCACTTCTCCAGGAACGGATTGCCCACCTGGACGGCAGGCCTGCGTTCCTCGGAGGCGCGATCCAGCTCCAGCGACGCAAACGATGCGCCGTGGATGCCGTCGCGACCGGTCTGAGCACCGACGAGCAGCAGCAGGTGACCCCCGCCCTCTGCCCGAGCCCTCTTGAGCTGCTCCGTGCGGACCAGGCCGACGCACATGGCGTTGACGAGTGGATTGCCCGCGTAGCAGTCATCGAAATAGACCTCGCCGCCCACCGTCGGGACGCCGACGCAGTTGCCATAGCCGCCGATACCGGCGACCACGCCATCGAAGTGGTGACGGCTGTCCGGCAGCGGCCCGAAGCGCAGGGAGTCAAGCAGCGCGATCGGGCGCGCCCCCATCGCGATCACATCCCTGAGGATGCCTCCGACCCCTGTCGCCGCACCCTGGTACGGCTCGATGGCGCTGGGATGGTTGTGCGACTCGACCTTGAAGACGACCGCCCAACCCTCGCCGATCTCCACGGCCCCTGCGTTCTCGCCCGGGCCCTGCAGGACGCGTGAGCCCGTGGTCGGAAGCTGACGCAGGAGCGGCTTCGAGGTCTTGTACGAGCAGTGCTCGGACCAGAGCACACCGAGCATGCCGAGCTCGACACGGCTGGGCTTGCGGCCCAGCTTGTCGACGATCTCCACGTACTCGTCGGGCGTCAGCGCGACCTCCCGGAGCTGGCGACGGTCGACCAGTACCGGCTTCATCGAAGCGTGACGGAGGAGGCAGTCTGAAGGAGGCTGCGAAAGAGCGCCAGACCGTCGGTGCCGCCGAGCTCCGGCTCAGCGCAGCGCTCCGGGTGGGGCATCATCCCAAGCACGTTGCGACTGCTGTTCACGATGCCTGCGATGTTGTTGATCGAGCCGTTCGGGTTGGCGCCGGCCGTCGGCTCACCACTCGCGTCGCAATAGCGGAAGACGACCTGGCCGTTCCCTTCTAGCTGACGCAGAGTGTCGGGGTCTGCGACGTAGTTGCCCTCGCCATGCGCGATCGGGAGGTTGATGAGCTGCCCGCGCTCCAGACGCCACGTATACGGCGTGCCCGGCTGGTCGCAGCGCACCAGTGCCCACTCGCAGCGGAACTCCAGGCAGTGGTTGCGAATAAGTGCGCCCGGCAGGAGTCCGGCCTCACACAGGATCTGGAAGCCGTTGCAGCTGCCCCAGACGAGCCCACCCGCCGCGGCGAACTCGGCGACACTGTCCATGACCGGGGAGAAGCGGGCGATCGCGCCCGTTCGAAGATAGTCGCCATAGCTGAAGCCGCCCGGGAGGACGACGCAGTCGACGCCGTGGAGCTCACGGTCTTTGTGCCAGAGGTAGATCAGCTCGGCGCCCAGAACATCCTTGATTACGTGTCCCCAGTCCCGGTCCGACCAGGTGCCGGGAAAGACGACGACGCCGAACTTCAAGCCGGCTCCTCTTCCCGTCTTCGCCGGCGGTCCAGGGCAGGGCGGTTTTTTGGCTCAGCGGCCGCCGGGAGCAGGTCGAACCGGAAGTCCTCGATGACCCGGTTGGCGAGGAGCTTGCGGCACATCTCCTCCACCCGGTCGTGAGCCTCGTCTGCGGAGGCGGCGTCGAGGGTCACCTTGATGTACTTGCCGACTCGCACGTCCGTCACCTCGGAGAAGCCGAGCGCACGCAGGCCCTGTCTCACCGTGGTGCCCTGCGGGTCGTTCACCACGGGCTTGGGCACGACTATCACATGCGCGATCACCCGCCGTTACCGTTGCTGAAGAGCGACCTGCCAGTGAGGCGCTCAAACGCCGTCAGATAGCGCTGGCGGGTCTGCTCCACGACGTCATCCGGCAGCGGGGGCGGGAGGGAGTCGCGGTCCCAGCCGCTCCGATTGGTCAGCCAGTCACGCACGAACTGCTTGTCGAACGACTCGGGCGAAGTGCCGACCTCGTAGGCCTCGGCGTCCCAGTATCGCGAGCTGTCCGGCGTCAGCGCCTCGTCGATCAACACCAGTTCGCCCTCGATCAGGCCGAACTCGAACTTGGTATCCGCCAGGATCAGGCCCTGCTGGCCGGCGTGCCTGGCCGCCACGTCGTAGAGGCGCAGACTTGCGTCCTTGAGACGGTCGGCCAGCTCCCCGCCCACCTCGGAGCGCATCCGGTCGAACGTTATGTTCTCGTCGTGGCCCGCGTCAGCCTTGGTCGCGGGGGTGAAAACCGGCTCGGGCAGCTTCTCGCTCTCACGCAGCCCCTCAGGTAGCGGCTCCCCGGCCATTGTGCCGGACCCGCTGTACTCGGCCCACGCGCTGCCTGCCAGGTAGCCCCGCACGACGCACTCGAAGTCGATCCGCTCTGCCCTCTTCACCACCATGCAGCGGCCCTCTACGTCGGGGGTCAGGCCGTCATACGACGTGGCGAGCAGATGGTTGGGCACGACGTCGCGCGTCTTGTCGAACCAGAACGCAGACAGCTGGGTCAGCACGCGACCACGATCCGGGATGGCCGTCGGAAGGACGTAGTCGAAGGCGGAGATGCGGTCTGTGGACACCATCAACAGCCGTCTGTCGTCCAGCCGGTAGGTGTCGCGAACCTTGCCGCGTGAGAAGAGCGGCAGTTCGAGATGCGTCTGGGTAAGTGCTTGGTGGTCGTTCATGTATCGGACTCCAAACTACGTACGAACACCGAGGCCCAATCGGTCAAACGCCATGTCTATGTGGCGCAAGAAGTCGGCCGGGTCGAAAATGGCACCCATCCGGCGTCCGACGCGCGCCATCACAGCAGAATCCGATTCCAGATTGGCGCGAAAGCTCCCGCTGCCGTCGAGAGCACGGTGAGCAGCCTCCTGGACGATTCGATATGCCTGCTCGCGCGGCATGCCGGCGTCCACCAGAGCCAGCAGCGCACGTTGAGAATAGACGATCCCGCCGCCGGCCTCCAGGTTCCGCGTCATCCGCTCCGGATACACCTCCAGCCCTGCCAGGACGCGAGTCAGCTCGTCCGCCATGAAGTCGACCAGGCAGCATGCGTCGGGGAAGATCACCCGCTCGGCAGAGCTGTGGCTGATGTCCCGCTCGTGCCAGAGAGCCACGTTCTCCAGGGCCGTGGCGGCATAGCCGCGCACGACTCTGGCCAGCCCGCAGACCCTCTCGGTGAGCCAGGGGTTGCGCTTGTGGGGCATGGCGGAGGAACCTTTCTGTTCTGAGCCGAAGGGCTCCAGCGCTTCGGCCACCTCGGTGCGCTGTAGGTGGCGAATCTCGAGGGCGATTCGCTCCAGTGACCCGGCGGCCAGGGCCAGAGTGTTCATGAAAGAGGAGTGCCGATCACGCGAGATCACCTGGGTGCTGACCGGGTCGACCTGGAGACCGAGCGCGCCGCAGACATCCTCTTCCACCTGAGGGTCTACACTGGCGTGTGTCCCCACCGGCCCGCTGAGCTGGCCGGTGGCAACTTCTCGCTTCGCTGCATCCAGTCTTGCGGTCGCCCTGTCCAGCTCCGCCACCCAGCCGGCTACCTTGAACCCGAACGTGATCGGCTCCGCATGCATCCCGTGCGTCCGGCCCGCCATGACGGTGTGGCGATGATGGAGCGCGAGCTCCGCCGCTGTGTCACGCAGCTTCTGCAGGTCTTCGAGGATGACGCCGGCGCTGTCGCGAAGCTGCATGGCGAAGGCCGTGTCCACCACGTCCGAGCTGGTCAGGCCTAGATGCAGGTAGCGTGCCCACGGCTGGCCGACCGACTCGCCGACCACGGTGAGGAAAGCGATGACGTCGTGCCCAACCTGCTCCTCTACCTCCTTGATGCGTTCAACATCGAAGCTGGCAGCGCGGACGAATGGCAGCGCCTCGGCCGGGACTCGGCCGAGGCGGCTCCACGCTTCGCAGGCCAGTACCTCGATTTGCAGCCAGAGCTCGAAGCGATGGTGGTCGGACCAGACCTCTCGGATCCTCGGAGGTGTGTAACGCTCGATCAACTTGGAGCAGGGCTCCTGGAAACCGTGGAGGGCGACACGCAGCTGATTCATTATAGACGTGAGGCTGCTCCAGCCCACAGGTGGTGGCGCCGATTGACCCGAACCCCTAGATATGGATGTTATAGGGGGTTGAGTCCGCGGTGCACGAGGTCGCTAAGCTGGGGGGCGCATGTGCCTCGGACGTAACCGTGGAACGACGGCTCCCGTTTGAGCAAGCGAAGAAGGAGCGGACGATGAGCTCCCTGCCGTCCCGGTTGGACGAGCAGGCGCTGGTTGCTCGTGCGAAGCGCGATCCCGGTGCGTTTGGGGAGCTCTACGAACGCTACCTCGTCCAGATCTATCGCTTTGTGTACTCAAGAACTCGGGACCAGACGGCTGCCGAGGACGTTACATCCGAGGTGTTCATGAAGGCGCTGAAGAGCATCGGTCGCTATCAGGACACTGGAAAGCCGTTCTCGGCGTGGCTCTACCAGATCGCGGTGAACTCGGTGGCCGACCGCTATCGCGCGGCCCGGCCGGTGGAGGACATCGACGACCAGCGCGACCTCGCCACAGCGGGGCCGGCGCTGGAGGAGATCGCCGCGCAGCGCGACGAGCTGCGTCAGATCTGGGCTGTGATTGAGACCTTGCCTGCACAGCAGCGGACCGCGATGGTGCTGAAGTTCCAGGAGGACCTCAAGATCGAGGACATCGCCGTGGCCATGGGCAAGACACCAGGCGCGGTGAAGCTGCTCATACACCGGGGCGTGACGAAGGTGCGCGCGACGCTGGGTAGCACCCCATGAGGACTCGGCGGGACCCCGAGCTCGACCAGCTCTTCGAGCATGAACCCGAGCTGAGGGAGCTCGCGCAGCTCATGCGCGCTCGGCCGCACCCGGTGGCTGATGCCGAGCCCAGCCCGCACTTTCGGGTCGCCCTCAAGCAGCGGCTGATGCGCGAGGCGTGGGAGAGGGCGTCGCAGCCGGCGCTGCCCTGGTATCGCCGCATGCTGGCACCCCAGCCGCTGGCCATGGCCGGCGCCACGCTGGGTGCTCTTCTGATCGTTTTCACGGTTTTCGTCTTCGTGACCACCCCTGGAGGTACCAACAGCACCGTCACCGTGCGCAGTGAGCTGAACAACGCGCGGACGGTAAGCCTGGTCACATCGATCCCGCTCACGTTCACACAGTCGATGGACGCCGCCTCCGTGCAGACTGCGGTCACCATCCAGCCGGCGACCCAGGCAACCTACCAGTGGCAGGACAACAACAAGAAGCTCACGATCACCCCCGTACACGACCTTGCTCCCAACACCCAGTACGTCGTGAAGATCGCTCCATCGGCGAAGACGCAGGACGGACAGGCGCTGACTAATGCGCCGCCGGTGCAGTTCGTGACCCGTCCGCCTACCCCGACGCCGACGCCGACCCCGACGAGCCAGCCCACCAGCACGCCGGCGCCGCAGATCACGTCGCGCCTCGTCGCCCCGTCTGGAAACCCCGCGTCCCGATGGTCGACGGACGGCACCAGGCTCTACGTCGTCGGACCGAGCGGGCAGCTCGGGGCCTGGTCGCTCCAGGGCCAACCTGCGGGCACGCCAATCCAGCCCGACGGCGTGACGCTGGTCGCGGTCGGACCCGACGGGACGGTTGCCTACGTTCGCAATGGCCAGATCTCGTACGGGTCGGTGACGGTGACCAACGTACAGCCGATCGCGCTTGGATTCGGGCAGAGCGGAGTTGTCTTCGCGACGGCGTCCGACGTTCAGTCGAGCGATCAGCGCAAGCTGGCTGGCCTTGCGGAGCAGGCGGCGGCGGCCGACTTCTCGGCCACGGCAGACAAGCTTGTGTATCGCGGCGCTTCTGGAAATCTGCACCTGGTCGATCTGACCGTGCATCCTGCCAGGGACACGGCGGTTGGGCCTTCGACTGGGCTGGGTGACTGGTCCCCCGACGGCACCAGGTACGCCTACGTAACCGATGCCGGGATCTCGGTGGTCGACACGTCGACCGCCAGCTCGTCGAAGCTGCTGGACTTCCCCGGTCTCACCGGCCTGGCCTGGTCGCGTGGAAACCAGCTGCTGCTGACCACCTCGTCCGCGCTCTACCTGTATACCCCCGGCGACCCGGGCGGCGCGAAGAAGCAGGCGGACGGCGACTTCCGCCAGCCCTCGTGGGCGCCGGCTGGCGGGCACTTCTCCTTCAAACGAGGCAGCGACGTCTGGGTCGGGAGGATGGCGGCCCAGGGTGGGAGCGGCACTGCAGCGGTCTCGGGCGCCGGCCAGGACGAGCTGGTCAACGCCTTCATGGCCGCTCGCCTGAACCTTTCGGCGGACCAGGCGGGGACCTATCTGGACGCAGCGGGGAAGGAGGCTTTCAGCTCGCTGACGCTGATCTACACGCCCCCAGGGCCTTCACTGGCGCGCTACTACGTGCTGCTCAACCAGCCTTATCGGGTCGTGGTGCGGCTTGTTCTGACCAAGGGCACGACCCAGAGCGCCGTGGACGAGACGCTGATCCTCAAGAGCTCCGGTGGCAAGCTCTTGATCGATGGCGTCAGTGAGAGGCCTCGCGCGTCGTTCGGAGCCGGCCCCGAGATCCTCAAGGTCACGGTGGCCCCCGAGCAGCTTCAGGTCTCCTTCGACTCGGACCTCGACCAGAGCACCGTCCAGGGCAGCGTCAGCGTCAAGGGCCCGAACGGCCAGGCCGTGAACAGCCAGGCGAGCTATGACGCCAGGGGCAAGACGGTAACGTTGCAGCTGGCGGGAGCTCTAGCCTCGGGTGCCACGTTTGATCTCGTGGTGAGCAGCGGTCTCAAGGACTACAACGGTCGCCAGGCCGTCCCCTACGATCTCCAGTTCCTCGGCCCCTGACGCAGAACTCTCCCCCGCTTGTCGGGGGAGTACCCGACAAAGCCGGGGGAGGGGGTGATTGGCCTCAGCCGCGTCCGTTGTCGTGCTCGAAGTAGGGTGAATCCGGCAGCCGTGGCCGCGGCCACGCCGATGTCCGACCGCCCGATTCCCGTGTGAGCTGGTCCAGGTCGTTCAAGCTGGTCAGCGTGTCGGGGTGGTCCGGACCGAGCAACCGCTCCCGGATCTCGACTGCCCGCGCCAGGATCGTCATGGCTGGGCCGACGTCGCCCAGGTCTCGGAGCACCCGGCCCAGGTCGTTCAGGGTGGTGGCGGTGAGTGAGTGGTCGGGGCCCAGCACCTCTTCTCGGACCTCAAGAGCGCGCTCCAGGTACGCGCGGGCTCCTGCCAGGTCGCCGAACGCGACGTGCAGCGCGCCGACGTTGGCCAGGCTCGTCGCCGTCTCAGGATGGTAGGTCCCCAGGCCCTGCTCGCGGATTGCTAGCGCACGCTCCAGGTGCGGCTGGGCGTTGTACGTGTCCTGGAGATCGAGCAGCAGCATGCCCAGGTTGCTGTGGCTGGCAGCCGTCTGTGGATCGTACGGCCCGAGCGTGCGCTGCGACACGACCAGCGCCTGCTCGAAGCAGGGCCGCGCTCCCTCGAGGTCGCCCTGATCACGTAGGAGCATGCCGAGGTTGTTGTGGCTCGCGCCGCTGGCCGGGCTGTCGGGGCCGAGCGTACGGTCGCGGACGGCCAGCGCCTTTTCGATCAGCGTACGTGCCCCCTCCACGTCACCCTCGGCGTGCAGGAGCGTTCCCATGTTGTCCATAGCCGCCGCCGTTTCGGGGTGATCCGGCCCCAGTGTCTCCTCACACGTGCGCAGGGCATACTCGAAGTAGGTCCTCGCGCCCTCGAGGTCGCCCCGGTCGCGGAGCAGCATGCCCATGTTGTTGACCGCGGAGAGGGTCCTTGGATGCTGAGGTCCCAGTCTGCGCTCGAGGACGCCCAGCGCCCTCTCGCCGTAGGTCCGCGCCGCGTCGGCGTCGCCGAATTCCCGAAGGAGGACGGCGAGGCCTTCAAGCCGGGCGATGGTGTCGGGATTCTCCGCCCCGAGCGTGTGCTCGGAGATATGCAGCGCGCGATCCATGTGGGTGTGTGCTCGTGCGAGGTCGCCCTGGTGGCGCATCGTCCAGGCCAGGCTGGTGACGATCTTCGCTGTGTCAGGATGCTCCGGGCCTAGTGTCCTCTCGGCCACGTCCAGCGCCCTCTCCAGGGTCTGTTGAGCCCCGTTGAAATCGCGCTGCGCTTCCAGGACCGCTCCCAGGCCCGTAAGGGTCGTCAGCGTGCGCCTGTCGTCAGATCCGAGGCGCTGCTCGCGAATCTCCAGCGCCCTCTCCAGGTTGGGTCGAGCGCGGCGCACGTCGCCGGCGGCCCACAGCCAGCGACCGAGCTCGAAGCAAAGAGCAGCGGCCCTCTCGTCGCTGTGCGACAACGTCAGGCTCGCCATGAAATCGAGATGGGCTATGGCTACGGTCCGGAGCACCGGGTCGGGACCGTCACCAACTGCGCCGGCCCATTCGATCGCACTTTCCTCCGCGGCTACCTCCGGCCCCGAGTGGGGCAGAGACGCCCGAGCCATCTCCGCGATGACCGGGTGCAGACGGACAAAGCCGCTGTCCCACTCCAGGAGCCCCAGCTGCGCGAGCCAGGCCAGACCGTTCTGGGCCCCCTCGTGTCCGCTTGCTGGCGCGGCCTCGAGCAGCAGATCGGCCGGCAAGAGCTCACCGGCGGCGAAACACGCGGTGCGCGCAAGCACGGTCAGCGCTGCCCTGCCCGCGTCCGCGCGCTCGAGCCAGCGAACAGCCAGGGCGAAGGTTCGAGCCACCGGTGGGGCCTTGGGCGTCCGCCAGCGCCCGAGAAGGCCGGCGGCCTGAGGTGGCTCCTCATCGGCGACCAGCGCCGCCGCGTGCTCGAGCAGCGCACGGCCGCGAAGCTCTTCCAGGAACGCGTCAATGGTGATCTCCCCACCCCACACCAGCAGGCCTCCGGCCAGGCGCAGCGCCAGAGGATGATCCTCGAGCTCGTCCGCCACCCGCTCGAGAGATGAAGGCGCGGCAGCGACGTCCGGGCGGAGGCGCCCAAGCAGGCTCACGCCGTCGTGGCGCGGGAGCGGGCCAACCTTGACGATTGCTGTCTTCAGCGAGGTGTCCCATGCAGTTCGGTGGGAGGTGACCAGCACTGTGGCTTTGCCGGTCGCGGGCAGCCACTCCCTCAGCGTGTCTTCGTCGTTGCAGTCGTCGAAGACGAGCAGACGCTCCGTGTCGGACTCCCAGGTGCGGAGAACCGCCTGGATCTGTTCGTCGAGGCCCAGGTCCGCGTAGTCGGGGCGCAGCTCGGTGGCAGCCGCGGCCCCCTGGGCGGCGACGCGGACAGGGACGTTGTCAGGGCTCGAAAAGCTCAGCCAGAAGACGCCGCCGGGGTAGTCGGCAGCGCGACGGTGCACGAACTCGGCGGCGAGCTGCGTCTTGCCGATGCCGTCAGGACCACTGATGGCCACGGTGCGGCTGCCCGCCAGAGCGGACGCGATCCGGTTGAGTTCATCGGCGCGACCGCTGAAGAGCGGGTTGCGCGCCGGCACAATCGGTAGGCGGGTTTCCAAAGGCTCTGAGATGCGAACGTCGAAGCTCCTGGCTCCCGCTGAAAGCGGCCAGTGCACTATACGAGTCTCGCCCTGCAGGATGCCGGACTAGTTTTGCGGCCGCACCGCTTCGGGCATCCGGGCCTATGCAGCGCAGCGGCGTGTCGCCGCCCTCACGACGTCTTCCACCTCGCGGGCCTCGAGGCCGAAGCCGCTTGCCAGCTCAGTGATCGAATCCCCCGCGATCCAGCGGTCCACGACGTCCTCCACGGGGACGCGTGCGGGCTGCAGCACTGGTCGACCACGTGCCACGTCCAGGCTGACGACGACACGGGCCTGCTGGTAGCCGGGCAGCTCGATCTGACTGGCCCAGTGATCGTCGGCATAGGAGATGCGTCGGAGATACTCGCGGACGACCGGTGCAAAGACCCGCTGTCCGCTGCGAAGGGTCACAAGCTCGCTGATGCTGGTCGGTTGCAGCCTGGCCCCGTAGTCGAACAGTACTTCGACGCCGTCTGTGAAGAGGCGATCGCTCGCCAGCGCGTGCTCCAGCCCCATCTCCTGGTCGAGCCGTTCCAGTGCCGGCCGGATTCTCTGAAGTGGTACCCCGGCTCTGCGGAAAGCGTTTAGCACCAGTCCCTCGGCCAGGCCCAGGAAGGGGACACCGGGCTCGCCGCGTCGCGAGGGGACGGTCAAGACAATCGGCTTGCCGCCCATCGCCGGCCCGTCGTGTCTGCGCTGCGTGTAGCCCATCGCCCAGGTCCGGAATGTGCTCTTCGGCACGCCCAGCCACCCCGCGGCCTCTGCCACCGTGAACAGCCCGCGGCTGACTCGCGGGTCATCGGCTGGCAGGCTTGCGATCGATTCTGTCATTACGTCGGCGATTCTATTCAAACATATGTTCGTACTATGGTCAACGGCGAGGTGTGCAGGCTAGGCTGCGGCGGTGCGTGTAGCGGCCATCTATGACATCCACGGCAACGTGCCCGCGCTCCAGGCGGTCCTCGCTGCCATCGAAGCCGCCGATGTGGACATGATCGTCGTCGGGGGCGACGTGGCCGCGGGGCCTATGCCAGTTGAGACGATCGAGCTGCTGCGCTCACTGCGCTGTAGCACCCGCTTCGTTCGTGGGAACGCCGATCGCAACATGGTGGAGGTGTTCGACGGGGAGCGCGAGGCGGGCGATTGTGACGGGTGGCCCGCCGCCCAGCTCACCCGGACAGACCGGGATTTCCTGGAGGGATTCGAGGCGACGGTGGAGCTAGATGTGGACGGCCTGGGCCCGGCCTGCTTCTGCCACGCCGTGCCGGCGAACGATGAGCTGACAGTGACAGCGGCAACGCCGGAGCATGCGATGCACGAAGCCCTGGCTGGCACCACGGCCTGCCTGGTGGTCGTCGGCCATACGCACATGCAATTCGACCGGCGCGTGAGGGACTGGAGGGTGGTCAACGCCGGCAGCGTCGGCATGCCCTATGCCGACCGGCCGGGCGCTTACTGGGCGCTGCTTGGGCCCGAGGTAGCCCTTCGTCGGACTGACTATGACTTCGTGGCGGCGGCGGCCTCGTTCAGACAAACCGGCTTCCCTCACCGCGAGGTCTTCGCCCGGCAGGTGGTCCAGCCTCCGACCGCCGAAGAGGCGACAGCGGTGTTCGAGCGCCGCGCGGGCCGGTGAGCGGTACGGGGGCCTCGCCGGCCGTCGTCGCTGCGATGCAACGGGCACGTGCACTGGGATTCACGATTTCCAGCCAGGATTGTGTCGGTCGCCTCCTGGCGGTGCTGGCGGCGACGGTCCCGCCGGGCGGCCGCGTGCTGGAGATGGGCACCGGCGTCGGAATGGGAACCGCCTGGATCGTAACGGGGCTCGGCGACCGGCGAGACGTCGAGGTGGTCACTATCGAGCGCGACGCTCGACTGGCGGAGGCGCTGCGGGGCTGGCCCTGGCCGGCGTTTGTGCGGTTGGTGCAGGCGGACGTCCTCGATGCGCTCGGCCAGCTTGGGACATTCGACCTGATGTTCCCCGACTCGCGCGCCGGCAAGTACGTTGGTTTCGATCAAACGCTGGAGGCCCTCCGGCCGGGCGGGATTCTGGTAGTCGACGACATGAAGCCGACGCCCGCCACGGGTGAGGGGCACGAGCTGGCAGCAGAGCTGCGCCGAATGTTGCTCAGCCATCCTGAGCTTCAAGCGATCGACATGGACTGGTGCGGCGGCGTGATCCTGGCTGCGCACCGCCGGGCGTAGCCGTGGAAAGGGTCGTCCGCCAGCGAATCACCCGAATCCCAACGCTCATATAGGTCATCCGCCGGCAGATGGCCCGAATCCTGGCGGTTCCGAGCGGTGCTACGGCGGCGCGGTGTCGGCTGCAATACGCGGGGCGCGAGCACGGCGGAGCAGAGTGCGCCCGGCGATCAGGACCAGCCAGGCGGCATCCCTCGCGAAGCGGCCAGCCAGTCGTTGCGGCTCGTTAACCAGCCGGTACAGCCATTCGAGGCCGCCTCGCTGCATCCACCTCGGCGCGCGGGAGACGCGACCCGCCAGGATGTCGAACACGCAGCCGACTCCCACCGCAACCGCGATCCCCGGCAGCCGGTCCCGGTGGCGGGCGATCCAGAGCTCCTGCTTTGGGTTGCCCAGAGCCACGAGCAGTACGGCCGCGCCTGAGCTCTCGATCATCTCGACAAGCCCACTGTTGTCCAGATCATCAAGGCTGGCGCGCGGCGGCTCGTGACAGCCACGTACTTCCAGGCCGGGTATCTCCTGGACCAGCCGGCGCGCCGCCGCCTCCGCCACGCCACCCTCGCCACCGAGTAGAAATACGCCGGCACCACGCTGCGCCAGCTCGCTCATGAGCCGGGGCACCAGATCGGCGCCTGCGACGCGCCCCGGCACCGAGCGGCCGATGAGCCGGCTCAGCCACACGACCGGCATTCCGTCCGCGAGGTTGAGCTCGGTGCGTCCGAGCACGGCCATGAGCTCAGGCGTGCGCTGCGCCCTGACCAGAAAGTCCAGGTTCACCGTAGCCACCTGCACCTGCCTGCGATGAACCAGGGCGTCGCGCAGCCGCTCGACCGCCGCATTCATGTCCAGACGGTCGACCGGCACCCCTGCGATGCTGACCCGGCCGTTGTGCATTGAGTTCGATGCCGGTCCAGTCGAAGTTGCCGGCCGTTCAGACCGCTCCCAGCGACGAGCGTCGACGCCGGCGGCTATGCGTGCGTACGTCAGCACCTTCCAGAGCAGAAAACGCGGGCTTGCGATGAGTGCGAGCCAGACAGCCGCGGGTGCGCCCGCCGACCAGAGGCCGAGCAGCACGAATCCCGCCAGGGCTGCATCGGTGAGCAGCCAGGCGAACAGGCTCCAGGCACTCGCCAGTCGAAGTCCGACCGCAGCGGCCGTCATCGCGGTGCCAGCCACCGCCACCATCGCCAGGAGGCCAAGCGGCGGTACTGCGAGGTCGATGACGGCGTCCAGGACGCGTGGGTCGCGCCGCAAACCGTGATCCAGCAGCGGACCAAGGCGCCGGCGAACCACGTCCCAGCGGCCGCCCTCCCAGCGCAGCCGTTGACCACGCATGCCCGCATAGCCGTGGGGTACCGGTCCCATCAGCCGTGCGGAGCTGACAAAGCGCGGCCCGAAGCCTGCCATCCGCAGGTTGATCGTGTACTCCAGGTCCTCGACTCCGGTGAAGGCGTTCCATGGCACGGTCGCGAGGAGCCGGCGGCTGAACAGCATGCCGTTGCCCACCAGACTGGAGGGCAGACCCAGGGCCGCTCGTCCTCCCAAACGAACTCGGTGGAAGAGCAAAAACGCGGCCGCGACCAGGCGGGAGGGGACTGAGGCATCCGCTGTCAGGACCTGGTATTCGGCCTGCGCAGCCTCGGCTCCGGTCGCCAGCGCGGCCGCCAGGCCTGCCAGCATGTCACGGTCGGCGATGGAATCGGCGTCAACGACGACGACGCCGTCGGGAGGGCTCTCCTCTGCCAGCAACCGGTCCATCGCCCAGCGCAGGGCGTATCCCTTCCCCAGCGCCCGCGCATCGTGCCGTTCCATGACCTCGGCACCCGAAGCGGAAGCGATCAGGGACGTGCCGTCGCTGCAGTTGTCGGCGATTACCACCACGCGATATAGCTCGCGGGGGTACGTCTGCTCACTCAGGGACGTAAGGCAGCGGCCGATCAAAGCTTCTTCGTCGTGCGCCGGCACCAGAACCGCAAGCCGGGGGCGGACGTCGGTCGTCGCCGCCGGCGGTATGGAGCGAAAGCTCGCCAGGGCCACGGTAAGGAGGTACAGGCCGGCCAGGGTGCCGGGCAGGCCGAGGATCGTCAGGAGAACGCCGAGTGCCACTGATCAGGTTCGGCGGCGCCGCTCAGAAAGCTCCGCGGCAACTGAGGACCGCCTTCACGGTGCGAACCAATATCCGGACGTCGGTCCAGAACGACAGTCCGTACACGTATTCGCGGTCGTAGGCCATCCATGTGTCGAAATCGACCGTCGAGCGGCCCCTGACCTGCCACCAGCACGTGAGTCCGGGCTTGACCGCAAGCCGGACCATGTCGTTGGGACGGTACTGCGCCACCTCCTCCGGCACGGCTGGCCTGGGCCCTACCAGGCTCATCTCTCCCTTCAGGACGTTGATCAGCTGGGGCAGCTCGTCCAGGCTGGTCCGTCTGAGCAGCCGGCCGATCCTCGTAACCCGGGGATCGCTGCGGACCTTGAACACTGGCCCGTCCACCTCACTGAGGTGACGCATGTCAGCCTTCATCCGGTCCGCTCCGTCGGTCATCGATCGGAACTTGAAAAAGCGGAAGCGACGGCCGCGAAGCCCAACCCGCTCCTGCATGAATATCGCCCGCCCTGGAGAGTCGACCTTGATCGCGACCGCTATGACAAGCCAGATCGGGAGGGTTGCCAGCAACACGAGGCCGGCCACGCAGAAGTCGAGCAGCCTCTTCAGTGTCGATGTGTACGAGTACCACGGATGCTGCGGCAGGACGACGGTGACGTCGGTGCCGTCAGGTTGTTCAGTTGCCTCGTATACCAGTTGCACGCGCTACCCTTCTCACCTTGCTTCGCCAGCCTATAGCCCGTGCTGCGTTCAACAGAATGGGCGTTCCCGAGTGGCTATCCGGTGCCGGATCAGCCTCCGGCGGGCAAGATGTCCCGGCGCTGCCGGGACAGGGTGGCCGTGTGCGCGCGGCGCACACGCTGGTTCAGTCTGTGCGGTTTCGGGATGAGGCTGCGAGTGCAGCCATCGTGAGGACGCCGATCGTGGTCCCCAGCAAGAGGCCGACTATCAGACCGGCGAGAAAGGTCAACAAGCGTGCAAGTCTATCGGCGCCTGCCCGTCAGTGTACGGGTGGTCTGCCCGTGGGTGCCTTGTGTGTCCGGTCAAGAGGCACCGTTCATGAGTGAGCGGTACAGTCCTACAGTCCGGTCGGCGATGGCAGGCCACGTGAACTGGTCCAGAACCCGGCGCCGGCCCGCCACACCCATTCGCACGGCCAGCTCGGCATCGTCGAGCAGCTGTGTGATGCTCACAGCCAGCGCTTCGGCGAACATATCGAGGTCGTCCTGGGTCAAGTCGACAAGGTAGCCGGTGACGCCGTCGACCACGATCTCGGGGATGCCGCCAACCCGTGAGGCCACGACTGCCGTCTCGCACGCCATCGCCTCCAGATTGACGAGGCCGAAGGGCTCGTAGACGGAGGGGCACACGAAGACGCGCGCTCCGGTGAGCAGGTGCACGAGGTCAGGGCGGGGGATGATGCCCTGGATCCAGACGACGCCTCCGCGCGCTTTGCTCACCCGACGAGCCAGCGCGGTCACCTCGGCCGCGATCTCCGGCGTGTCCGGGCTGCCCGCGCAAACGACGAGCTGATAGCGAGGAGGCATCAGCAGCGCCGCTTTGAGGAGGTGATAGAGGCCCTTCTGTCGCGTGACCCTGCCCACGAAGATGGCGTATGGACGTGACAGGTCCACGCCGTAGCGGCGCAGCGTCTCGGGGGACGGATCCGGCCGGTATGCGTTCGGATCGATGCCGTTGTGGATGACGTGTATCCGGCTCGGGTCGATCGCGGGGTAGCAGGCGAGCACGTCGCGCCGCATGCCATCCGACACGGCGATGACCGCGTCGGCTGACAGAAGTGCTGTCCTCTCGCAGAAGCAGGACAGCTGGTAGCCGCCGCCCAACTGCTCCGCCTTCCACGGCCGCAGCGGTTCCAGGCTGTGAGTGGTGGCCACGTGGGGCACGCCCCAGGTCAGCTTCGCCATATGGCCCGCCAGGTTCGCGTACCAGGTGTGGCTGTGCACGAGCTGCGCACCCTTGCAGCGGGCGACCATGCGCAGGTCGATAGAGAGCGCCTGGAGCGCAGCCGCCTCCGGCATCGGCTCGGCCAGGTCGCCCCACGCCTTGTGCGCCACGACGCCTGGCTCCAACCGCGGCTCCCCCCAGCAGTGCACGGTCAACCTCAGCCGGAGGCGCAGCTCGCGCGCCAGGTACTCGACGTGCACCCCGGCGCCGCCGTAGACGTCCGGCGGGTACTCGCGCGTCAGCAGGGCGACGAGCGGGGGGAGGATTCCCAACCGGCTAGATCTCCCCGCCGACCGGTGTGGGGATCGGATCGGAGGGAACTTGCTGTCCCTTGCCGATGGCGACGATTCCCTTCTGTGACACGCTGAATCGGCGCCGATCCTTCACTGGGTCCACGCCGATGTGAGCGCCCGGGGGGACCAGCACGTTCTTGTCCACGATGGCGCGGCGAACGACGGCACCCCGGCCGATCTGGACGCCGTGCATCAGTACGCTGTTCTCGACCAGGGCCCCTGTGTTAATGCGGACGTAGGGCGAGAGGATCGACCGCCGAGCGGTCCCACCCGAGATGATCACGCCCGGACTGACGAGTGAGTCCAGGGCATGCCCCCGTCGTCCCTCGTCGTCGAAGACGAACTTGGCGGGGGGCGTGTCTGATGACAGGAACGTGTAGATCGGCCAGTCGTGGTTGTAGAGGTTGAAGACTGGATCAACGGCGACCAGGTCCATGCTGGCCTCGTAGTAGGAGTCGAGGTCACCAACGTCTCGCCAGTACGCCCGTTCGCGCTCGGACACACCGGGCACCTCGTTGCCCGTGAAGTCGTACACGGAGGCGTCCCCTTGCTTCACCAGCATGGGGATGATGCTGCCGCCCAGGTCGTGGTTGCTGTCCTCGTCCCTGGAGTCTTCCGTGACAGCGTCGATCAGTGTCTCGGTGCTGAAGACGTAGATGCCCATCGAGGCGTACGCCTGGCCGGGCGCACCGGGCACCGGTGGCGGATTGTCGGGCTTCTCGAGGAAGGCTGAGACGCGGCCGCGATGATCTGGCTCGACGATGCCGAAGGCGTGGGCCTCCTTGATCGGCACCCTGATGCCGGCGAGCGTCACCCCGGCCCCGCTGGCCATGTGATGCGCGATCATCTGCGAAGGGTCCATCCGATAGATGTGGTCGGCGCCGAACACACAGATGTAGTTCGGTTTCTCATCGCGGACCAGGTTGAGGTTCTGGTAGACGGCGTCGGCAGATCCGGCAAACCAGCGCGGACCTGTCCGCATCTGCGCAGGTACTGTGGCCACGTAGTTGCCCAGCATGGGCAGGAGCCGCCACATCTGGGCGATGTGACGGTCAAGACTGTGGCTTTTGTACTGGGTCAGGACGACGATCTTGCTGATGCCGCCGTTGACCAGGTTCGAGAGCGCGAAATCGATAAGTCGGTAGGTGCCACCGAAGGGGACGGCGGGCTTGGCCCGGTCGATGGTCAAGGGCTGCAGCCGCGTGCCCTGGCCTCCGGCCAGCACCATCGCCATAACTCTGGGTTCACCACGCTGTACCCACATCGGGCGGTCGCTCTCGTCGCGGCGTCAGCGGGCGGCTTCGAATACCACCGCCGTGCCGTAGGCCAGCACCTCGGTGACACCGTTGCTCATCTCGGTGGCGTCGTACCGCATGCCGATGATGCCGTTGGCCCCGATCGCAGCCGCGTGCTGAAGCATCAGCTGAAACGCCTCGTCCCTGGAGTGCTCGGCCAGTTCGGTGTAGAGGGTGATGTTGCCGCCGCCGAGCTGCTGGAAGGCCGCGCCGATGCTGCCGACAACGCTTCGCGAGCGGACGGTGATGCCTCGCACGACACCAAGGTTCCGCAATATCCGCGCCCCGTCGATGCTGAACGCTGTGGTGACCCACTGGGGGTCGATGGTTGCCTGCCTCTGCGCCTGCTCTTGCATGCACGTGTCTCCTTGGTGAATACGGTACGAGGGCCAGCCTCTCTAGACGATCCCCAGTACCCGGGCGGCGCGCACGATGGTCGAGATCGACCCGGCGTGCTCGATATCGCCGGTGAGCGCAGCGTCCAGGGCCGTGCGGAACGGCACCTCGCGCACGATCATGTCCCGTTCATAAGGCTCGGGGGCGCGGTGTACCCGCTGAAGGCCCCTCGCCAGGAACAGGTATTGGCGGCTCGTGATGAGCCCGCTGCCCCGCGTGACGCCCAGCGCCGTCCACCCCGTGGCGATGAGCCCGGCTTCTTCAGCCAGCTCGCGCTGTGCCCCGGCTAGCGGGTCCTCACCGGCCTCCAGCGTTCCCGCGGGCACCTCCCAGGCGGTTGTGCCCCACTGGTGACGCCACTGGCGTACCAGCACCGTGGTCTCCGCCTGCGAGAAAGGCACGACGAACGCCGCATCGGGGCCTTCGACGACCCGGTAGTCCGCCTCCGAGCCGTCCGGCCAGCGTACCCGGTCGCGCCGCAGGGAGAGGTTCCACTCCCGACCGACCTCTGTGCTGGCGATCACCTCGAACGGCGCCCTCGCGTCGTGCTCCAGAGTCATGGGCGCAATCGGGCCCGCGCCAGCCGCTGTGGCACACCACTTTCGAACGACTCGACGAGCACATCCTTGCTCTGCTCAACGGCGTCGTCAAGCGGAAGGTTGAGCCAGCCGGCAAATAGCCGCTTCTGACTGGCGATGGCGCGAGCATCGTGGCGCGTAGCCCGGCCGAGCAGCTCGCGACAGCCTTCCAGAAGGTCGTCCGGTTCGACCACGCGGTTTACCAGGCCCCACGCGAGGGCGCGTTCGGCGGTGATCGGCTCGCCCGTGAGTACAAGCTCCTGCGCGCGACCGAAGCCGACGTGGCGCTCCAGAAGAGCCGCATCGATGACCGACGGAATGCCAAGCATCACCTCGGGCATGGCAAGGAGTGCGCCGTGGGCGGCAGCCCGGAAGTCGCAGGCGCACGCAAGCTCCAGCGCCCCCCCGTAGCAGTGGCCCTGAATGGCCATCGCCACCGGCTTGGGGCAGCGCCTGGCGGCAGCACAGGTGTCGGCCAGCGCCGCGATCAACCTCCGGATGGTGTCCGGCGTCCCCGACGCAAACTCGTTGAGGTCAACCCCTGCACAGGTGCTGGGACCGGTCCCGCCAACAATGACGCCTCGGACGTCGGTCTCGTCGGCGGCGTTCCGCAGCTCGTCACCGAGCGCCTCGATCATCTGCAGAGTCAGAGCGTTGCGCTTGTGCGGGCGGTCGATCCATATCCACCGCAAGTCGCCGGAGCGTTCGGAGCGGATCAAGTCGCCCGCCGGGCGGACAGCACGACAGCAGCTGCCGCGGCCGCGGCGGCGACCTGGCGCGGGTCGGCGCCGTAATCCATCGGCGAGGGCTCACCCACGAACTGCCTGGCGGCCTCGATCAGCTCGGGGTGGTCATCGATGAAGCGGGTGGTCAGGTTGCCCGCTCGAAAGACCGGGCTCTCCAGGATGGCCCGGTGATAGGGGATTGTCGTCGCCGGACCGATCAGCACGAACTCACGGAGTGCTCGGCTGGCGCGGGCAATGGCTTCGGCGCGGTCGGCGCCGTGCACGATGAGCTTGGCGATCAGCGAGTCGTAGTTCGGCGGCACCTCCGAGCCGGGACCGAAGCCGGAGTCGAGGCGGATGCCTGGGCCGCCTGGGGCCACCCAGCGCGTGATCCGCCTGGGGTTAGGGATGAAGCGGCGGGCTGGGTCCTCTGCGTTGATCCGCATCTCGATGGCGTGGCCAGTCCAGCGCACCTCGTCCTGTGTGAACGAAAGGGGCATCCCGGCCGCCACCCTGATCTGCTCTTTGACCAGGTCGATCCCCGTCACCTCCTCGGTGATCGGGTGCTCGACCTGGAGGCGGGCGTTGACCTCCAGGAAGTAGAAGTCGCCTTCGCTGAAGATGAATTCGACGGTGCCCGCATTGACGTAGCCGGCGGCCTTGACCGCGCTGACTGCCGCCTCCCCCATGCGGGCGCGGATCTCGGGACTCACGGCCGGCGAGGGTGTCTCCTCGAGGATCTTCTGGTGGCGGCGCTGGATCGAGCACTCGCGCTCGCCCAGGTGGAGGGCGCTGCCGTTCTCGTCGGCGATGACCTGAATCTCTATGTGTCGAGGCTTACGGACGTACTTCTCCACGTAGACGGTGGGATCGCCAAAGGCCGCGCGGGCGGCATTGCGAGAACTCTCGATGGCACGCCCAAGGTCCTCTTCCTTCTCGACCACCTTCATGCCGATCCCGCCGCCGCCGCCCGAAGGCTTGACGATGACCGGGTAGCCGACCGCACGCGCCATCCGCTTGGCGTCGGCCGGATCGTCGAGAGCCTCGCTGCCCGGCGTCACCGGAACGCCGTGCGATGCGGCCAGGGCGCGGGCCTCGAGCTTGGACCCCATTGCTCGCATCGCCTCTGCCGGAGGGCCGATGAACGCGATCCCGGCGGCTGCACACGCCTCTGGAAACTCGGGCCGCTCTGAAAGAAAGCCGTAGCCAGGGTGAATGGCCTGCGCGCCGACGTCGCCGGCCAGCTTCACGATCCTTTCCAGCTGCAGGTAGGACTGCGCAGGTGGTGCGGCCCCGACGTGATGGGCTTCGTCGGCGTACCGCGCGTGGATCGCGTGCCGGTCGGCGTCGGAGTAGATTGCCACCGTCTCGATGCCCAGCTCGCGGCATGCGCGCATGACCCGGACCGCGATCTCCCCGCGGTTGGCAACCAGCACCTTCTTGAAGAGCTTCGTGCTCACCGGGGGTAGGTCTCGATCACGGCCGTGATCTCCTGCTTCCGCTGAGCACGATGTCCGCGCCGGCCGCCGCCTCTGCAGCGGTGTCAGCCACGCGGCCGGCCCCGACGGCGCGCGCACGCTCCGGAGTGCGGTTCCAGAGCGTCAGCTGGAATCCCGCGCTCTCGATCCTTCGAGCGATGGCGGTGCCCATCCTGCCCGTGCCGAGAAGAGCGACGTTCACAGGCCAATGGTAGGGGCGAGGCTGGTCAACCCGGGCGTGTCGTCCGCCTGGCGCTCCGTCCAGTAGCCGAACTGCGGGTTCACGATCAGGTCAGGTTGGGTGAGGCGTGGCGGGTAGGCCCAGCTCCGCCGGGGCCGATTGAGTTGTGTACACGGGCTGCCGGACGGTGCCCGTCACGCATCACCGGTGGGAAGGCGGTAACCTTCCCCGCCAGCAAGGAGGGGGGAGGCCTGACTCCCCCTGCCATGGTTAGCCCACCACCACCAGGGCCTGATTCGGGCTGACGACCTGCCCTTCCCTGACGTAGACCTCCAGCACCTTGCCGGGTCGGGTGGTCACGATGTCGTTCTGCATCTTCATCGCCTCTAGAACCGCAACCACGTCGCCCAGCTTGACCTCGTCGCCAACCCTGACCGGGACCTTGACGATCAGACCCTGCATCGGTGCCGTTATTGCGCCGTCGCGCGGTCTCTGGGGCGCCGCTGCGACGGCTTCCCCGGCTGCTGCTCCAGCCGGGGGCCCGACCTGCGTCACCACCGGGCCGGCCCCCGCCACGCGGACGTGGAAGACCTCGCCTTCGACCTCGACGTCGAACTCGGCCACAGGCGGCGACGCCGGCCCGATGCCCAGGTCGGCCTGCTGCAGCTCGGCGGCGGACTGCGGCAAGGGAGTCTCCTCGTCAACCACCAGGTCTTCGCTGGGGCCGGTTGCGGCCGGGGCCCCAGACTGTGAGGGTTCGGTGGCGTCGCCGGACGGTGCTGGTGGCGCTGCCTGCGCCTGAAACAGCTCCAGACCCAGGGTGGGGAACATGAGGTAGGTGAGAACCTCCTCGTCAGTCCCCTCGAGCCCCCGCTTCTGGAGCCGAGAGCGGGCGCTTTCTGTTTGCGGGTCCAGCAGGTCCGCGGGCCGTATGGTTATCGGCTCCTCCTGGCCCAGCACCTGACGCCTGACTTCGCTGTCGGCGGGCCGTGGGGGAGCGCCGTAGAGGCCCTGGAGGTAGTCCTTCAGTTCCTGAGATACAGTTGCGTACCGGCTCTCACCGAGCACGTTGTAGACCGCCTGGGTGGCGATGATCTGCCGGATGGGAGCGACCAGGGGAGGGTAGCCAAGCTCGTGGCGGACGCGTGGCACCTCGCCCAGCGCTTCTCGAATGCGTCCCAACGCGTTGTGGCGGTCGAGCTGGCGGTGGATGTCCTCCAACATGAATGCCGGCATCTGGTAGCGCAAGATGTCCGAGTCGATCCGATCGGCCGCCGGCGACAGGTGCTCGAGATGTCTTTTCTTGAGCTCCTCCAGGTCAATTTTGATCTCGACCAGCTTCTCCAGGTCCAGCCCGGTGTCATAGTCACCACCCG
This sequence comes from Candidatus Dormiibacterota bacterium, assembly GCA_035259145.1. Taxonomy (GTDB): domain Bacteria; phylum Chloroflexota; class Dormibacteria; order Dormibacterales; family Dormibacteraceae; genus CF-161. The sequence continues at coordinate 35,618 of DATFWQ010000051.1, read as the reverse complement.
CCAGTGCGGCGACCACGCTCTCCGTCGCGGGCTGAGATGCACCCCACGCGAGCGGAGACATCGCTGTGTCCAGACCGAGGGCTCCCGCCTCGACCGCGGCCATATAGGCCATGGGGGCCATGCCGCTCCCACAGTGCGAGTGGACGACGACCGGCTTGTCGACCGTTTCGCGCAGGGCCGTCACCAACTCCCACGTGGCCTGCGGGCTGAGGAGGCCCGACGTGTCCTTGATGACCAGGTCGTCGATTCCAAACTCGACCAGGCCCTTGGCCAGCGAGCACCACAGCGTCAGGTCGTGGGCAGGGGTGATCGCATAGCAGAGGGCGCCTTGCACGCGCTTGCCTGCCTTGTGCGCGGCCGCAATGGCGACCTCCATGTTTCGGAGGTCGTTGAGCGGGTCGAAGACCCTGAAGATGTCGACACCGTTGCGTGCGGCGGTGGCAACGAAGAGTTCGACCGCGTCGTCGGCGTAGTTGCGTGAGCCGACCAGGTTTTGACCGCGGATCAGCGCCTGGATGGGCGTGTGGGGCGTCGCCTCGCGCAGGCGGCGCAGGTAGTCCCAGGGGTCATCCTTCTGGCGCAGGTAAGTCTCGAAGGTGGCACCGCCAAACGCTTCCAGCGCAAAGAGCCCGACGGCGTCCAGCTTCTGAGCGATCGGGATGATGTCAGAGCCGCGAAGGTGTCCGCCCAGGAGGGACTGATTACCGTCGCGGAACGTGGTGTCGGTCAGCCGCAGGCGCGGCCTGGGGGCGCTACGGATTGGCGAGTGCCTGCCTTTTGTCGCGATGCCGGCCGGCGAGTTCAGGATCACTGACCCCGAGGACACGGGCGGCGAACCAGGCTGCGTTCCTGGCACCAGCGTCACCGATGGCCATCGTGGCGACCGGGATCCCGGCCGGCATCTGCACGATGGAATAGAGCGAATCCACGCCGCCCAGGTGGGGGGTCGGCATGGGGACGCCGACCACCGGCAGATCGGTCCAGGCGGCGACAACGCCGGGCAGGTGCGCGGCGCCTCCAGCGGCCGCGATAACGATCTTGAGGCCGCGCTGGCGCGCCGTGCTGGCCCATTCCATCACACCCGCCGGATCGCGGTGGGCAGAGCAGATCTTGAGCTCTGAATCGATGTCGAACTCCGCAAGCTGCCTGAGACAGGATTCCATCAGCTGGAGGTCTGACTTCGAACCCAGGATGACCCCGACTTCAGGCACTTATGGCCCCAGGAGGATCCGGCGACACTTCTTCAACAGCCTCCCAGATGAGGCGGGCCTGGATCCTGCCTCAACGCCTGTCCATACCGTGAAGGGACCTTCGGAGGGAGCAGGGGACTCCCCGGTTGAGCACCTTCGGTTCACGCACTGAAGTAGTGAGCGCTTCGTCGCACTCCCAACTCACCTGGCGCCGATCCCTCGACCTCAACCCGAAACCGCCTCCTGTGCAATGTCCTTCCGAAAGAAGGCTCCCGGAAATCGTACGCGCACCGCTCCTGACAACGCCCCCATGCGCGCTTGATCGACGTCGGCGCCCATTCCCACAGCGGTCAGGACGCGGCCGCCGGAAGTGACCAACCCTCGATTGGGGACCAGACGGGTGCCGGCGTGAAAGATCAGGACCCCTTCGGGGATGGTGTTCATGCCCTGGATTTCAAACCCGGTCTGGTATCCGTCCGGGTAGCCGCCGGAGGCAACCACGACGCCGACTGCCGGCTGTTCGCTCCAGTCCATGCGCGGCCGCCGCCAGGGCAGGTGACCCAACGCCGCCGCCAGGAGGAGGGGGACCAGGTCGGACTTCAGCCGGGGCAGGACGACCTGGGTTTCGGGGTCGCCGAAACGGGCATTGAACTCGAGCACCTTGATGCCGTCCCGGGTCAGCATCAAGCCGGCATAGAGGACGCCACGATAGTCAAGGCCCCTGTTTGCAAGCTCGAGTAGGGCCGGTCGCAGCACGATCTCGGTTGCCCGGCTGACCAGCTCGTCGCTGACGCCGGCGGGCGGTGAGTAGGCGCCCATCCCACCGGTGTTCGGGCCCCGGTCGCCGTCGTGGGCCCGTTTGAAGTCGCGCGCGGCGGCCAGAGGGACGACCCGGCTGCCGTCACACAGCCCGAAGACGGAGACCTCGCGACCCTCCAGGCGTTCCTCGACGACGACGGTCGCACCAGCTCGACCGAACGAGTGGCGGACCAGCATGGCGTCGATGGCTTCCTCTGCCTCTTGCTGGTTGCCGCATACGATCACGCCCTTGCCCAGGGCGAGGCCATCTGCCTTGACGGCGACCCGGCCGCCCAGGGTGCGGGCATAGCGTCGCGCCGGCTCCGCGTCGGTGAAGGTGTCAAAGGGGGCGGTCGGGATGCCGGCAGCCAGCATCACCTCCTTGGCGAACGCCTTGCTGACCTCGATCCGACCCGCTTCGCGGCTGGGGCCGAACACGGGGATGTCGGCGTCCCGGAGGGCGTCGCCGACACCTGCCGCGATGGATGCTTCAGGGCCGAGGATGGCCAGGCCGATCTTCTCCTTCCTGGCCAGGCGGGCCAGGCGGGGCGCGTCGTCAGCCTGTATGGCCACGTTGTGCGCGATGGCGGCGGTGCCGCCGTTGCCCGGGGCGACGTAGACGCGCTCGGTCAGCGGCGAGCGCAGGCATTTCCAGACCACGGCGTGCTCACGGGCGCCGGAGCCGATGACCAGGATCCGCATTGGCCTGAATCAGCATCCTCCAAACGACCCCGCTGGCGCCGGTGAGGTGCCCGCAGGATCCGCTCCACAGGGCTGGGAACTGCGCATTTGCACGAATGCGTGACTCCCGAGGGCTGGGAGCTGCGCATTTTTACGAATGCGTGGCTCCCCGCATTCGCTCCCGACAGCGGTTCACGCTCCGCGCGTGCCCGCCTACTCCCACTCGATGGTGCCGGGCGGCTTGCTGGTCACGTCGAAGACGACGCGGTTGATCCCCGGCACCTCGTTGACGATCCTGTTCGAGATGCGCGCGAGCACGTCGTAGGGAAGCCTCGCCCAGTCGGCGGTCATGGCATCCTCGGAGGTGACGACGCGTACGGCAACCATGTTGGCGTAGGTTCGGAAATCGCCCATGACGCCCACCGTCAGGAGCGGCGTGAGCACCGCGAAAGACTGCCACACCTGCCGGTAAAGGTCGTTCTTCTTGATCTCGTCGACCACGACCCAGTCCGCGCCACGCAGTACCTCCAACCGCTCCGGCGTGACCTCCCCGAGGCAGCGGATGGCCAGACCCGGGCCTGGAAAGGGCTGCCGGAAGACCATGTCCTCGGGCAATCCGAGCTCCAGGCCGACGCTGCGTACCTCGTCCTTGAACAGATGGCGGAGCGGCTCGATCAGCTGGAACCGCAGACCGGGCGGCAGGCCTCCTACGTTGTGATGCGTCTTGATCTTGGCTGCCGTGGCGACCGTATCGGGCGCGGTGGACTCGATCACGTCCGGGTACAGGGTGCCCTGGGCGAGGAAGTCGATCTCGCCGAGCCGCCGCGCCTCCTGCTCGAAGACCGTAATGAACTCCCGGCCAACCACCCGCCGCTTCTCTTCTGGATCGAGCACGCCCCGCAGGGCACCAAGGAAGCGGTCGGTGGCGTCGACATAGCGGATGTCGAGGTCGAGGTTGCCCCGCATGACGTCGAGCACGCGCTCCGGTTCCTCCCGGCGAAGCAGGCCGTTGTTGACGAACACGCAGGTGAGCTGGTCTCCGACCGCCCGATGAACGAGCGTGGCCGCGACGGCGCTGTCCACACCGCCGCTCAATGCGCAGATGACCCGGCCGCTGCCGACCGTTGCCTGCAGCCACCGCGTCGCATCCGCTATGAAGGAGTCCGCAGTCCAGGTGCCGGTGCAGCCGCAGACGCGGTACAGGAAGTTGCGCAGCAAGTCGCCGCCCTGAGGCGTGTGGTGGACCTCGGGATGGAACTGAATGCCAACGATGCCGGCGCCGTTACTGAAGGCCGCAAGGGGCGCGTTGTCGCTGCTGGCCATGCTCTGGAAGCCGGCCGGCATGCGCACGACCTGGTCGCCATGACTCATCCAGACCGGCAGCTGAGACGGCAAGCCGGCAAACAATTCACCGGGGTGATCGACGGCCAGCACGGCCAGGCCGTACTCACGCTTGCTTGCAGAGGCGACCTCGCCCCCGAGGTGATGCGCGATGAGCTGCATGCCGTAGCAGATGCCGAGCACGGGAACGCCCGAGCGCAGCAGCTCTGGATCGACCTGCGGTGCGCCTTCCTCGTAGACGCTGGCAGGCCCGCCACTGAGAATGACACCTACCGGCCGGCGGGCTTTGAGCTCTGACCAGGGCGTGGTACCGGGCACGAGCTCGCAGTAGACGCTGGCTTCGCGAACGCGCCGCGCGATGAGCTGCGCAGTCTGCGATCCGAAGTCCAGGACGAACACCAGTTCGCCCTGTGCACCACCGTCCCCACGCGTGAGAACTTGCGGCGCGGATTCGATCCGGATCAGCGGCCCATCCCCACCTGCTGAGATCGCTGAAGGACCTTGCCCTCGGACGTGATATGCGGGGCCACGACCATCTCCACGCTGTGGAACTCCCGGATTTCGGTGGCGCCGCAGACGCCAAGCGACGAGCGCAGGGCACCGGCGAAGTTCTGCGTGCCGTCGTCCACGCGGGCGGGGCCGACGAGGATCTCCGCCAGCGTGGCTTTGACGCCAACCTCGATTCGCGTCCCGCGGGGCAGATTGGGGTCGGGTGTCGCCATGCCCCAGTTGAAGCCCTTCGATGCCGACTCGGCCGCCCCAGCCAGTGGCGAACCGATCATCACGGCGTCCGAGCCCGACGCGAACGCCTTGCATACGTCAGCTCCGATCCGCATCCCACCGTCTGTGATCACGGCGACGGGGCGGCCAGTCCTGTGGAAGTGCTCCTGGCGGGCGGCTGCGACGTCGCATGTGGCCGTGACCTGGGGCACGCCAACGCCCAGCACCCCGCGCGTGGTGCAGGCCGCACCAGGACCTACGCCGACGAGGATCCCCGCGACGCCGGTCTCCATCAGCTCGAGCGCGGTCTCGTACTGGACGCAGTTGCCGACGACGACCGGGATGGAGACCGTTCTGCAAAGCGTGTCGAACGAGAGGTGGTGGTAGCTGTTCGACCGGTGGCGGGCGGTCAGCACGGTCCCCTGGACGACATAGACGTCCGCCCCCGCCTCCTCCACAAGCTGCGCCCGCTCCTGTGCTCGCGCCGGCACCGTCGACACCGCACAGGGCACATCCGCAGCCTTGATCTCGCGGATGCGGTCGGTGATCAGCTCAGGCACGACCGGCGGTCCGTACGCGTCCTTCAGCACCTGGTTGACTTCTTTGCGGCTCGCCTCGCAGATGCGCTTGATGACAGGCGCCGGATCCTCGTAGCGCGTCTGAACGCCGTCGAGGTTGAGGACGGCGATGCCACCCAGCCGGCCCATGGCGATGGCGAAGGGCACATCGACGACGCCGTCCATTGCCGACGCCCAGAACGGCAGCTGCAGGGTCAGCCCGAATAGCTGGAAGGCGATGCGGACTTCGTCGGGGTTGACGGTGACCCCGCCAGGCACCAGGGCAACCTCGTCGAAGCCGTACGCGCGCCGAGCCCTCCTTCCCAGACCTATCTCAAGGCCGGAAGCCGTCTGTCGGGTCAGCGTCTCGATGGGTGTGCGTACTCCTTGGGCGGGGTGCTGTGCGCCCGATTATATCGATCTGCCACCATCCGTCCAAATGAATGTGGCGCTCCTCTGGCAGGGTGTGGGCGGCCCCGCGCTGGAGCTGTCAGCCGCTGAGATCGGGAGCGAGGGCCTGACCGCACGCGGAGCCTGGGTCAGGGCAGAGCCCGAGCCGTACAGCCTTACGTACAGGCTGGAAACGGCATCTGGATTCGTTACCAGGTCGCTGACAGTCGCGGCCTGGGGCGCCGGCTGGTCGCGCTCCCTCGAGCTTCGCCGGCTGCCCGATGGCGCCTGGGCAGCCAGCCCTGGGGGGGACCTGCCCCAGCTCGGCGGCGCGCTCGACTGCGATCTCGGTTACTCGTGTCTGACGAACACCATGCCGGTACTTCGGCATGGTCTCCTCGAAGGTGGCGGCCCGATCGACCTGCTGATGGCCTGGGTGTCAGTGCCCGACCTTCGAGTGCTGCCGGTAGCTCAGCGGTACACGCACGTGGCACGGCGGCCGGACGGCGGGGCCGTCATTCGCTATGAGTCTGGCTCGTTCCAGGCGGACATCACCTTCGACTCGAGCGGCGTCGTCGTCGACTACCCCCAACTGGGCCGGCGCGTGTAGCTCGCTCAAGCGAGCTGTGCAACATCTCCGCGTTGCGGGGAGTTGCTGACCGAGTGGTCTACCTCCTGGCCGTTGCTGCCACCGCCGCAATCGGAGCGGGCGACTCCCTGGGCTGACGGGCCCGCAGTTGTGCCGCAAGTGAACCAACTGCTGGGGAATGGCCCTGTCAGAGGGCCTGGGAGAGGGCCCATTGCCGGCAATTCGTCCAATCCCGCGAGGGCAGACGGCCTATCAGGCGGACTTCGGCGTGCCCTGATCGTCCGTCGTGATCTGGGCGATCTGGTTGGCCACCGGTGATCCGTCGCCCGGGTAGACGATCACCGGCATCCCGACGGGAGCCCAGTTGTACATCGTCTGGGCGTCCGAGAAGGGCACGTGGACACATCCGTGGCTCCGTGTGGACGCGTTGTACTGCGAGCCCGGGCCCAGCAGCGAGTCAGGCTCCCAGGAGGCGTCGTGAATGGACTCACCCGTCCAGGTGAAGAACGTCGTCCACTGTACGACCGTGTCTGGATACCACAGGGGCGATGTCTTGGGCCAGGGCGAATGCATCGTGTGGGGGTGCTCCTTATAGAGCACCTTCATGGGTCCGAAGTCGGTGCCGTAGTCGGTGACGCCCCTGATGCCGGTCGTGACCGGCGTTTCCAGGACCACCTGGCTGTTCTCATACGCCCAGAGGTGCTGCGCCTGGAAGGACACGACGACCACTTTCGACGGGAAGCCGGCCATCAGAGCGTCATGGATCTGACCGGCGTACCGCTGCGCTGCCGCCGACCCGAGCGCGGCCTGGTTCAAGTCCGCGCTGCCGATCAGGCCGGCGTACTTCTCCAGCCGCCTGTAGGCGCGCTGGCTGCCGTCATAACCCTTGAACGGACTCGGCTTGTTCATGTAGGCGGCGACCGACGCCTCGTTGCGCCCGTTCCCAAGCGCCTGGTTGCCCGCCTGCTGGATGGCGCCGAGGTTGCCGTTGCTGCGTGCGGCCAGCTGCTGCCCAAGCTGCTGGACCAGCTGGTTTTCCTGGGTTGCCTGGTTGAACACGTTCGTGGCGTCGGCCACCAGCGCCGTGGCCAGCTGCGTCAGTGCGCGGTAATCGTGGACGCCGTGGGCGGCACCCTGCGCAGCCACGGCCGCTCCCAACCGCTGCTGCAGCGACTGGACGTCCGAATCGTCGGCGTTCGCCTGCTGCGCCTGCGCGATCTCAGACTTTGCGCCGTCGACCTGCTTTGCCGCATCAGCCTGAGCCTGAGTCAGAACCTGCCTCTCGAGCGAATCCAGCTCGACCCTGAGCCGGGCAACCTGCGCGGTCAGGCGCCTGAAGTGGCCGGGCTGGTCCGGGATCCACCACGGCTCCCTGGCGGCGTCGGATGCCTTCAGCTGCTGGGTGATGGGCTCGAGGTCCTGGCTCGTATAGCCCTGCGCTGCGGCGGCTTTCAGCTGCAGCTCGAGTGCCCGGCGCTGGTCGTGGTATGACGCCGCTGCCCGTGCCCCCTCGGAGTTGTTCCAAAGCGCCGCGCCGGTTCCGCCCAGCAGGACTGCGACGGCGATGAGCGGCGCCACGATCTTGAGCACGCGGCGTCTACCGGACAAGCTCATCCCCTGTCCCATCCCTCCGTACAACGAACCTGGCGCGGAAGCTGTTTCGCCGGCCTCAACGAAGCCGGTGGCGGCATTTCGCTGCTTTCATGGGTAGATCCCCCGCACCGTAGTCGCGTTGGCGACCCGCTGAACGGCCAGCACGTAAGCCGCTGTCCGCATGTCGATCCGCTTGTTGACGCTGGTGTGCAGTACCTCATAGAAGGCACGGGTCATGACGTGGTGCAGCTTGGTGTTGATCTCCTCCTCCTCCCAGAAGAAGGCCTGCAGATCCTGCACCCACTCGAAGTAGGAGACCACCACGCCGCCCGAGTTGGCGAGGATGTCCGGGATGAGGAAGACCCCGCGCTCGTTGAGGATGGTGTCGGCCTCTGGTGAGACGGCGGCGTTGGCCGCCTCCGTTATGAGACGCGCCTGGACCCGATCGGCGTTGCGCTCCGTGATGGTCTGCTCGGCGGCGGCCGGCACCAGTACGGTCACGGGCAGTCCGATCAGCTCTTCGACCGAGATGTCTTCCGCCTTCTTGAAGCCTGACACTCCGCTCCGAAACTTGCGGTGGTCGTCGAGGGCCTGGAGGTCCAGACCCTTCTGGTTGAACACAGCGCCCCTGGAGTCGCTCACCGCCACGACTCTGAGTCCGGCCTCCTGCATCAGCCGGGCCGTCGAGGTGCCGACCTTGCCGAAGCCCTGGATTGCGACCGTCGGTGTCTCGTCACCGACGTGCAGATACTTCAGCGCTTCCAGTGTCATGTATGTGACCCCACGCCCGGCGGCTTCCTGCCTGCCCTCGGACCCGCCCACATCGACAGGCTTGCCCGTCACCGAGGCTGTGACCGAGTGGCCGGCGTGCATGGAGATCGTGTCCATGATCCAGGCCATCACCTGGGGGTTGGTGCCCATGTCGGGAGCCGGGATGTCCTTTTCAGGCCCGATGAGCAGCGCGATCTCCGTCGCATAGCGGCGGGTCAGGTGCTCGAGCTCTGACGAGCTGAGCCGGCGGGGGTCGACTATCACGCCGCCTTTCGCGCCGCCGTAGGGGATGCCGACCACCGCGCACTTCCAGGTCATCAGCATGGCAAACGCCTTGACCAGGTCCAGCGACACGTCCGGTGAGTAGCGGATGCCGCCTTTGGCCGGGCCCCGGTTGATGTTGTGCTGGACGCGGAACCCGGTGTAGAGGTGGACCGTACCGTCGTCGTGGAGGACCGGGAAGTGGACGGTCAGCTCGCGTTTGACCTCGCGGAGAAGGAGGCGCGTGTTTTGAGAGAGGCCAAGGACGTCCGCTGCCGTGTCGAACCTGTGTTGGGCAACCGCAAAAGCAGACGTGGTATCGAGCTGGATTGCCATCACATACCTCCGCCGAGACTTGCGCGATCAGGAGGTGGCACCGGCTGACGAACAGCGGTTCGCCAACGCGGGCCGCACGGGTACGCGGGGACGCCTTCGTTCAAGCCGTCTGCACCTGCTGACGGAGTCGTCACGAGTTCACACCCTCTTCGCATCGGGACGTTGGCGCTCCCGGCCCCGATAGTATTACGCGGCCAGGCCCGTGATCGCATCATTACGGACCCTCGACCGACGCCGTGTCGCGAGCTACTCGCTCATCGCGCTGGCCGCCCTGCTGGTCGGGTTCGGCTCGGCTGCCCAGCTGCGGTCGCAGCTGGTCACACCCTACAACCGGGTCGAGCGCAATCGGGCTCTTGTCCGTAGTGTCCAGGACCTGGAGCGGACCAACGGAGTCGAACGCGGCCGGATTGCGGCACTCCGTCGCGAGATCGCCGGCCTGGAAGGTGACGCTGCCCGACGGTCTGATCAAACGGCTGAGCTGGCACGGGAGATCGCCAACCTACGGGCTCACGCGGGTATCACGCCCCTCAAGGGCCCGGGTGTGACCGTCGAGATCGGAAATGGTAGACCCTCGCCCGACGGTCAAATCGGTTATCTGGCCACCTATCAGGACGTGCAGGACGTTGTCAATCTCTTGTTTACGGGAGGTGCCGAAGGAATCGCCGTGAACGGCCGGAGGATCACCCCGCTGAGCGCCTACAGGGGGCGGGCGGGGACTGTCGAGATAGACGATGGACCGCCTCTCATGGCCCCCTTCCGGATCGCAGCCGTCGGCAATCAGGGGCAGATGGAGCAACTGCTGAGTGATGTCGGCAACCTGGGCGACCTGCATCACCGCCAGCGCGAATTCGGCGTGCAGTTAAGTTTTGGCCGGTCGCCGGAGCTGAGGTTGCCCGCATATGACGGCAGCCTGCAGGCAGCCAATGCACAACCGCTTTAGGGGACCTGGGGAAGCAGCAGGGTTTCTCCTCACGAGGGAGTGATGCCAGGCCTGTTCAAACAGCGACGAGCCGAACCGGCGCGGCAAGCCCCCAGAGGGGTGACGTTGATCATCGTCGGCACCTTGAGCGCTGCTGTCGCCTTTCTTGGCGTCGTGCAGATCCGGAGCCAGGCAGAGGTCGTCCGCAGTCTGGAGGGCCAGGACAACACCTCCCTGGCCTTCCTGATCGACGACCTGCATCGCGCCAACGATGCACTTGGCGACCAGGCCGGCGAGCTGACGGCTCGCCGGGACCAGCTTCGCCTCAGTGGGACCGCCGGGGCCGACCCGGTCCTCCAGGACGAAGGTCAGAGGCTGCGAGTCCTGGAGGGCCTCGTGCCGGTGCATGGTCCAGGCCTGGTCATGACCATCGACGCCCCGCTGACCCGGTTGGACCTCGAGGACGCGGTGAACAATCTGCGCGCCTCCGGGGCGGAGCAGATGGCCATCAACGACCACCGCGTGATCACCGGCACGGTCTTCCGGCAAGACGGCAGCGCCGTGGCGATCGACGGTGACGCCGCGCGCGGTCCATGGACGATCGTGGTCATCGGCAACCAGGACCGGCTGGCGATCGGCGCCGACCTCATGGTGCAGTCCCTCCGGTCGGACCGGCGGGTGCGTCAGGCGGCCTATCGGATGGAGCCGGACCTGGTGATCCGGGCTACCGTGTCCGAGCGGCCCTTCGTCTACGGGTCGCCGTAGGGGTCGGCGGAGCTTGACGGGGGAGCCGCATTTCGAGCTGATCGATCCGGGCGCTCAGCGCATCGACGTCCTTCCGCGTCGGGATCGAAAGACGTGTCAAGGCTCTCTCGACAGCGCCGTCGACCAGCTCCTCCAGCTCGGAGCGGCCCCGCTCCACCCTGCTGGTGACGATCGACGCGGGTCCGCGCAGCGTCCGGCGCACGTAGTCGAACAGGGCCTGTCCGCGGTCCTGCAGCGATTCGACGGTGCCATCAGAGCCCCGCTTCTCCTCACCGACTACGATTTGCGACAGCACCAGAGGTGTCAGGTCGCGACCGCTGTCTCTCTCCACGACCTCGATCTCGCAGCCGTCACGAACCAGCTTCGAAATTCCCTCTAGAGTGATATAGCGACTAGTCTGTGTGTCATAGAGCTTTCGATTTGCATACTTCTTGATCACGTGTTTCTGCGCTGCCATGTTTTGTATTAGCATAACGCATTGCGTTATAGCTGGATTCCATCTCTCCTCTACAGGAGGCCTAGTGCATGGGTAAGACCAAGCGACGTGATACATCGGAGACGAAGCCCCCGGACAGCCTGATCGATCAGGTGAGGACGGTGGCCGAAGGAGCCTACAAGGACCTCCAGAAGCGGCTGCCGGCAGACCTCGGAAGGCAGGTCGAGAAGACCGTTGGCCAGGGCCAGAAGACCGTGCAGACAGGTCTGAAAGTCATCCAGGCCCAGCTCAAGAACACAGCCAAGCGGTCTGACGTCGACAAGCTGACCAGGCGCCTCGACGTGCTGGCCAAGGACGTCGAACGGTTGGTGACCAGCGTGGCCAAGGCCGCGGGTGCCCGGCCACCTTCCCGGCCTGCGGCAAAGCCGGCGGCGCTCTCGGCGGCGAAGCCCGCCGCCAAGAAGGCCCCGACTGCCAGGGCGATTGCCAACAGGAGCGCCGCCAAGGCGAAGCCTGCAGCCCGGTCTGCTGCCAAGCCGGCAGCCCGGGCCTCCGAGAGCGGGGCGAGCACCAAAGCGACAAGCAAGACGGCCACCCCGAAGCCGGAGGCCAAGAAGGCGAGGGCGACCCGGGCCAACGCTCCCCGCGCCTCCACCTCCAGGGCACCGGCATCCCGCGGTGGTCAGCCGCCCGTCTCGGGCGCCCAGCCGGTCGTTGCGGTCGGGACCGGCGACGACGCCAAGAGCGCCGGCTAGAGGCTGCTCAAGTAGAGGGCGGCTCATAGGGGCCATCCCGTAGCCGCCCTCCCGTTCTTTCATGGCTGACCTCGGGCGGACAGTACAGTAAGGGCCGTGACCGCGGTCGATCTCCGATCTGACACATTGACCATGCCCACCGCCGGCATGCGCCGTGCCATGGCAGACGCCGAGCTGGGCGACGACGTATTCGGCGAGGATCCCACGATCAACCGGCTGGAGCGGCGCGCGGCCGAGCTCATGGGCAAAGAGGCGGCGGTCTTCGTTGCAAGTGGAACCATGGCCAACCTTCTCGGCGTGCTGTCATTCGCACGTTCCGGGCAGGAGGTGATCGCCGACGCCGATTCACACCTCTTCGTGTCCGAGGGCGCCGGTGCCGCTGCGCTGGGCGGCGTTCAGGTCCGACAGATTCCGACCGCGGCCGGAGTGATGGCCGCGGAGCAGGTGCGGGCAGCCGTGCGACCGACCGACGACTATCACGCCCCTCTGACGGCTGCCGTATGCGTGGAGAACACCCACAACCGCCACGGCGGCGTGCTATGGCCCCTCGAGGCGCTGCGCGCGGTCCGCGAGGTGGCCGACGAGCATGGCCTGGCTGTGCACATGGACGGCGCTCGGATCTTCAACGCAGCGGTGGCCCAGGGCGCTGCGCCGGATGAGATCGCTGCCGTCGCCGACACAGTGACGTTCTGTGTCTCGAAGGGCCTGGGTGCGCCGGTGGGCAGCGTGTTGTGCGGCTCGGCCGAGGTGATCGATCGCGCCCGGAGGTGGCGCAAAGCCGTCGGTGGCGGCTGGCGTGAAGCGGGCGTGCTGGCGGCGGCCGGTTTGTGGGCGCTCGACCACATGGTGGACAGACTGGTCGACGACCACGCCAACGCGCGGACGCTGGCAGAAGGCCTGGCTGAGCTGCCGGGAGTCAGAATCGACCTGACGCGGGTGCAGACGAACATCGTGCGGTTCGAGCTGACCGGTACGAGTGCGTCCGATTTCCTCGCCGGCTGTCGGGAACGAGGAGTGTTGGGAGGTGGCTCCGGCCGGGCTGTACGTTTCGTGACCCATTTCGGCGTCGAGGCGGCTGACGTCCAGCACGCCCTCTCCGCCTGTGCCGATGTCCTGTCGACTTGCTAACAGGTCCCGCGCGTCAAAAGCGGACAAGCGAAGTGAGGTCGACGGGCCGCCCGGAGGCGAAAGAGATGTTGGCACCGATCCCGGGAAGGATGGCGAGAACGCCGTCGACGTGACTGGACCGGCGTCCGAGCGGGTCGTCGACATCGCCGTCCCCGAACAACGCCTCCAGCAGGCGATCGTCGGCACCGCCATGGCCACCTCCGGTGGCGCCCTCGATCGGCAGCTCCCGAGCCTTCCCCCACAGAGGCTGCAGGACAAGCCGCTCTCCGGTTTCCCTCGCTCCTTCCCCGTCGCGGGACTCGCTCACATGTGAGCGCTCCACCACCTCCAGTTCCAGGCGCCCGCGATCACCGTTGAAGGCGACCCTGTAGCCCTCCCACGGCGAGTATGCGGTCAGGTGGTATGTGAGGGTAGCCCCGGTCGAGTAGCGGACGACCAGCGCCATGTCGTCCTCGATGCTGATCCCGTCGCTGAAGACGCTGCGATCGCGGAGGTAGCCGTCGTCGGCCTCGGCCTCCAGATAAAGTCCGCGTCGCACCGCGTCTGAAGCGAGGTCCAGAGCAAACGGGTCGTTATGTGCCACCTCACTTCCGTGAGCCCTTTCGTAGAACCGCGTCTCCCCCCGCTCCTCGGCGTTCTGGCGGCCGTAGAAGCCCAGTCTGCCGAAGCCGAAGACGGTCTCGGGCCGAGCCCCCAGCCACCAGTTGACGAGGTCGAAGTGGTGGCTCGCCTTGTGCACCATCAGACCGCCCGAGTTGCGCTTGTCCCTGTGCCAGCGCCGGAAGTAGTCGGCCCCGTGCTGCGTGTCCAGCAGCCACTCGAAGTGCACAGAGAGGACCGAACCGATCTTGCCCGCGGCTAGCACGCGCCTGACAGCTGAGTTGCGTGGAGCGTAGCGGTAGTTGAAGGCGACCGTCACCTGCCCTCTGTGACCCTTGACCGCGTCAACGATCCGCTGGCAGCTGCCCGCATCGACAGTAAGAGGTTTCTCGGTGATGACGTCGCAGCCATGCTCGAGGGCGGCCACGATGTACCGAGCGTGGGTGCGGTCGACGGACGATACGATCACCACGTCCACCCTCTGCTCGTTCAGTAGGCGCTCGAAGTCCTGGGGTCCGTACTCGGGCACCGGCGCCCGTCCGAACGCGCTCTGGAAGGACCTGTTGTGCCACCGCATGCGGCTCTGGTTGACGTCGCAGAGCGCGACAAGCTCGCCCGTCGAGCGGTACTCTCCCAGCACCGCGCCCGTGTACATGCGGGCACGGTCGCCGAGGCCGACCATGGCGTAGCGCTTCGGTGTGGACATCGCTGATTTCCCTCCTGCACGTATACTAGGTGCACTAAATGGGCGGCCGCACCGCGCTCGACGTGGCGACCGGCGCTCCCCTCTACCAGCAGCTTCGCCGGGAGCTCTTCTCCCGAATCCGCCGCGGCGAGTTCGGGGCCGAGGGAAGGCTGCCCTCTGAGCACCAGCTCTGCGAGGAGTATGGGGTGAGCGTGACAACCGCAAGGCGCGCGCTCATGGAGCTGGTGCGGGAGGGGGTGATCCGGCGCCGGCCAGGGGTCGGCACCATGGTCGGCACACGAGTCCGGCAGGTCCACATCGCGCTTCTGAGCGTCGACTACGTCGGGGATGCCTGGCGCGAGACCTCAGCCGCGATGGGTGAGCTGATCGCCGGGGTGGGGGAGCTTATCTGGAGGCGGGACGCCTCCTTCTCGATGTCGGGTGTGGCAGAAGAGCACTCTGAAGACTATCTGCGCTCGCTGGTTGAGGCGAGGTCGGTGGACGGGGTGCTCCTGCGCACCGCAAACGACGTGCGCCACCAGCACATCGACATCCTGGAGGCGGCGGGCCTGCCCTATGTGGTCATCAAGCGTGAACTGCCGGGCCGGCGCCTCAACTGCGTCGTGAGCGACGACGTCCTGGGCGCACGCCTGGCTACGGAGCACCTGCTGAAGCGAGGCCACCGCCGGCTCGCCTTTGTGTGTGCCAAAGCCTCGCTCACCCTGACCCAGGCCCGCCTGGCAGGGTTCCGTGAGGAGCTGCGGGCGGCGCGCGTGGCGTTCGATCCCGCACTGGTCAGGCTGGAGATCTCCTTCGCTGAGACCATGGGCCGGCGGGCCGTGCGTGAGCTGCTGGAGCTTGGGAACAGGCCGACGGCCATCTTCGCCGCCAGCGACACGATGGCTATGGGAGGCTATATGGCTGCGCGCGATCTAGGGCTCACCGTCCCTGACGAGGTGGCCTTCATCGGATACGACGACATCAGTCCCGCCGCGTTGCTCGAGCCGCCGCTGACCACGATCCGCACGTCCTATTACCAGTTCGGCGAGCTGGCCGCTGGACTCTTGCTCGACCTGATCGAGGGTCGTGCCGAGCCGCCTCAGCGCATCGTGATCAAGCCCGAGCTCGTTGTGAGGCGGTCGACAGGACGGTCACCCGAAGTGCTCCGCGAGCTGCCCCGACATTCTTCCGCGGCGTCAGGCACCCTCGCCGGCAGACGGGTGCTGGTGGCGGGTGGCAGTTCGCCGCTCACCGCGCCGCTGAGCGCAGGCATCACCGGTGAGGGCGGTGAAGTCGCGACCGGCACGAGCCGGCCGGCGCCGGCCGGAGGGTTCGAAGCCGCCGTCTGGACGCTGGATCTGGGCGGCGAGCTCGCGGCACCGCTGGTTCTGGCCCAGACGGAGGCAGGGGGTCTCGCCGCGTTGATGGCCCAGCGTGGGTCCGGCTCGCTGCTGCTTGTGGCTCTGCTGCCGGGGGGCATGGTTCGGGGCCTGGTCGCCGCAGCCACGGCAGGCTTCGAGCAGCTGGTCCGCAGCCTGGCGGCCGGCTGGTCGTCCCGGGGCGTGCGCGTCAACGGGGTTCTGGTCCATGGCATCGACTGCGCCGGCGCAGTGGCGCCGAGCCTCTTCTTCCTCTCAGACGCCTCAACCCTCTGCGGCCAGGTCCTGCGAACGGGGGAGCCGCAGACATGAGGAGCGGCCTGAGCCTCCACGCCAAAGCGGCCGATGGTGAGGAGGGCCGGCGGCTGTTGGGCACCGGCAGCTCCATCTCCGAGGGGTTGCGGCTGGAGATCTGGGCATTGTCGCCTGGTGGATCCCGCATCGCGGACTTCGAGGCGAGCGAGTCGCTTGTGGTGTTGCTCGGCGGCCGATGCGACCTGGCCGTGCTTGGAGGGCCCGGCTGGCGGTCGCTGGGCGGCCGGCCGGACGTCTTCTCCGGCGCCGCCACGTCCATATACCTGCCGCCGGGTGCGAGGGTCGAGGTCAGCACGCGGGATGGCGTCGAGATGGCGGTGGTCAGCGCGCCCGCCGAGCCGGGCGGTGAAGCCTACAG
Organism: Candidatus Dormiibacterota bacterium; assembly: GCA_035259145.1. GTDB lineage: Bacteria > Chloroflexota > Dormibacteria > Dormibacterales > Dormibacteraceae > CF-161. The sequence goes on along the minus strand of DATFWQ010000051.1, from coordinate 19,051 downwards.
GATCGGCCCGGAGGAGGTGACCAGGGAGACTCGCGGAGAGGGCTCCTGGCAGCGCGAGGTGCAGACCATCCTCGATGCTTCGCGACCGGCTCAGCGCCTTCTGGTGGGGGAGACCTACAACCCTCCGGGCGCCTGGTCGAGCTATCCGCCGCATAAGCATGACCAGCACCGCCCGCCTGAGGAGTCGCGGCTCCAGGAGGTCTATCACTACCGCTTCCAGCCCGAGCGTGGCTTTGGAATCCAGCGGGTCTACTCACCGGAGCGTGGTCTCGATGAGCTGCTTCTGGTCGAGGACGGCGATACGGTGCTCATTCCCTTCGGCTACCACCCCGTCGTGGCGGCCCCTGGCTACCGCCTCTACTACCTGTGGGCGTTGGCCGGTGATGACCGCGAGATGCGATTGCACGAGGACCCCGATCATGCCTGGGTCGCCCGGCCGGCCTGACCCGGCAGCGGCCCCGACCGGGCTGCCCCTCATCGAGGAGTCGGTGGTTCGCGTCGATGACCGGCAGCTGGAGCTGGCCGCCAGCCGTCGAGAGGCAGACGCACAGCTGGTCGTGCGCTCGGCCCGCGCCGAGGAGCTGGCCGGGTTCGATGGCGAGGCGAGCTCCCACCAGGGCGGGTACCTGCTCGTCGGCCCCCGCAGCCCGCGCAACGTGGCTCAGCTGCGGGCGCTCCTGCGCTGGCTGGCTCCTCGGCCGTTGGGACTGCAGCGCTCGTTCGGCTTCGGCGATCGCCTCGGACTTGCGACCCCCGGTCATGTCCGGGCGCTGCGCGCGGCCAGGCCCGGGCTGGGAGCCATCTTCGCTCAGCAGTCGATCAGGGAGATGGCCCGCACGCGCCGCAGCCCTCAGCAGGTGATCGACGACGCCAGCTGGGGGGTGTTCTGCTCCGGGTGGCGCCACACCCACGGTGCAGACGCCGACCACCTCAAGACCGGGGAGGACGTCGAGACCTGTGCCGCCGCGGGATACACCCTGTTCACGTTCGATCCCGGAGATCATGTGCGGGCGGAAGCAGACCACCTGGACGGCGCCGAACTGTGGCGGGCACTGGCGGAGCTGCCATGGACCGACCTGGAAGACTCCCCGCGCTCGATGCTGGGCCGCTATCGGCATGTAAAGCCCGAGCTGAAGGACCTCGGCATCGCGGCCGGCCACGAACAGGCGGCTCGCGCCGCGGTCAAATACGGACGGGCGGTGGCCCACGCGGCCCGGCTGTACAGGCGCCTCTGCGAGGTGGCGCCGGCGGACCGGGAGGTCGAGATCTCAGTCGACGAGACCGAAAGCCCGACCACGCACTTCCAGCACGCTTACGTCGCAACTGAGCTTGCCAGGCTGGGCCTCCAGTGGGTCAGCCTGGCACCGCGCTTCGTGGGCCGCTTCGAGAAGGGGTCGGACTACATCGGCGATCCCGCCGCCTTTGAGGCCGACTGCGCCTTACACGCGCGGATCGCCAGCCGTCTCGGGCCGTACAAACTGAGCCTGCACTCGGGCTCGGACAAGCTGTCCATCTACGGCGCATTCCGTCGTGGGACGGGCAGCCTTGGGCACGTGAAGACCGCAGGCACCAGCTATCTGGAAGCTCTGCGCACGCTGGCGAGGACTGCCCCAGGGCTGTTCCGGGAGGTCTACCAGCTCTCCAGGGGTCGGTATGGGGGTGACCGAGCCACATACCACGTGTCGGCTCGGGTCGGGGCGACGCCGGACGCAGAACGCATGGCCGATGCAGCGCTGCCGGGCTTGCTCGACGACTTCCACGTCCGGCAGGTCCTGCACGTGACGTTCGGCTCGGTCCTGGACCGGCTCGGTGAGCGGCTCCACGTCGCACTGAGTCGGGATCTGCCCGCTTACGAGGACGACCTGGAGCGTCACTTCGTCCGCCACCTCCGGGCCCTCGAGAGTTCCGCATGAATAGACGGCGCCATCTCGCGGTTTCGTGACTCGCATGAGCGAGTTCAGCCAGTCAGTCCTGGAAGCAGCGGCGCAAGAGCGCGAGGTCGGGTTCACCACCTACGGACGCAGGACGGGGAAGGCCCACCGGACCACGATCTGGGTCTCGGGCGATGGGAAGCGCCTCTTCATTCGGTCTGGCGGTGGGTTGGGCCGCCACTGGCCACAGAACCTGCTGGCCAGCGGGCACGGCGTGCTCCACGTAGGCCGAATGGACGTCCCGGTTCAGGGGCATCACGTGACCGATCCGTCAGAGGCCCGGTCGGTGTCGGAGCTGGTCATCCGAAAGTACGGGTCGGGCGTCCACCGTTCTCCTGACGGCGGGCCGCGCAGCTGAGCAGGCAACATTCGAGCTCCGCCCGTCGGCCTAGGAGACGCCGCGGTGCGGTGCGGCCGGCGAGGCGCGTCACTTCGTGACGAGCACCGTCGCGGGTCCTGTTTATTCTGTCCTCGATGTGGGGTCCGCCTTCCAAGCGCGTGCGGCTGGCCTACGGGCGGAGCGGGCTCGAGGTCGATGTACCGGCGGACGCCGACGTGCTGGAGCCGCAGCAGCTGAAGGGCGTGCTCGACGAGGCAGCCGTGATACGGCGCGCGCTCCGCGACCCGATCGCTTCGGAGCCGCTGCGGCGGGTGGTCCCGCGAGGAGCCGCCGTCGGGATCAGCGTTTGTGACGTCACGCGCCCCTTCCCGGCCAGCCGCGTCCTGCCCGTCGTGCTGGACGAGCTTGAGCACCTCGATCCGGCCGGGGTGACGGTTTTCGTTGCGACGGGCACGCACCGGCAGTGCACCGCGAGTGAGCTCCTGCAAATGCTCGGCGAGGAGGTGATGCGACGTGTGCGAGTCGTGCAGCACGACGCCTTTGACGACGGCCGGCACTGCCAGGTCGGCCTGGTGCCGGGGTCGGACGTGCCCGTCCTGCTCGAGCGTGGCTTTCTGGAGCAAGACATCCGGCTGACGACCGGTTTCATCGAGCCCCACTTCTTCGCGGGCTTCTCGGGCGGGCCGAAGATGATTGCGCCTGGGCTGGCACACCTGGACACGGTGCTGGAGCTGCACTCAGCCGCGCGCATCGGGCACCCACGGGCGACCTGGGGCCTGACGCAGGGCAACCCCGTGCACGACGCCGTGCGCGGCATCGCCGAACGCGTCGGGGTGACCTTCAACCTGGACGTGACTCTCAATCAGGATCACCGCATCACGGGCGTGTTCGCCGGCGACCTTGCGCGCAGCCACGCTGCCGGCTGCGCTTTCGCCGCGGCGACGGCGATGGTGCCCGTGGACAGACCCTATGGCATCGTGGTCAGCACCAACAGCGGCTATCCGCTGGACCAGAACCTCTACCAGACGGTGAAGGGGATGAGCGCCGCGGCGCAGATCGTCAGCCACGGCGGGGCCATCGTCATGGCTAGCGAGTGCTCGGACGGTCTGCCCGAGCACGGGCGGTACGGCGACCTGCTGCGCGAGACCGGCGGCCCAGCCGAGTTCCTCTCCCGGCTGGAGCGAGGGGGCCGCGCGGAACATGACCAGTGGCAGGTGCAGGTCCAGGCTCTGGTTCAACGTCGCGCGCGAGTCCTGATCCACGCCGGCGGCCTTGCGCCCGACCAGGTCCGGGCCGCGTGGCTGGAGCCGGTGGAGGACGTGTCGGACTGCGTGGCAGCGCTGCTCGCGGCGGCGGGCACTGGAGCGCGCGTTGCCGTGCTGCCTCAAGGTCCGCAGACGATCCCCTATCTCAGCGCCGGCTGACGACCTCGGTCAAGAGCTCTCCCAGCAGACCCGGGTCGATGTTGCCGCCGCTGATCACCGCTGCAGTGAGCGGCCCCGCCTGAAGGCGGCCCAGCGCCGCGTAGGCCAGGGCGCCCGCTCCCTCGGCCACGACCTTGCCGGTCTGCGCTAGCTCGACAACCGCCTCGCGCAAGCGGGCTTCCGGGACCGTCACCCAGTAGTCCACGCACCCGGCCAGCGCTTTCTGCATGGCCGGGTCGTACGGTGCGGTGGTGCCGTCAGCTATGGTCTCCGGTGTCAGCGCGGGAGGCCCTCCCTCGGTGAAGGTGCGGGGCCATAGCGGGTAGCCGTCGGATTGGACGCCGACAATCTGAACCGATGACTTCAGCTGCTTGATGGCGCTGGCAACCCCGGTGATGAGTCCGCCGCCGCCGACCGCGACCACGACCCGCTCGATGTCGGGAAGTTCCTCGACGATCTCCAGGCCGATCCCGCCGTGGCCTGCCTGGACGGCAGGGTCGGCGAAAGGGTGAATGAACGTCTCGGGCTCGGACTCCCATCCGCGCTGGGACATCCACGCCAGGAGCTGGGGGCGCGGCATGAACACCGGCTCACCGCCGAACTGGCGGACGCCCTCGATCTTGGGTGCGGGCGCGCTGTCGACCATTACCACCCGGCAGGGGATGCCCAACCGGCCGGCTACGTAAGAACAGGCGAGGGCGGCGTTGCCCGCGCTTACCGTGATCAGACCGCGAGCCAGCCGGTCCTCAGGGAGGGCCAGCGCCGCGGCGAAGAAGCCGCGGACCTTGAAGCTTCCGGTGGGCTGGAGCAGCTCCAGCTTGAGCCAGCAAGCCTGGTCCAACGGGAGGAGAGGGGTGTGCCTGACGAAGGGCAGCGCCCGCTCGACGGCGGCTCGCACCTGGTCCAGCGAGATCACGGGCTGAGATGGTAGCGCCGTCAGGCGGCCGACAGAACCTGGTGCGCCGCCTCGATCAGCTCGCCACGGCCCCGTTCGTCTCGGGCGAAGATGCGGAAGATCGCCATCCGCACCGGCAGCCGCCTGAAAAGGTCGAGCACCCGGGAATGCTGGTAGCTGCGCTCCAGCGGCTCATAAAAAAGGATGTCTTGCTGCTCCATCATCGGATTGAACGCACGCGACTCTTGAGCCGCGACGTCCACTTCGAACTCCAGTCCGCGCAGGCTCGGGCTGAGGCGTTCTCTGATTCGCGCGGCGAACTCCGCGCGAGACAGGGTCAGTGCGCCATGGGGCACGTCTCGTGCCTCGACGTAGCCGGAATAGACAAGCCGCCACTTGAGACGGCGGGCGACCACGTCGGCCCAGGCCTGACCCAGACGGCGGAGGTCGGGATCTTCCTGCCGCGCCCACCGATCGACTTCAGTCAGGAGCGACCATTCGTTCAGTTGCCTGAACGCCGGCAGGCGCTCAAGCGGATTGCCCCCGAGCACGCGATCGATCGTGGGCGCGAAGATCTCGCGCAGCTGAAGATCGATCCGTCTGACAGTCCGGTGGAAATAAACCTGGTGGTACAGATAGAGCCGGGCGTTCAGGAACATGAACAGCGCCTCGGCGCCGTGACTGTGGAGCGTCAGGCCCTGCTCGGAGATGAAGGAGTAATGGATGATCCTCTGCACATCGACCGGCCCCGCGGCCACTCCACAGATGTAGCAATCGCGAGGGACGTAGTCCATGTTGTCGGCCGAGTACGGGCCGACCAGCAGCGGCCGCAGCACCTCCAGCCAGAGAGGGGCGGTAAGGCCTTCCAACGGCTCAGGAGAGATCAGGAAAGCCACCCAGCGCGGATCGATGCGTTCGCCCGGTTCGAAGTCAGCCTCCGGAGAGGCGCGCATCTCGGCGATCAGCGGGGCGAGTTCGTCGAGAACCACGCGGCGGCCGACCACCTCGTGATCGATGCCCCAGCGTTCCAGGTAGTTCTCGTCGAAGAAGTGGCCGAAGGGCCCGTGGCCGATGTCGTGCACAAGGCCCGCTAGACGCAAGGTCTCAACGACCAGGGGCTGTGACGGCACCCCGGTGAGGTGCCCGCGCAGCGTCGGATAGAGGTGTTTGCCCCACTCGCCGGCCAGGTGCATGGCTCCGAGCGAGTGCTGGAAGCGTGAGTGCTCAGCAGTCGCGAATACCCACCACGCACTCTGAAGCTGGTGGATGCGGCGCAGGCGCTGAAGCCAGGCGTTGTCCATGACGTCCTGCTCAGCAACCGCGCCAGGGACTCCCCCGGGCTTGGTGACACGGACGTAGCGGTAGATAGGGTCGCTCGACAGGTTCAGCCTGCGGTACTCGGCGACCGCTTCTGACATGAGCCGAGTATGACGCTGGGGGATGATCCCGAGCGCCTGGCGTGCGGCCGCGGCCTAGCATCCGGGCCTATGAGCCTGGAGCGCGGGATCGAGCTCTTCAACCGCGGCCTCTACTGGGAGGCGCACGAGGCCTGGGAGGAGGCCTGGACGCCCGACCGCCACGGTCCTGACCGTGGCTTCTACAAGGGCCTGATCCAGGTCGCCGCCGGCTGCCTGCACTACAGGCGCAGAAATCGCCGGGGCGCAACCAACAAGTGGCGCAGCGGGGCGGACTACCTGCGCCCGTACCTGCCTCGACATCATGGCGTTGAGCTGGCGCCGCTGGTCGCGCGCGTGGATGGCTACCTGGCGGCCATGGCGAGCGGCGGCTGGCCGGACGGCCTCGAATTGCTGGTCATCGAGGTCGATCAGTCGCCGGGGTAAGGCGGAAAGCGGCGACCCGCGCCGGCTTCGATCAGACCGCCGTAGCCCAACCGGTTGAAGTCGATGGCGTCCGCCTCCCCGTAAGCGAAGACGAACGGCAGCACCAGGTCAAGCGAGGTGTTGCGGCCGAAGCCGGCGCAGGACGCCACCCCGAGCACCACCGCCAGGCCCAACCGGCCCAGCCAGAGCATGCTGCCGGGGTGGGCTGGTGCGCCCTGGCGCAGCAGCTCTCCGCCGGCTGCGGCCAGCTCCGCGTAGGCGGCATCCATGGGGTCGATGGACGACGCGCCTGCGAAAAGCATCACCCCGGCGCCCAGCTTGCGCGCCTCCTCGTACGCGGCCCGCACGGCATCGCCGCTTCTCGGGACCTCCCGCACGCCGATGAGGTCGGCGCCGTACCACCCCAGCTTTCGGGTGACCGCCGCGGCGAACAGGGCCCGAGCCTTCGGCTTCAGCCTCTCCGTGACCACCACAAGTGTGCGCAGGGGCCGGAACGGCTCAACTCGGAGGACGGGCGCCGCGGCGGCTGCGATGCGCTCCGCGTCTCTGATGAGCGATCCGGGCACTGCCACCGGCGTGACCTTGGCCCCGGCGACCTCTTCGCCGGAATCGACGGCCTGTCCATCCACGAGCGTGAAGACGCCGACTGTTGACAGCCGGTTGAGGCTGTCCACGGCCTCTCGCTCGACCCGCAACAGGCCCCGGTGCTCGGCCACCAGCCGGACCTGGCTCTGGACAGGTCCTTCCAGGCGTGTACCAGGCCCGACCACGGCGCCGCCAAGGCGGAGCGCGGCCTCGTCCTCATGGAGGTCGTCCTCGTCCAGCTCGACCAGGTGAATCTCAGCCACCGCCTGGAGCGCCTCAACGTGGCGGGCGTCCAGCACGGTCCCCTTGCGCAGCCCGTGGGCAACGTCGTGCGTGAGGACGCGGCCCGCGATCCGCGGGGCGGTGATTTCGCCGGAGCGAAGCCTGACCAGCCTCATGTCAGCTCCTTACGATGAATTCTCAGAGTGCGCCTGTACAGCACCTTGACGCGGCGGAAGGAGGAGTTTCAGCCGCTCGAGCCGGGCGGCGTCCGCATGTACACCTGCGGCCCCACCGTCTACCGCTACGCGCATGTCGGAAACCTTCGCACGTACCTGTTCGCTGACGTGCTGTGCAGGGCGCTGGAGTACCTCGGCTACGACGTCACGCAGGTGATGAACATCACCGACGTCGGCCATCTGACCGACGACACGTTCGATCGAGGCGAGGACAAGATGCTGGTCAGCGCCCGCCTCGAGAACAAATCTGCCGCGGACATCGCCGAGTTCTATACGCAGGCGTTCCTGGGTGACGCACGAAAGGTCAACATCCGGCCGGCGGCGCACTACCCGCGCGCAACCCATTACGTCCTGCGCATGCAGGAGCTGATCGCCCGGTTGATCGAACGCGGGCACGCCTACGAGATCGACGGCACGGTTTACTACGACATCGCCAGCTTCAGCGGGTACGGGAAGCTCTCGGGCAACTCGCGGGGACAGCTCCTGGCCGGGGTCAGGGGAGAGCCCGATCCGCGCAAGCGAAGCCCCGGGGACTTCGCCCTCTGGAGGGCGGCCGCTGACAAGCGGCTGCAGGTGTGGGACAGTCCCTGGGGGCCCGGGTTTCCCGGCTGGCACATCGAGTGCTCGGCCATGTCGACGGCGCTGCTGGGCGAGCGGTTCGACATCCACACCGGCGGCACGGACAACGTCTTTCCTCACCATGAGGCCGAGATCGCGCAGTCGGAGGGAGTGTTCGGTCACCAGGTGGTCTCCTACTGGATGCACGGCGACCTCCTCATGCTGTCCGGCACACGAATGGCCAAGTCCGCCGGCAACTTCTTCCGGATCACTGAGGTGGAAGAACAGGGTTACGACCCCCTGGCCTTCCGCTATCTCACACTTCAGGCCAGGTACCGGACGAAGCTGAGCTTCTCACCGGAACTGCTGGCCGGCGCGGACCGTGCCCTGCGCCAGCTCAGAGCGCGGGTTGCCGAGTGGCGTTCGGGGCCGGACGGGACCGGCGGTGACTTCGGAGAGCGCTTCCGCGCGTCGATCGCGGACGATGTTGATCTTCCGGCGGCAATGGCGTTGGTATCCGAACTGACGCGCTCCGACCTGGCGCCGTGCGCCAAGGCCTCGCTTCTTCTCGACTGGGATCGGGTGTTAGGGCTCGACCTGGGTCGCGCTGCGGGGGCCGGCGTGCCGGCCACCGAGCTGCCGTCGGGGGCCGCCGAGCTGCTGGAGCGGCGAGCTCGCGCTCGAGAAGCGCGTGACTTCGCGACCTCAGACCGTCTGCGCGACGAGCTGACCGCAATGGGCGTCCGCGTGACCGACACCCGCGAAGGGCAGAAGTGGGAGATCAGCAAGCGGGCATGAGCGGACCTGTCGGCCGTCAGGCAGACCCACTTAGGAGGGTTGTCAGCGAGAAGTGGCCGGCAAATGGATCGTGAAACGTGACGCCTTCCACGACTCGCCCATCTGTGAAGTCCTCGCTGAGGACGGCGTTGCAACCGTGGATCTTCGCGGTGGCCCACAGCTGCGAGTCCCAGTACGGGAGATGGTGGTCGCGCACCCCGCGGACAGCTTCGAGCACAACTCGCTCGTCGATCGGCCAGACGGGAAAGCTGCGGACCAGCTGTCCGACAAGCCGCACCGCATCGGTCACCGGTACTGGTGGACTGAGGCGAGCAGTCACGACCCGAAAGAACTCGCCGAGCACCTGAGCTGACAGGTCGGCGGCGCCGGTGGGCTGGAGGCGGAGCAAGAGCTGATGAGCCTGGCCTCGTTTGGCGGGCTCCCGCGCGTCCAGCCTGTAGACCAGTACGTTGCTATCGATCAGGAGCCGCGTCAACGGCCGTACAGGTCGTCACGACGCCAGTCGCGGGGGCTCGCCTCGACGTCAAGCTGATCGCGCGTGGACGCGTATTCGAGAAAGCGCTGAAATTCCCTGGTGCTGACAAGGCCCCCAGGCTCCTCGAGGGCCCGGTCCAGGGCCAGCCGGATGAGCTCGGCCTCTGTCGTTCCAAGCAGCCGCGCTCGCTCCTTGAGACGGGCTTCCTGCGCCTCCTCAAGGTACACCTGCTTTCGCACCATCATACATCGGATCATACATCGTGCTGTCGACGGGCTTGAGGGCGCTGGGTCGCTGCGCTGGAATCCGCGGCGCGGACCCGGCCGGCCATGCCCTCAGAGCTGCGGTCGAGCCGTTCGGTACATGGTGGCCACCGCGTCGGCCTCGGGTAAGCCCGAAGCCAGTACGTCGGCGACTGCCCGGTCGACGTCGTAATCGACCCGGCGGTTCTCAACGTGGCCATCCTCGATGACGAGGTAGGAGGCCCTCGGATCGCCGTCGAATGGCAGACCGACGCTGCCGCTGTTGGCGACGGTCAGCTCGCGGATCTTTCGGACGAATGGGCGGTGGATGTGGCAGTAGACGGCGACGCGCGCGCCGAGTGGCCCATAGATGGCAAGCAGCTCGTCGTCGTCTGCCTCGGGGAACACCGCTTGCCAGAGGTCTCCGGGAACGGCATGGACCAGTGCGACGCGGTCCTCCTGCCGCCACTCCATAGGCAGGCTCTGCAGCCACGCATTCCGCTCGCGGCCCAGCTGTTCGCTCGCCCAGGTCACGCGTCGGCCGGTCGGGTTTTCAAGGGCGCGGTCCATGTTGCCCAGTACACCTGGCCACCGCAGCTCTCGAATACGGTCCACGCACTCCACGGGCCGCGGGCCGTTGAATGCCAGATCGCCGCCGTGAGCTATGAGATCCGGATTGACCCGTTCGAGATCGGCGAGCACCGCATCGAGGGCGACCAGATTGCCGTGGAAGTCGGACACGATGGCGACCTTCATAAGCCGGAGGCTAGCGCGGACGCGCTCGACCGCGCACCTCTGCCCTACGTCCGTGTGAGCGCGGCCGCCTCAGGCCGAGCCGGCGGCGACCCGACGAACGGTGCCCACCGGACGAGGGCGACGCCCGCCGCCGCGGCCAGGCCAGTCGCCGCGCAGGCCGTGAACCCGGCCACGTAGCCCGAGTGCTCCATCAGCGTGCCGAAGGTCGCCGATCCAACTCCGAGACCCAGGAACAGCATCGTTCCGTACAGGCCCATCGCAGCACCCCGCGTCTCGGCCGTCGAAAGGTTCGAGAAGATCACGCTGAGCGCCAGGTACGTGGTGGCCAGCAGCGGGACTGAGGCCACCAGCAGCATGGTGGTGGTCCAGAATCCAGTCAAGTGTGGCAGCACGGCCACGCTTGCCGAGTAGACCGCCAGCCCGAGCACGACCAGCGGGCCACGCCGTGTGAGGCGGTCCACCAGACGGCCACCGGGAATCCGTGCCAGCCCATTGGCAACAGCCTGGATGGCGATCAGGTAGCCGATCTGGGAGGGCGGGAGCCGGAGCTGCTCCTTGGCGAAGAGCGGAAGATAGGCCTGGAGGGTGCCCCAGAGCAGGGTCGCTCCGAGCATCCCGATGCTGGCGGCGGCAAACGCCCGCTGGCGGGTGATCTGCCGCAGAGGCGCCGCGATGTTCCAGCCGATCTCGACGCCGGGGCTGGATGGAACCCCGATCAGGGTCAGGAGGAGCGCGACCGCGAAAAGCCCCGTCGAGGCCGTGATCACGGCCTGCAGATTCACCAGCTCCAGCGCCACCCCGGCGGCAGCCGGCCCCACGAGAAAGCCGACCTGAAAGGCCAGCGTGAGCCAGCCCATGGCTCGCCCGAGCCTCGACTCGGGAACGACGTCTATCAGAGCAGCCATCAAGGCAGCTTGCGACGCGGCGCCGCCGACGCCGGCCAGAGCCTGCCAGAAGTACATCGGTGCGACCGTGGTCGCCAACCCGAGGCCGAACTGAGAGGCTCCGCCGACGATGATCGCGAATACAAGCAGCCTGCGCTTGCCGAAGCGGTCGCTCACGAAGCCGGCGGGCAGCGAGAGTCCAGCGGCGGTGATGGTGACAACGCTGAAGAGCAGTCCGACCTGAATCTTGTCCCCGCCCAGCTCGGACACCCGGAGGGGCAGCGCAAACCCTCGCGCGGCAAGCGCCGCGAACAGCAGCCCCGCCGCCACGTAGATGGGCAGGGCGGACCTCTTCGCGGCAGGCACTCAATAAGATATCGCTGGAGTGCCGGGCCCGATTCCGTCTTCAGCCGCGGACCTGGAGAGAGCCGCGGCGCTGGTTGCCGTTGCTCGTCGCGGGGTGGCCTTCACAGGCGCCGGCGTCTCGGCCGAGAGTGGCATCAGGACGTATCGCGGTCAGGACGGCCTCTGGAAGGAGTTCGATCCCTACAAAGTCGCCTCCATCGACTACTTCCGCCGCGACCCGTCCCTCTACTGGGAGGTGGCAAGCCGAGGCTGGAGGATGCGCGCGCAGGCACGGCCCAATCCGGGGCACGTCGCGCTGGCGGCGCTCGAAACCGACGGCCACCTCGCGGGTGTCGTAACCCAGAACACCGACGGCCTCCACCGCGAGGCCGGCACTAAAACCCTGATCGAGCTGCACGGCAACGGCCGCACCGTCCGCTGCCTGGACTGCGGAGCCGGCGAGCAGCGAGCCGCCGTCCAGGCGCGGTTGGGCCGCGAGCTGCCGCCCCGCTGCGAGACGTGTGGAGGCATCCACATCAAGCCGGACGTGGTCTTCTTCGGGGAGGCCTTGCCGGCGGCTGCGCTGGCGGAAGCGTTCCGGCTGGCGCGCCGGTGCGACCTGATGCTGGTCGTCGGCAGCTCGCTCCAGGTTTATCCCGCCGCCGACGTGCCACGAGCCGCGGTGGAGCGGGCCGTGCCGCTGGTGATCGTCAACGACGAGCCGACGCCGCTCGACGCGGCAGCCGCGGTGGTCATTCGCGGCCGCTCTGGCGAGGTCCTGCCGGAGATCGTGAGGCGCAGCTCAAGGCCGTTTCGGGGGACGCGGCCTCGGCTGCCTGGCATGGTCACCGGGGCGCAGGTGGATCACGTCGCCCGCGACCACGGGCCGGCCGGCGACGATCAGCGACCCGTCTGACGCAAGGTCCTCGGCGACTCCCTCGAACGTCTCGCCGGGCAGCTCGACGCGGACACGCCTTCCCAGTGTGTCCGAGAGCAGCCGCCAGGCAGCCATCACCTCGACCTCGGAAGCGGCGAACCAGCGCGTCATCTCGGGCTCCATTCTTACGAGGAGCCTCTCTCTGTCCATGTTCAGCTGGGCAGCGCCCGAGGGGGCCCAGTGCAGGTTGATCCCTGTGCCCACAACGCATTTCCTGGCGACTCGCTCGACCAGGATGCCGCCCAGCTTGCGACCGTCCAGCAGAAGGTCGTTGGGCCACTTCAGCCTGGTGCGCTCGCCGCAGGCCGTCGCGGCCGCGACGCCGGCGGCAATGGGTGCAAGGGCGTGCGCCGGCATCACCCAGGAGGCCAGGAAGGCGCTGCCGGGTGGGGCCTCCCAGCGGCGACCCAGACGGCCGCGGCCCTCGGTCTGGTGCTCGGCCAGGACGACAGTACCTACCGGAAGGGGGCGCGCCACGTCCTGGGTCGAGAGCACCGTCCCGACGCGGATGACATTCATCGCGCGAGTATCGTAGGTGCGGTGGCGGGCACTTCCTGGGACAAGCTGGGCCAGATGGACGCCGCTTTCGAGCTGGTGGCACCGGCCCTCCGCCGTGTGGCCATCGCGGAGGGCTTGAAGCTCCACGAGTTCTTTCGCGACGACCCGATCTGGCGCCTGGACTTCGCCCGCCACGCGGGTGGGGAGGCGGTTATAGACGTGGCCTGGGAAGAGGGCCAGCCGGAGGAGTACCGCGTGACCGCCGCGTGGTGGTTGGACGACTACGACACCACGATCAGGCGGTCGCGACAAGAAGAACTCGGGGTCTTCACCAGGGATCGCTCGCTGGACGAGCTTGAGGCGATGGTTCGGGGGGCGCTGAGCCGAATCGACAGCTGGAGCGCCTCCGACCTGAACCAGACCTCAGGCCCGTATCCCGACTGGCAGAGGTACCAGAGCCGCGAGGACTTCTACCGGACCCGACTGCCCAAGCGCTAAGGCTGTATCGCGTTGTGAAGACCTACCGCGCCGTCATCCTCATCCTGATGATGCTGTTCGCGCTGTTGCTGCTGGGCGCGATGACAGCCTACGGGATCGCCACCTTCAGCACCGTCAGCCTGGTTGCCCTGGGCGTGGTCGTCGCGGTTGCGGCCGCCGCCGGAGTCGCGTTCAGCTACCGCCGCTATGGGCGAGGCAACCCTGCAGACAGAGGCAAGCGATGACACACAGGCTCAAACTAGGATGGAAAGCTTCGGCCGAGCAGTTCGGTCCGCGCCAGCTGCTCGACTTCGCCGGGCTGGCGGAGAAGCTCGGTTTCGAAAGCGCGTGGATAAGCGACCACTATCAGCCGTGGCGCCACCACGGGGGCCACTCACCCTTCTCGTTGACCTGGCTGGGGGCCGCCGGGGAGCGGACCAGCCGGATGACCCTTGGGACCAGCGTCCTGACCCCGACCTTCCGCTATCATCCCGCGATCGTTGCGCAGGCGTTCGCCACCCTCGGTGTGATGTATCCAGACCGCGTCGTGCTTGGCGTGGGCACCGGCGAGTCGCTGAACGAGGTGCCGGTGATCTGCATCGAATGGCCGGACTCGCGTGAGCGCTTCAGGCGGCTCAGCGAAGCCACCAGGCTCATCCGCCGCCTGTGGACCGAGGATTTCGTCGAGTTCGATGGCGAGTACTACTGCGCGCGCGGTGCAACGGTGTACGACCGGCCGGAGCGGCCGGTGCCGATCTACGTCGCCGCTACCGGCAAGGTGGCGGCTTCGTTCGCGGGGCGGCAGGGCGACGGTTTCATCTGCACGTCGGGCAAGGGCATGGAGCTCTACAGGGACGTGCTCCTGCCGGCGGTGCGGTCGGGAGCGGAAGCGGCGGGTCGGGACTATGAGGTCATCGAGAAGATGATCGAGGTCAAGGTCTCATTCGACACCGACCGGGAGCGGGCGCTCGCCGATACCCGCATCTGGGCTGCCCTGGCGCTGTCTGCCGACGAGAAGGTCGGTGTCCACAACCCGCTCGACATGGAGGAGAGGGCGAAGACGGTCACCAACCCCGAGCGCCGCTGGCTGGTCTCGTCCGATCCGGCCGAGCACGTCGAGCAGATCGCTCCCTACCTCGAGCTGGGCTTCACACACCTTGTCTTCCACCATCCTGGCGACGACCAGGCCCGCTTCCTGCGGCTGTACTCGGAGCTGATCCTGCCTCGCCTCCGGGAGCGGTGGGGATGAGCGCCGCACCGGCACCGGTGTGGGTGGTAGTGCTGATCAAAGACTTTGGCGACGCAAAGCAGCGGCTTCGGCCGGCGCTTCACTCCGGCCAGCGTCAGGAGCTCGCCCGTGCAAACGCCAGGCTCGCGCTGGCCGCGGCCGAGGCGGGCGACCGCGTCCTGGCGGTGTGCGGAAGCGAGCGTGTTGCAGAGCTCGCTCGGCAGGCCGGCACAGAGGTGCTGCTTGAAGTCACCCCAGCGGGCCAGAATCCGGCCGCTCGGCTGGGCCTCGCGCATGCGGCCTCACGCGGTGCGGGCGCGGTCCTGTTGCTGTCCAGCGACCTGCCGCTGGTCAATCGTCAGGCGGTTGCAGGGATGCTGGCCTCGGCCCGCCGTCTCGCGCCGCCGGCCGTCGTCGCGGCTCCTGCCACCGGGCGCGGTGGCACCAACGCTCTGTACCTTGCCCCCCCTGATGCTGTCGACCTCCACTTCGGCAACAACTCCCTCGTCGAGTTCGAGCGCGACGCGGCGTCACGCGGCGCGCGCTTCCAGCTCTACCGGTCGCCTCGGCTCGCGCTCGACCTGGATGAACCGGCCGATCTGGTCGAGTTGCGGAGACAGGGTCCGTCAGGACAGGGGCTCTGCCTGGCCGATGCAGGCGGAGGTCTCCCCACATGACTGGCCGGTGACCCGCATCGAGCTGTTCGGCATGTCAGGGCTGCCCGAGGTGCGTCCGGGGGCGGACCTGGGCCGGATGATTGCAGATAGGGCTCAGCTGCGAGATGGCGACGTGGTGGTGGTCGCGCAGAAGGTGGTTTCCAAGGCCGAAGGGAGAGTTCTCGACCTGCGCGACGTCGAGCCCGGACCAGCTGCATTCGACTATGGCTCTCGCCTGGACCGCGACCCGCGCCTGATCCAGGCAATCCTGGACGAGAGCGTGCGGATCCTGCGCGACGAGCGGGTGCTCATCGTCGAGACACGCCAGGGATTCGTCTGTGCAAACGCCGGCATCGACCATTCGAACGTGGAGGGAGAGGAGGTGGTGACTCTCCTGCCAGAGGACTGCGACCGCAGCGCTGCCGAGCTTCGCGAGCGGCTTCGCCAGGTGACTGGAAGGGACGTCGCTGTCATCGTGGCTGACACGTTCGGCCGGGCATTCCGGATGGGGATCGCGAACGTGGCACTGGGCGTCGCGGGAATGCCTGCTTTGCTCGACTATCGGGGCAGGCCAGACGACTTCGGCGAGATCATGCGCGCCACCGTGATTGCGGTCGCTGACGAGATTGCGTCAGCGGCTGAGCTTGTCATGGGCAAAACGGAGCGAGTACCGGTCGTGGTCGTGCGCGGCTGGCGCCCCGAAGCGCCGCCCGGCACGGGCCGCGACCTGATCCGAGCTCCTGAGCTGGACCTGTTCCGCTAGGGTTGCCACACCCCTCTGGGATGCCTTCGAAGTGGGTTGAAATTGCCCCACATGGGTCTATAATGACCCAATGTGCGACGCAGGCTGTTGACGGAGATTCTGGGAGTGAGGGGCCGTATCGATGTCTTGCGGGGTCTCGTGGGCCTGCCACAGAGCTACTCGGGAAGTGCCCGCAACATTTCCAGGATGGCGGGCATTGACCACCGTGTGGGTCAGCGCGCCCTTGATGATCTGGCTTCGACCGGACTGGTACGAGTCCGAGCAACCCCCGCCGCGAACTTTTTCAGTGTCAACGCGGGGCACCCCCTCTACGCGTCCTTGAAGGCGGTCTTCGAGGCGGAGGCCGGGTACACCAAGGAGATTCAGGACGCCATCGTTCGCGGCTTCGAAGAGCACCATCTGCCGGTGCGGAATGCTTATCTCTATGGGAGCCTTGCTCGTGGGGACGACGACCCGCGCTCTGACATCGATATCGTCGTGGTCTCGGACTCAGGCAATGAAGAGCGCGTTCGGGCTGCCTTCGATGACCTGGCCGAGGAGCTCTCGGCACGCTTCGGCACTCGCTTCCACTTCATGGTTGCCACACGACCGCTCGAGGAGATGGTGCGAAGTGAGGAGTACGAAGGGGGGCTGTGGGCGCGGATCGCGGCTGAGTCTGTTGAGATGGTCTGACGGATGGCACGGCTGGGGAAGCGTGTCAGATCCAATCCCGCAACCGCCGCTGTCTTTCTTGCCAAGGCCGAGCAGTTCCTGGCTGAGGGCAAGACGGCGCTCGCAAGCCAGCATTACGACGCCGCGTTGCTGCTCTCGATCCATGCGGGCATCTCGGCCAACGATGCCGCAACATCGCACATCGGCGGGCTGCGATCGACTGACCCGGATCACCTGAGGGCCGCTGACTTGCTGCAATCGCTGAGCGGGGACGCCGACAAAGCCAAGCAGCTCCGGGGCCTGATAGGCCTCAAGAACGAGGTCGAGTACCAGAGCGCCCGGACGTCGGCGAGAGCGGCCGCCGACGGCCTCGCTCGGGCCGAGCGCTATGTCGATTGGGTCAGGCACCTTCTTCGCTGAGACGATCCAGACGACCGGTACCATGAGAACGTCCAAGGAGGTGTAGCTGATGGTTCGACAGGGTGACGTCCTACTGGTGCCGGTCGCCGCGATACCTGAGGGGCGTTCGGCGGCTCCGGTGGACGGCCGCCTGATCCTGGCCTATG
This sequence comes from Candidatus Dormiibacterota bacterium, assembly GCA_035259145.1. Lineage (GTDB taxonomy): Bacteria > Chloroflexota > Dormibacteria > Dormibacterales > Dormibacteraceae > CF-161. Next base: position 1,743 of record DATFWQ010000051.1, on the reverse strand, counting down.
GCGAGGCGACCGGCCACCACCACAGTGTCACATCGCGCGACGCCGCTCTGGTCGAGGCCGCCGAGGGCGTCTTCCTCCAGATCATGGCCGCGACGAGTCTCGAACACCCAGAGCACGCACCGATCTGGCTCGAGCCTGGCGCGTACAGGGTGGTCACGCAGCGCGAGTACTCGCCGCAGGAGATCGTCCGAGTCCGAGACTAGTGGGCCCGCCCCTGGACCGGCTGACGCCCGACCAAGAAGCCAGGCTCCCGGAGATCTGCGATGAGTGGCGCATGGTCGGGCTCGCCACAGGGCCGGCCGACCGCATGCGCGCCGAAAGGGGCGTCGGCAGTGCATACGTGGCTGCGGGCCTGCCGGTTCCGTCAGTCTGCATCTGGGCTCGCTCCCCTCTGGAAGCTGTGCTGGGACTCGCACACCTTGGTGTTGACGGCGGCGGGCGCCTGGCGGAAGCACTCGAGGAGACGTACCTGGAGCTGACCGGCCGGCCTGCTTCGGGCCTCTGGGGGCGCTTATGGGCACCGTTCCTCGCCCCCTCCACCGACCCCTTGCGCCAGTTCCTGGCGAGAAGCGTCGGCTTCGACCAGCATGCGATCGCGGCCCCTGTCGATCGCGCCTGGGACCTCGCCTGGCGCGGGTTGCGGCCGCTCATCACGTCTGGCCTGGCGGCGCAGGTGCGGGTCGAGGTCGGCGCCCCGGTGCGGCGTCAGGTGGTGGATCGGCTCTGGGCACCGATCTGCGCCCAGATCCAGGCAGAGGTCTGGTCCCGCCTCAAGGCGCACCTCGAGGCCCGGAACCCCCAGGGCTGGGCGTGGCTACGCACGTGGACGGTTGTGGCCGACCTCTACCGGCTGCTGCGGGTGGAAGACGCCTTGCTTGCGCCGACGCATCGCCGGACCACCGCAGACCGGCTGGCGATAGCGGACTTCTTCGGGCGCGTCTGCGGGCTCGACGCCGCCGATGGCCTGCGCGGCCTTATGGAGATCGCCCGTAGCGCCGGATGCTGGTGGCCCCATCGCAGTGGCGTCGTGCTCTGCGACCGGCCGGCGCGGCTGGTGCTGGACGACCAGGGCCGCCTGCACAACGAAGTGGGCCCTGCCGTCGAGTACCCGGATGGCTGGGCGATCTGGGCCTGGCACGGCGTGCTCGTGGCGCGCCACGTGATCGAGGAGCCTGGCAGCTTCACGGCTCGTGAAGTCCTGGCCGTGGAGGAGGTCGAGGTGCGCAGGGTAATGATCGAACGCATGGGCAATGGGACCTTCCTTCGCCACGCGGGAGGGCAGCGCGTCGCTGAGGACGAGATTGGTGTGCTCTGGCGCCTGGACCTGCCAGACGACGAGCCGCTGGTCTGTGTGGAGGTGACCGATTCCACAACGGCTCCCGGCCAAACGTCCCCAAAACACATGCTGCGGGTGCCGCCGGACGTGCGCAGCCCACGCGAAGCGGTCGCCTGGACGTTCGGGGTCACCACCGACGAGTACCGGCCGACCGCCGAAACCTGACCTAGAGACCCCCAAATCTCTCGCCCGGGTTTCCGGCCGCACCTCTAGTGTCCTGGTACCGAAGTTCGTCGCATCTTCGCGGGCTAGACGGCCGGGCGCCTGCGGCGCTGAAGCCTGCGTCGAGGGGCCCGGCGGGGCGTCGTCAGGCATCTACTGATGCCCTCCTCCTTCCACCACCCTCTCCTTGACTCCGGCCGTCGATCCCACGAATATGCCGGCGCACCTCAGTACCAGGACACTAG
>DATFWQ010000050.1:0-13985 GCA_035259145.1 Candidatus Dormiibacterota bacterium | reverse complement strand
CTTGACCCGTCGCGGCATCCCGACCGCCACCGGTAAGGCGGTTTGGGACCGCTCCACGATCTGGGGGTTCCTGCGCAACCCAGCCTATGCGGGCCGGGCCAGCTTCGGCAAGACCGGACGTGTGGACGTCCGTCCTGCACTCACTCGGCGAGTTCGACTGGCCGGCCGCCGCATGTCCCAGCATCCTGCACATCGAGATCGGCCCCGCGAAGAGTGGATCGACGTTCCCGTCCCGCCCATCGTCAGCGAGGAGGTGCATGCCCTCGCGGCTCGGCGCCTGGCTCAGAACAAGCGCTTCGCGGCTCGCAACACCAAGGAGCCCAGCCTGCTCCAGGGTCTGCTGGTCTGCGAGCATTGCGGCTACGCGTATTACAGGACCTCGACGCGCACCAGCGCTCGCAAGCTCTACTACTACCGTTGCCTCGGCTCCGACGACTACCGCTACCCGGAGGGCCGGGTCTGCGACGCGAAGCCGGTACGCCAAGACGAGCTGGACGCGGTCGTATGGAAGGAAGTCAGTGCCCTGCTCGCCGACCCCAGACTCATCGAAGCGGAACTTGAGCGACGCCTGGCCGAGCTCCGTCAGGGAGACCCGGCCAGGAATCTGCGAGCACGGCTGGAGCGGGAGCTCGCGAGGGTGACCACGGCCGCCAGGCGGCTGGTTGAGGCGTACCAGGAGGAGTTGCTAACCCTCGACGAGCTGCGCGGGCGGATGCCTGAGCTTCGTAAGAAGGAGGTCAGCCTGCGGACGCAGCTCGATGCGCTCGACGCAGAGATCATCGACCGAGAGAGCTGTCTCGCCCTGGCGGACGACCTGACCAGCTTTCTCGCCCGCCTGCATGAGGCCGCTCAGGGCTCCTCAATCCCCGACCGCCAGAGAGTGCTTCGGCTGCTCGTGAAGGACGTCCTCGTTGGCCGCGACCGCATTCTGGTTCGGCACTCGATCCCGAGCTCCCGCGGGGACCCCCCGCCAGGTTTGTTGTTGCGTGGGAGGAGTCATGGCCCGGGTGCGCGACAGTTCGCCACAACTGGGCCACAACTGACCGCTAACTGGAACTTACGCGGCCCGCGATACGTCCTACTGCCGGCGAAACGACCGGTCACCTGCTCGCGACAGGTAACAATGCCGGCACTGGGGCCGTATTCGGGGACTTGCGCGGTTGGGATGGCTGAAGTCAGGGCGCCTCAGGTGGAAGAGCTGCAACCTGGGCCACCGTCAGCCTCTCGGCCATCTCAGTCGGGCAAGCGATTCGGAACACGGCGGGGCCCAGCCTGCCGACGACAATTGCCCGGCCGCCGGCAACCCCTTGAGCGCAGTCGTCGAGCCCCGCAGCCGCCAGGCTCGAGCAGCCCCCCGCCACGTACGGTGCCTCACCGACCTCACGTGCCCAGAAGCTGAAAGCTCGGATGGCCCCGTCAGGCCGGGCCGTCAACACCAGCACCTCGTCCGCCACCGACCACGTCCGGCTGGCGCCATCGAGCCAGCCCCAGCCCATGTACTCTGCGAGAGCGGCCGCCTGGTCGGGCTGCTGGCTGGCCTTCTCCGCCGCGCTCAGATGGTCGATGCCCGCCCGCCTGGGCAAGCCCACGACCTGGTCGCTGAGGATCGCCCCCGCAGGAGCGCGCAGTCGCACCTGGGGCGGCGGCTCTGCCAGGATCGACGGCCGGGACGGGCTGGCAGGCGGTCGAATCGAACTCGTCCCGGCCGCCTGGCACGCCCCCAACCCGAGGCAGAGCACGAGCCAGAGCAGGGCAGCTGGCGCATTCAGCGCGCGGAACATCGGGGGCTATGATTGCCTGCCGTGGACCGGCCCAGCACGGCCAAACCTCGGCTCGAGATCGCGACCACTGTCTTCGAGGGACCTCTCGAACTCCTCCTAGCACTCGCTGAGCGTGCAGAGATCGACATCTTCCAGGTGTCGCTCGCAAGTCTGACCGAAGCGTACGTGGCCGAGATCACGGCTCTCGAGGAGCGAGACCCGGCAGAGATGGCCGAGTTCCTCTGGCTGGCCGCCCAGCTGCTGCTGCTCAAATCCATACGGCTTCTTCCCGGCGAGGAGCCGAACGACGAAGAGGCGGAGCTGCTGGGCTGGGAGGAGGACGTACGTGGCCGGCTGCTCGAGTACCGCGCTTACAAGGAGATGGCTGAGCAGCTGATGGAGCGGGCAGCCGTCGACGAGCCCAGCTACCCAGGCCCAGCCCGACCGATCACCGTCGAAGGTCAGGAGGAGCCGATTCAGGTGGCTGCGCTCCTGGCGGCTTTTCAGTCTGTCCTGGCTCGCCTGCCACCTCTGCCGCTGGTGTACGTCGGCCACAGCTGGACTGTCGAGGGCAAGGTCGAGGTCCTGCAGCAACGGCTTCTTCTGGGCTCTCTGGAGCTGGTCGAAGTCCTCCTCGAGTGTCGAGATCGGCTGGAGGCGGTCGTTACGTTCGTCGCCGTTCTCGAGCTTCTGCGCAGGGGTGGGGTCCGCGTGCGTCAGGAGCGCAATTTCGGCCGGATACTGGTGGAAGCGAGATGACGATGATGGCGGCAGCCATCGAAGCGATCCTGTTCAGCTCCAACCGGCCACTGCGCATCCGCGAGCTGCAGCACGTGCTGGACGGCGACCGGGCGACGGTCGAGCAGGCTCTGGACGAGCTTCGCGAATCACTGACACACCGGGGGCTGATGCTCCAGCGCCACCAGGACCAGGTCCAGCTCGTCACACGCCCCGAGCTGGCTGCCTATGTGCGCCGGGCACTTCGTCCCGAGGTCACGGGGAAGCTATCGACCGCCGCTTACGAGACCCTGGCGATCGTCGCCTACCAGCAGCCCGTGACGCGGTCCAAGATCGAGGAGATCCGCGGCGTCAACTCCGACGGCGTCATCTCGAACCTGGAGCTGCGCGACCTCGTCAAAGAGGTCGGCCGCGGGACCGGTCCTGGCCAGCCCAGACTCTTCGGCACGACAATTCGCTTCCTTCAGATGCTCGGCCTGGAGTCGCTTGACGATCTGCCGTTCCCCGAGCCTCCGGCGGCGCCCGGGCCAACCATCGACGGCCGGTCGGGACCGGACGCACCGATCGAAGAGCGCGAGGAATCCCCATCCTCGAGCGCCTGAACCGCTACCTGGCCAGGGCGGGCGTAGCTTCGCGGCGCGCCGCCGACGTGCTGATCGCTTCAGGGGCGGTACGGGTCAACGGCCGTACGCCTCCAGCCTCCGGTCTTCTGATCGATCCCGAGGCCGACCGCGTGACGGTCGACGGCGAGCCGATCGAGCCCGTCAGGCTGCACCACTACCTGGCGCTGCACAAGCCGGCAGGCGTGCTGGTAACCGCTCGCGATTCCCAGGGCCGGCCCACGGTCTTCGATCTGATCCGAGGGGCGGGCCTGCCACGCCTCTTCGCGGTGGGCCGGCTGGATGGCGCCACGAACGGCCTGCTCCTGCTGACCGATGACGGAGAGCTGGCGAACCGGCTCACCCACCCTCGGCACAAGGTGCCAAAGGAGTACCTGGCGGTGGTGCGAGGCGTCCCCGGTGAGGGCGACCTGCGCAAACTGCGCGAGGGCGTCCTGCTGGACGACGGTCGGACGCTGCCGGCGGAGGTCGAACTGGTGGACAGCGCGAACGGCACCTCCAGGCTCAGGCTCGTCATCCGTGAGGGTCGCAACAGGCAGGTGCGCCGCATGCTGGAGGCGGTAGGACACCCGGTTCTGGAACTGACGCGGACAGCGTTCGGGACCGTCCGCCTCGGAAGGCTGCGGCCGGGCGGCTGGCGCCGCCTGAGCCAGGCGGAAGTCGCCGCTCTGCGAGACGCCGCAACGCGGACCCACCCACGCGAGGCAGCTGCGGCATTGTCGCTCTCAAGGACGGCGCGATGATCATCGCCATAGATGGCCCCGCCGGCTCCGGCAAATCAGCCGTCGGGCGGAGGGTGGCGGAAGCGCTGGGCCTGGCGTTCGTCGACAGCGGGCTGATGTACCGAGCCGTTGGCCGCCGTGCCCTGGAGGCGGGCGTGCCGCTCAGCGATCCGGAGGCGCTGACGCGTCTCGCGGGGGCGACAGCCGTGCGGATCAAGGGGACGAACGTCCGTGTCGATGGCCGCGACTACACGGAGCATGTCTACGACGCCGAGGTCAGCGATGCGGCGTCCCAGGTGGCGGAGGTGCCCGGTGTGCGGCTCGCCGTGGTTGGTCAGCTGAGGACGATGGGCCTGGGGGGCGTGGTGATGGCGGGACGTGACATCGGCACCGACGTCTTCCCCGACGCCGACCTCAAGTTCTATCTGACCGCGAGCTCGGAGGAGCGGGCCCGCCGGCGGGCGGCTCAGCTCGCGGACCGCGGCCAGCACGTCGACCCGGCACGGCTCCGGGTCGAGGTCGAGGAGCGTGACCGCCGTGACGCCGGCCGGGCCGTCGCTCCCATGCGCCCGGCCAGCGACGCAGTGGTGCTCGAGACCGACGGTCTGGATCTACAGCAGGTCGTGGCGGAGGTGCTCCAGCGGGTCAGACAGAGGCAGTGTCAGTAGCCGTGTACGCGTTTCTCCGCGGCTTGATGCGGCTGATCGTAAGCGTCTACCTCGCTGGCCTGTTTCGGGTCGTCGGGCGGGCGCGAGTTCCGCATGAAGGAGCCCTCCTCGTGTGCGCCAACCATGCGTCGACGATCGACCCGCCGCTGCTGCCGGCGTTCCTGCCGCGTTCCGACTCCTGGAGCATGGCCAAGGCAGAGTGGTTCCGGCCCCGCAGTCTTGTGTCCTGGCTGTTCACGCAGTATCACGCGTTCCCGATAGTCCGCCACTCGCCGGACCGTCGGGGTCTCAACCGAGCCATGAGGATCCTGCACGAGGGGGGCGCGGTAATCGTCTACCCGGAAGGCACTCGAATCGAGACCGGTGGCATGGTCACGGCTGAACCCGGCGCCGGTTTCATCGCGCGGGCTGCAGACGTACCTGTTCAACCGGTGGCGCTGGTGGGCACACGAGACTGTTTTCCCAAGGGCGCGAGATGGCCACGCCGGGCAAGGGTCGAAGTCCGCTTCGCGCCTGTCCTGCACATCAGAAGCCGGCGCCCAGACGGCCGCCGTATCGACAACCAGGAGGCGGCGGACGCCATCATGCTGGCCATAGCGGAGCAGCTCCCGGCGCAGATGCGAGGCGCCTACTGTGACCTGGAGGCGCTCCGAAGCCGTCTCGAAGGCGTAGCGGAGCTCGCAGGAGCGGCCGGCTGAAGTGGACTACGTCGCGCTCGACCTCGAGACGACAGGGCTGGATCCCGACCGTGACCGCGTGATCGAGGTTGGCGCGGTCGTCTTCACGCTGGATTCGGTGCTGACGAAACTCGAGCGCCTTGCCGATCCAGGCCGCCCGGTACCCGACCTGGTCCAGAAACTGACCGGCATAACACCGGGCGACCTTGCGGGAGCCCAACCGGTCGGCGTCGTCTTGACTGAGCTGGCGGATCTGATGCGCGAGCGCCAGCCCGTCGGGCACGGCGCCCGCCTCGACGTGGACTTTCTGGTCGCCGCCGGCGTCTGGCCCCAGGATCGCGAGATGCTCGATACGCTCGACGTCGCGCGCATCCTGATGCCGGAGGCAGCCAGCCACAGCCTGCCGGTGCTGGCTGCGGAGCTCGGACTCGACCAGCCGCGGCCCCACCGAGCGCTCGATGATGCCGACGCCACCCGTCAGCTGCTGATGCGACTACGCGACCTCGCGGCAGGGCTGGACGAGCGCTTGAAGGAGTCGATGGTGTCGCTGGTTGCTCCCTACGGGTGGCCCATCGCCAGCTTCTTCAGCGAGGCATTGACAGCGCACGAACCCTCGCCGCGGCCCCCGCTGGGGAGTCCGGTTTCAGAGCCGGACGGTCGGCCGCGCCGGCCCGACTTGTACGACAGCCCACCTGATGACCCGTCAGCGGTCGCAGCCCTCCTGGCCCCCGGGGGCGTGCTCGCCTCGGCACTGCCCGGTTACGAGCATCGCGAGGCGCAGCTGCAGATGGTTCTGGCCGTGGCGCAGATCTTGCGGCGCGGCGGCCGTCTGGCGGTCGAAGCCGGTACAGGGACCGGGAAAAGCCTCGCCTACCTGGTGCCGGCGCTGGCGCGGGCGGTGCGATGCGACGAACGTGTGGTCGTGTCGACTCACACTCACACCCTCCAGGAGCAGCTCATGCTCAAAGACATCCCGTCGCTCCGTGCATGGCTGCCCTGGGACTTCGAAGCCGCGCTCCTCAAAGGTCGGTCCAACTACATTTCTCTGCGCCGCTGGCGGCGGTACTTCGCCGAGCCATGCCGGGACGCTGAGGAGCTGAAGTTCAAGCTCAAGGTCCTGGTCTGGCTGCACCAGACCAGGACGGGGGATCGCAGCGAGCTGCGGCTCCAGGGCCCGGAGGAGGTTTACTGGGCGCGTGTCGCTTCGGATCCACTCGACTGTGCCGGCCTGCGATGCAGGGACGAGGATTGCTTCGTTCACCGAGCACGATCGGCGGCCGAGCGGGCCGATCTGGTTGTCGTGAACCACGCCCTGCTGCTGGCTGACGTCGCGACCGGTGGCGGCCTGATCCCCGAATACCAGCACCTGGTGGTGGACGAGGCCCATCACCTGGAAGACGCGGCGACGCAAAGCCTCCGCTGCGAGGTGGACGGCCCCGCTCTCCAGTCGCTGTTGCAGCGTCTGGTCGTCCAGGACGACAGCCACCGCCGCACCGGCCTTATCCCTGAGATGCGCCTGCAGCCGCTGCTCGGCGCTTCCGACGAGTCCCTCGCCGGCGCCGAGCAAGCAGCGCTGTCGGCCATGCCGCGGTGCGCTGAGCTGTTCGAGGCGGCGGGCGAGTGGGCGCGGCGCCAGCTGAGTGAGGACACCTCACGTCGCGACGAAGCCGTGAGGCTGCTGCCTCACCTCCGCGAAGGAGGTGACTGGACAGCACTGGCCGACAAGGCGGGTGACGCTGCCACGGCCGTTGCCGCTCTCGAAGCCGAGTTGCGTCGTGTAGTGGCGCTCAGCAGAGAGTGGCTGGGCGGGCAGGAGCCGGACCAGGCGCTGCGCGAGCTGGAGATCATACGAGGGCAGCTGGCCGAGGCCGCGGATCTGCTGGAGCAGGCATTCCGGCGGCCCGACCCCAACCGTGTGTACTGGCTGACAGCACAGGGCCGCTCCACCTCGCCTGTGCTTCGCTCGGCGCCGATCGAGGTCGGGCACCTGTTGCGGGAGCGCGTCTTCCGTGAGCTGGACACCGTCGTGCTCACGTCCGCCAGCCTCGCGGTGGGCGGCAGTTTCGACTACTTCTGCTCGCGTGTCGGCCTGGGTCCCGAGGTCGAGACGCTGCTGCTGCCCTCGCCGTTCGACTACCTGGACCAGGCGCTCGTATGCCTGCCAACCGACGTGCCGGAGCCCCAGTCCGATGACTTCGACACGGCAGTGGAGCAGATGGTGGCCGACGTGGCCAGGCGCCTGCTAGGTCGGACGCTGGCGCTGTTCACCTCGCATCATCAGCTGCGCAGCGTCTATACGGGGCTCAAGCACAGACGTGACCTCGATGATGTCCTGATCCTGGGTCAGGGCCTGGACGGCCAGCGACGCCAGGTTCTACGCACCTTTGAGGAGAGTGACCGGTCGCTGCTGCTGGGCACGTCCAGCTTCTGGGAGGGGATTGACATCCCCGGCGATCGGCTTTCTTGCGTGATCATCGTCCGGCTGCCGTTCTCGGTACCGACTGAGCCGGTGTTCGCTGCGCGCGCCGAGCGGCTGCGCGACCCGTTCTTGCAGTATGCGCTGCCGCAGGCGGCTCTCCGGCTCAAGCAAGGGTTCGGCCGCCTGATCAGAAGCCGCCACGACCGGGGCGCGGTGGTCATCCTGGACAATCGGATCGTCGACCGGGACTACGGACGCGCCTTCCTCGAAGCTTTGCCCCCCGCCTCTCGCTACCTCGGGCCGGCGCGGCGGATCGGTCGCAGGATCGAAGAATGGCTTGCTCCCGGGTGAGCACGCTGTTCGTTGTCGCCACGCCTATAGGCAATCTGGAGGACGTGACTCTGAGGGCGCTGCGTGTGTTGCGAGAGGTCGACACGATTGCCGCCGAAGACACCAGGGTGACCAGCCGTCTGCTGCTGCGCCACGGCTTCCGCAAGTCGATGCTCAGCTATCGGGCGCCTGTAGAGGAGCGAGCACTGCCCAGGGTGCTCGGCGCCCTTGAGCAAGGAGACGTTGCCCTGGTCACCGACGCGGGCACTCCTGCCCTGTCCGACCCGGGTCAGCGCCTGGTCGAGGCGGCGTGGGAAGCCGGCCACAGGGTGGTACCGATCCCGGGTCCGAGCGCGGTCACAGCCGCTCTCACAGCATCGGGGTTCAGTGGCGCGGGCTTCTGCTTTGCGGGCTACCTGCCCCGCAAACCGGGTGAGCTGCGCCGCTTCTTCGAGTCGATAAGCGAGGCGGATCATCCGACTGTGGCCTTTGAATCGCCCTACCGCCTGCGGCGCACGCTGACAGTCCTGGCCGAGGTGCTGCCTGAGCGCCAGGTGGCGGTGGCTCGGGAGCTGACGAAGCTGCACGAGCAGGTTGTGCGCGGTACCGCCGCCGAGGTCCTTGACGCTCTTGGCGAACGCGTGCGGGGCGAGATTACTCTTGTCGTCTCGCATGGGTGACGGTAATTCCAGCCTGGACAGGATCCTCATCTGCGTCGCCTGGCCCTACGCCAGCGGCCCGCGCCACATCGGGCACGTGGCCGGCTTCGGAGTCCCTTCGGACGTCTTCGCCCGCTATCAGCGGCTGCGGGGGGCACGCGTGCTCATGGTCAGCGGAACCGACGAACACGGCACGCCGATCACCTACGGTGCGGATCGTGAGAACGTCTCACCGCGCGAGTTTGCCGACCGTAACAACGCGATAATCGTCGAAGACCTGCGCCGGCTTGGACTGACCTATGACACGTTCACGCGCACTACGACCTGTAATCACTACCGGGTGGTCCAGGATCTCTTCAAGACGCTCTACAGCAAGGGCTACATCGTCCCGCGTACGCAAATGGGCGCCGTCTCGCCCAGCACGGGCCGCACGTTGCCAGACCGCTACATCGAGGGCACCTGCCCGATCTGCGGCTATGGGGAGGCGCGCGGAGACCAGTGCGACAACTGTGGTAACCAGCTGGATCCCATCGACCTGATCAACCCGCGCTCCCGCATCAACGGCGAGGTGCCCGAGTTCAGGGAGACGGAGCACTTCTTCTTCGACCTGCCCGCCTTCGCCGAGCAGCTCCAGGAGTGGATCCTCCGCAAGGATGGAATCTGGAGACCCAACGTCTACAGATACTCGCTGAACTACGTCGCCGGCCTGAAGCCACGCGCCATCACCCGCGACCTCGACTGGGGCGTGCCGATCCCGCTGCCTGGCTGGGAGGAGCGCACCGACAAGCGAATCTACGTCTGGTTTGACGCGGTGATGGGCTACCTCTCCGCGTCGATCGAATGGGCGCACAACCGCGGCACACCCGAGGCGTGGCGTGATTGGTGGCAGGACCCGGCAGCGTCCAGCTACTACTTCATGGGCAAGGACAACATCACGTTCCACACTGTGATGTGGCCGGCGATCCTCATCGGCGCGGGGGACCTGGAGCTGCCCTACGACGTCGTCTCCAGCGAGTTCCTGACAATGGAGGGCCAGCAGTTCAGCACCAGCCGCGGCCACGTGATCGAGGTGCGCGACTTCCTGTCGCGATACGACGCCGACGCGCTCCGGTTCTACCTCACGATCGCCGGGCCTGAGTCGACGGATACCGATTTCACGTGGGCCGAGTTCGTCCGCCGCAACAATGATGAGCTGGTCGGCACCTGGGGCAACCTCGTCCACCGAACGCTCGTGAATGCCTACCGAAACTTCGGTGCGGTCCCGAATCCGGCACTGTTCACCGAGCGCGACCGGCGCCTGATGACCGAGGTCGAGGCTGGATTCGGCACGGTCGGCGATCTCCTGGGCGCGGCCAGGTTCAAGGCCTCGATCAGCGAGGTGTTGCGGCTGGCGGCGCTGGTCAACCAGTATCTCGGCGAGGAGCAGCCCTGGCACCGGATCCACGAGGACCGGGCGAGAGCCGGCACCACGCTGTTTGTCGCCATTCGATGCGTGGACAGCCTGAAGACGCTCATCACGCCCTTTCTGCCGTTCTCGAGTCAGCGGCTGCACGAGATGCTGGGCTACGAAGACGTGATCGCACCCCAACCGGTAGTCCGTGACTACGAAGAGGAAGGCGGGGCACGTCACAACGTGCTTGGCAACGACTACGACGAGAGGCTGCGCTGGAAGCCAAGCGAGATCCCGCCCGGCCGGTCGCTGGACCAGCCCAGGGCGCTGTTCAAGAAGCTGGACGAGCACGTGGTCGAAGAGGAGCTCGACCGGATGCGTGAGCCGGCGTAACGTTCGTGGAGGGCGGCGGCCTACCGCATCGGAGCCGCGCTACATTCCCGCGGAGTAGCGCGTGTCCGCTGCGCACCCGGCTGCCGGACGTTGAGATGAGACTGGTCGACACCCACATCCACCTGGAGGATGTCGAGGGCGACCTCGATGAGACGCTCGCGGAGGCCGGCACCGCCGGCGTCACCGACCTGATCGCGATGGGCGTCGACGCCCTCACCAACCGGCAGGTGGTGGAGTGGTCGGAAACCAAGCCTGGCGTCTGGGCGGCGGTCGGTCACCACCCGCTCAACCAGACGGGCCCCGACCTGGGCCTACTGCGCGAGCTGGCCGCGAGGCGCCGGGTTGTTGCCGTGGGGGAGATAGGCATTGACCACGCCGACGAGCATCGCGGCCCTCACGATGCACAGGAAGAGTGGTTCCACGGCTGCTGCAAGCTCGCGGTGGATCTCAACTTACCAGCCTGCATCCATACTCGAGAGTCGACTCAGGCCGTCTACGACGCGCTGCGTGGCCATCCGGGTCTGACCGGCGTCATGCACTACTGGGTGCTCGACTGGGAGTGGGCACGTCGCTTTCTCGATCTCGGCCTCCACATCTCCTTTTCTGGCGTGGTCACCCGGACCAGCCGGGGAGAGCTTCGCGAGGTCGCACGCCGAGTGCCGAGCGACCGCCTGCTGATCGAGACCGATGCCCCCTGGGGCACTCCGAAGGGCCGCGAGGGGAGGATGCGGCCGGCCTGGATCATCGACACTGCTCGGGTCGTGGCGGAGGTACGCGGCGTCGGTCTCGAGGAGCTGGTGGAGCTGCAGTGGTCAAACGCGACCAGACTGTTCTCGCGCATGAACGGCGCCTGAAGCCGCGTAAGAGGCTGGGCCAGCACTTCCTGGTCGACGCGGCTCTACGTGATCGAGTGATCGCCGCAGCAGGGATCGGGCCGGATGACGAGGTCCTCGAGATCGGCGCCGGACCGGGCACGCTGACCCGCGACCTCTCCCGCCTGGCTCGGCGCGTGGTCGCGATCGAGGTTGACCGCCGCTTGCTGCCACGTCTGAGGTCGGCCGCCCCAGCCGCCGAGATCGTCAACGACGATGTTCTGAAGGTGGACCTGGCGGTGCTGTTTCCCAGAGGAGGAGAGATCGTCGTCGGCAACATTCCCTACTATCTGACCGGCGCCCTGGTGCCGCACCTGCTCGGCAGCGAGCCCAGACCGCTGCGGTTGAGCCTGGTCGTCCAGCGCGAAGTGGCTGAGCGGTGGTGCGGCCGTGATGGCTGGAGTCTGGCCACGGTGGCGGTACAGACGTTCAGTGAGCCCCGTATCGAGTTCGAGCTGCCTCCTGAAGCCTTCGAGCCGCCTCCAAGAGTTACCTCGGCCCTGGTCGTCCTCGATGTGCGACCGAGGCCGGCCGTCGAGGCCGCCGACCTGAACGGGTTCTTCCGCTTCGTGGAGGCGGTCTTCCAGTTTCGTCGCAAGCAGCTGCGCGCGACGCTGGCGCGCATCACCGGGCGACCCGCCGACGAGGTGGCGGGCGGGCTAACCGAACTCGAGATCGACCCTGAGCGGCGCGCCGAGACGTTGAGCCTCTCGGAGTGGGAAGCCACCTTTCGATTGTTCGGCGGCCTAAGCTAAATCGTGACCGTGGCGGTGCCGCAGTCGTCTGATTCCCGTGACCCGAGCGGGGTCGAGGGGACGCAATCGACCGGAGAGGAGCAGGGAACCGGGTTCGGATATCTCCTGGGCAACCGGGACTTCCGGCTGATCTGGTTCGCGCAGCTGTCGGCGCAGCTCGCCGACAAGTTCCTGATGTTCTCGCTCATCATCCTTGCCTACCGGCTGTCGCGTGGAAGCACACCCGTCGCGGTGACGCTGCTTGCGTACACGGTTCCCGCGGTGACCATCGCCCCCCTGGCGGGCGTCTTCGCGGACCGGTACGACCGCAAGCTCATCATGATCGGCAGCAACCTGATCCGGGCGCTGTTGATCGCGCTGATCCCGATCGCAAGCGTCTTACCCACACTTCAAAACGACTACCTCCACCTGCTGCTGATCACCTTCGCTTTCGCCGCCGTCGGTCAGCTCTTCAGCCCCGCAGAGGCCGCCGCGATACCCAGCTTGATCTCCCGCCGAGCGCTGATCACAGCCAACTCGATGGTCCTGGCCACGATGGTCGTCACCCTCGTCATCGGGGGGGCTCTTGCACCGATCGTGTCCCGCGTGGACATCTACGCGCCTTACTGGATTGCTGTCGTTCTCTTCGTCGTGGCAGGGGTGCTGATCGGGCTTGCGCGGATCCCAGTGCTGCTGCGTGGCTCCGACGGGTCGCGAGCGCCGCGCAACCCGTTCCACCAGCTGGTGCTGGACCTGAAGGCCGGTGCCGAGGCACTCGGTCGTTCGCCCGTCCTGCTTGTCGCCTTCTACGAGATGTCGCTGGCGGTACTCGTGATGTTCATGATGTTCACGCTGGCGCCGGCGTATGTAAGCCAGGTGCTGGGCATCGAAGCACAGGACAGCTACGTGATCCTGCTGCCGGCCACGCTGGGTGCGCTTCTCAGCGCCGCCGCCCTGGGTCAGCTGGGTCGCCGCCTCAGCCCGTCGCGGCTGCTCGTCGGCGCACTCGTGGCGACGGGGCTGACGCTGGTGCTGCTGGCGGTAGTGCCCGCGCTGCTCACCCACGTGACGGCGCTGCAACCCCACACACGCTGGTTCGGCTCCGGATTCAGCTTCCTGCTCGGACTGGAGTTCGGGCTGCTCGTGATTCCGGCCCTCAGCTATTTGATGGAGCACACCTCAGACGCCGTGAGAGGTCGGATCTTCTCACTCCTCTTCATGGTGATCAACGGGGTTACAGCGCTTCCTGTGCTCCTGACTGCGGCGCTGTCCGACTTGCTCGGCATCAACCGTGTGGTGGCTGGCCTGGGCTTCTTGCTGATCGGAACGGGCCTCATCGTGGCGAGATACGCGAGACGCGTCTTCGGAGTAGAAGCAGCGCCACGATGAGCGCGGCGGCGGCGGCCAGGCCACCGAGGCCGAGGTAGCTGACCAGGTGCTCGACGAGGTTCCAGTTGGAGCCGAGGTAAAAGCCGAGGGTGCCGATCACGATCGCCCAGGCAATGCCGCCAATGGCCGTGTAGAGCTCGAACGTCAGGATGGGCATCCTTGACATGCCGGCCATCACCGACGCCCAGGAGCGCAAGCCAAGCACGAACCGGCCGAACAACACCGTTAGGGCGCCGTGGCGGGCGAAGAACAGCTCCGCACGGGTCATATGGCTCGCGCTGAGGCGGAGAACGTGGCTGAGCCTCTCCACCAGGGGCCGCCCCCCGAAGTAACCGACGCCATAGCCCAGGTTGGCGCCCAGGATGGCGCCGGCCGCTCCGAGAACCATCACGAGCCGGATGTCCAGGTTGCCGGCAGCCGCGTATGCGGCAACTGCCAGCAGGGCCGTTTCGCCCGGGAACGGGATGCCGGCGCTCTCGATCAGAATGCCCAGGCCGGCGGCCGGATAGCCGATCGCGTCAGCGAGGGCGCGGATGTCGACTTGCAACGTGGTCCATATACTGGTCGGTTCATGGCTGAGTACGACGCCGAAGTCTCGGACGACCCGCTCTACA
>DATFWQ010000049.1:0-15942 GCA_035259145.1 Candidatus Dormiibacterota bacterium | reverse complement strand
TTACCTGGTCGCCGTGCTGGCGGCTGAGGAGGCCAGCAAAACCCTCATGCTGCTGCGGGCGGGGACCGATCTTGCTCTCGGTAACGCGGTCGACTGGAAGGATCTTCGGCGCCGTCTGGCAGACCATGGCAGCAAGCTCGGCACCCTCACGCTGTTCGCGTGGGCGATCGAGAACCAGCCCGCGGCTTGGGCCGCGGGGGATCTCGGGACCCTGCTTGCTGATTCTCCGGGTCGTCGGAAGGCACAACAGGAGGCGCGCGAGGCCTTGCTCCTCCGGGAGCGGGCCGCCTACGCCGAGATCGGATCAGCCGGCCTGTCTACGCCGGTTGTAGCGGTGAGAGCAGATGACGCCCGAATGATGGTGGGCGACACGCATGCGCTCATCGAGAAGATGGAGGAGTTCGGCCTGCCGCCGCCCCGAGGCACCTTTCGGCGGATCGCCACGATGCCGGACATGCGCCGGCGAGCCATGGAGCTGCGCAGGGCACTCAACCGTCTGCCTGGCCTGATTCCGTGGTGACCGTTGACATGCCTGCTGACTCAGGGCGAACCGTGGCCGGTATCCCGTTTCGCTGTAAAGCAGGAGTAACTGGATATGCGCACGTCTGGCCAGCCGAATCGCACGACCCATGGTCGGGTCAATTAGCCGTGAATCCGAAGGACGTGTGATGCAACAAGATCATTTCGTTACTTCAAATCGCGACGCACGTTTGAGGGGCGTGTGGGGAGACCCATCCGGGTTCGAGTCCCGGGCCGCCCACCACTGCACCCGGTCCGAACTCGGTCGTGCGAATTTGTGACCAGAACCTGGGTCAACGAGCAACACGTCACCGCCCGAGCATCGCTGGTGAAAAGCAGGGCAAGCGTGCGTATAGTCGCGCACGGCCACCATCTCGACAGCGCTCAGGGTGACACCGCCCAGTCCCTCAGGAGGTGCGAAACGGCGCAGGTACTCGATCAGGCGATCGATCGGGTTGCCATCGAGCTGATCGAGGCGGCCGAGGTAGCCGAGCTTGCGCTGCTCGACCCGCTTGCCGAGGCGGTGCTCTCGACGATACCGACACCTGGGACCACTGGGATCGGACTCCGATGCGGATCGCCCGCGCTTCGGCATGCCGCCCAGCGGTACCAACAGCCCGCCCGAGTTGCTTGTCACCACTTTCTACTTGACGGGAAAGGCGTCACATGAACCCTTTCGCTCACGAGGGTTGATGGGCGAGCACAAGACCCGTTTCGATTCGCTCCGTCGGCTTCGTGCTATCGGCTCAGCAGCAATGCTGTGCCTGCCGATCGTGCTCGGCACAGGCGTCCGCGATGTCCGCGCCTATTGCAATGGGTGCGGCTCTTCTGGAGTGACGTACGGGCCGCTGCGGCGCGGCCGAGCGGTCATTAGTCGGAAACGTGAGGTGCCTGCCGGCGCGTAGAACGGATTCCCGTCAGCTCCGAACGATACTTTAGGAGGTGCACAATCGTCGCCTCAGTGTCGGCGGGATCCGGCGTCGGATCTCCGTAGATCTCCCACGAGTGCCCGGCGGACTCCCTCCGGTTCGCCGCCATCCAGTTTCCGATCGCGTCGTACGCCTCATTCATGCGGTTGTACGGGCCGCGGTGGACGGCGACGGCAGCCTGGCCCCCTGGCGTTTCGGTCGCGTACACCTCACCCGCAGTTTCAAATGTGCGCGTGACCTCGACACCGAAGTCGCACAGTATCGGGGCGCCGGGCTGCGTCGGGTGGTGGTAGAGGAAAATGTTGTGGCCGTCAGTCCACAGCCCCGGCTGGCTGCGAATGAACTCCCAGACCAAGCCCACGGCAGGCCCCCACACCGACCCAACCGCGCCGGGCGTGACCTCGCGCCGCACCACGGCCAACCTGCGGGGGTGAACAGTTTGTACGTTGACGGACGCAGGCATTCAGCGATCTTAAACGCTAAGTGGGCGCGCCTCTATTGGAGTGACGCCGGTCATGCCGCGATTGCGTGGTTGAGGGGCGCCCGAGCCAGGTCTCGGACCCAGCCCTCGGCATCGGGATCGCCCTGATCGAAGAAGCACCAGGCCGCCTTCCACAGATACTCCAGGACGTGGACGAAGTCGACCACGACGGTCAAATCCACCCGGCGGGCGCGGGCCTCGGCCTTGATGCGGTCAACCTGGTGGTTGTTGCCGTCGACGAGCGCGACCCAGGTACGGTGGTGCGGGGGGTGCTCGGCCTCGTCGAAGACCCTGCTCACCACGGCCGCGGCGTGCTCCTCCACGCTGGCGATCAGCCACTTGTTGCGGGCGGGTGGGGCCGGCCGGGCGGTGTGCTGCTCCCGGTGGCGAGAGTCGACCAGGATGTCGTCGGGGGTTGCGGGGAACAGGCTCGGCGTCGTTGACGGCACCGATCTCGGCCATGCGCTTGCGGTTGCGCTTCTCCCCCTTCGAGAGCCGGGTGGTGAGCTTGGTTGTGCTCCGCGCCGCGGCCTGCGCGGTGGCGGCACGCAGGGCGTCCGGACGCATGACGACGCCCTTGCGGTCACAGGAGATGACGAGCACGTCTGCGGGCTCGCCGGCGGCCCGCTTGCGCTCCTTATAGAAGGCGTCGAAGTCCGTCGCCGCTCGCTGGACCAACTCCTCCAACTGGCGCTTGCCCAGGCGTTGTCCGGGGCTCCGCAGAATCGCCTCCCGGACGTTGTCGAAGGAGCCGCGCGTGCCCTCCACGACGGCCAGTCGCCGCAGCCCGTGAGAGTGCAGCTCGAGCGGCAGGTTCAGCTCCGCGTCGGTGGGATGCAGCTTGGCGTGGCCCCGCCGCCGGTAAGCCACGCGTGTGACCTCGACCTTGCCGAAAACGGTCAGCAGCCCGCGCTCGTGGTCAGCCTCCACGCCGCGTCGCGCAACTCCGTCGGCAGCCACCACTGCTTCCAGGCGCAACTCCTGCTGGGCGCGCAGGTCCAGGTGGTCCTGGAACATCTGGCGGAACAGCTCGCGGCTCTTTACCTCCAGGCGCTCCTCCGGTTCGCCGTGGGCGAGCTGGCCCGCCTCATACGACTCGCGCCGTCTCTGTTCGATCCACGCCATTTCCGGACGAATGGCGCGCGTCTAGGGACCTAGACTGGGCTCGTCTAGCCATATAGCATCAAGCCGTGAGGCACACGGAGCTGGTGCGCCGACTCCGGCAAGCCGCCAAGGCCCAGAACCTCGGGTTCAGGCTGAAGCGGTAGGGCAAGGAACACTAGGTCTGGTCGTTCGGGAACCTGGATGTCGTCATTCCGCGCCACCGGGAGATTGACGAACGACTGGCTCGGGCGCTTCTGAAACGGGTGGAACGTTGAAGGGGCGTAGGAACATGGCACGACAGAGGAGATACGTGGTTGAGGTCCAGCGAGGCGCCAAGACGTGGATTGCGATTGGGGCCGGGGAGCTGGACGGGCTGTTCACCCAGGGCCGAACCCTGGCCGAGATCCGCCAGCGCATGATCCCGGACGCGATCGCGACGCTGAAGAACATCCCCGAGGACTCCTTCGAGGTCGAAGTACGGGTGCGAGTGCCCAATTTCGATGCTGCGATCGAGGATGTAAAGAGGGCGCGTGCAGTCGGGGAGGAAGCTCAGCGCCAGGTGCAGGGGGACATGGCGGAGCTGGTCGGCCGGTTGCGCCGCCACGGAATGGGCGTGCGCGACATAGCCGAGCTTCTGGGGGTGTCCCACCAGCGCGTGTCGCAGCTCGCTCCCGGCAAGGCGTCGTGACCTGGACGGGGGCGGAGGCCGAGGACTTACTTAGGACGGGGATGGGATAACACTGCCGGCAGCCCCCGATCGCACAACACGGAAGCGGCGTAAACGCCCGAAACTTGTGTGTCGTGTAACTGAGTCAGTTCAACTTGACCATTGGAATAGGGCCACACGTTTGAGGGGCGTCTGGGGTGACCCATCCGGGTTGGAGTCCCGGGCAGCCCACCACTGCACCCGGTCCGAAGTCGGTCGTCCGGATTTTTGTGCAGAACCCGGGTCAACGAGCAACACGCCAACGCACGAGCAGCGCCGGTGAAAGGCAGAGCAAACGCCCGAATCCGCATCCTGAACGGCAAGCGCCCGCGCACCGGGCATGCGCCTTTCGTCGCGGGCGATGACAGGCGCTGGTCACACCTCGCCAGACAGGTCGAGAAGATTCCTCCCCCGCCCGATCCCCGCTTGGCTCCAGGACTTGCAGCGGCGGCCGTGGCGGAACGCTAGCGGCCGGGCGGCGGGCATGCGGTGCACCGTCCGTTTCAGACCGGGGCCGCGGTGTGCTTGTGCGGTCAACCCGGCCGCGTCATCTCGTTTGGGCCGGAGGCTGGAGCCGGTTCGCCGAACCTGGATCTCTGCCATCCTCCGCGGGCCCCGCTGGCAGCCCAGTGATCGTCTCCTTCTGACCACGAAGATGGTCGGGGAGGCGGGGCACTACTTGAACCGCCTCACCGACCTGACTGGCCGGGGGAGGGGAGACCTCCTCCGGGCGAGACTATGGCTGCTGGCAGGCGTCGCGCGGCTGGGCGGCCGTGACGCTTGCCACTGTCTGGCCGAACTGGTGGTCGCTCGCCACTACCTGGACAGTCACCACGTTCGCACCGAAAGGAACGGTCGCGGGAGCCGCAGCGCTGACGATCTGACCGACGCAGCTGGCGTTCGGGCTGGCCGCGGCCGAAGCCGGGGCCGCCCCGACCATCCCCAGCAGCGCCACGCCCAGCCCGGCCGCGGCCAGCCGTCCGCAGATCCCTACAATGTCGGCGCTCATCCCATTCACTCCGGCTGGGCCATCGCGAGTGCCTGCTCGCGCGTAACGTCCATGTCGTGCGCCTCACGGCCGTGCTGTTGCACCTTGGCGACGAAGTCGTCCTCGGTCTCACCGCGAACCGTCACTCCGCAGTCACACGTCACTGTCAGGGCCATCATCAACCTCCATTGGTGATCCGATGTGAGTGGCCACCGACGTTAGCGCTCCCCCGTTGCAGCGCCGTTGCAGGTCGCGCCCCGTGCAGGACCTCGTGGAAGACGGCCTCGGTGACCTGCGATGGCTCGACGCCGAGGTCGTGCGCCAGGGTCTCCCGGCAGCGTCGGAAGGCGCGCACGGCCTCGCCGCGGTTGCTCGCAGCCGCCTGCGCACGCATTAGCCACTGATAGCCGACCTCGCGGTAGGGCTCGATCGCGATCGACTCCTCAGCATCGCGCGCCGCCAGCATGGGATCCCCGGTCTCGATCCAGACCTTGGCCAGCGCGTCCAGCGCGCGGACGTGGATGTCACGCAGCTGGGACCGCCTCCGCTCCACCCAGGCCGCGTCCTGACCGGGCAGGAACGGCCGCCGCGCGTTCATGCGCGCCACCAACGCCCAGCCGCAAGCCTCGCGGGACCGCCCGGAACGCAGCAAAGTCTCCGCCCGGTGGATGCCGTCCGCGGCCGCCTCGATGTCTACCCAGCCGCCGACTGGGAGCCTGAAGTGGTAGCAGCCAAGGCCGGACCTGAAGAGCGCGGAGCCGTCGAGACCGATCCTGGTCGCGGCTGACCGCAGGCGGCTGACCAGTGCGCGCAGGTCGATGTCCCAGGCGGGTGGAGGCCCATCCTCCCACACCACTTCCGCGAGCTCCTCGCGAGGAACGCTCCGGTGGCGCTCGCAGACGAGGTAGGCGAGCGCCATCCGGCCCTGGCGACTTCCGAGCTGGGTGTCGAGGAGCAGCCGGCCACCAGACTCCAGGCACAGCCGGCCGGTGACGTAGACGCGGACGCCCATTCCCAAAGCGAAACAGATCTGTACCGCTAGGCGCTGCGGATTATCGGAGACATCCGGGGCCACGGCAGGCGCGGGCGGCCCGGGCGCCGCGGTCGCTGACATCCTCGGCGTGGGCGATGTGAGGCCGGCCCGCTGCCTTCGAGTGTCCCTTCCTGCTGCGCTCCGGTCCTCAGTATCGCGTTGGGCCACTGTCGGTGCCCATTGGTATGAATTCGGGAGTGGGGTGCGCGGCCGCCACGCCGGGCACTGTCGGATTTCCCGGCCGCTTCGGCTTAGAAACCCGAAAACAAACGGTCGTGTGCCTCGGTGACTTCAGCGCGGCCGCCCAAATCAGGCAACGCGTTTGAGGGGCGTGTGGGGAGACCCATCCGGGTTCGAGTCCCGGGCCGCCCACCATGATCACTCGGCCTTAGTTCGGATTGCGGCCGCCTGCCGGGCCTCCTTGCGGATTTGGCCCTGTTGACGCGGCCCCGGCTTCGGCCAGGTCCCGACGGCGCGAACGGCGGCTAGCGAAGGTGCTTGAGGCATTGATGGCGCCGTCGGGACGCCCCGCCAGCTTTGGACCAGGCGGCTGTTCAGACGCTCATGCGACGGGCAGCTGCGGAGACGTGACGGCCGGTTCAGATCTGGCGCAGCACTACCAGGCCGTAGTTGTAGTTGGCGATGACGACATCGGGCCGGCCGTCGCCGTTGATGTCCCCGACCGCGAGAGCGCGCGTGCCGTAATTGCTCGCGTCCGGGATTCCGAACAGCTGCTCGGCGCCCAGCCGGCCGTCCGGCCGCTGCAGCATGACACCGAGCCGTGCGAACCCGGGGTGCGGGATCACAATGTCCAGGCGGCCGTCGCCGTTCATGTCGGCCAGTGCTAGCGGACCGGGCACCGGTAGGTCGTAGACGGGATACGTGACCGGAGCCGCGAGCTGGCCAGCCGCCTGCGCGAGGACATGGATGCGCGAGTCGGGGCTGTTCCCCCCCACGTTCGCCACGACATCCGCGAGCCCGTCGCCGGTCAGGTCGCCGGCGGCCATGGTGCCCATCCCCGGGTTGCCGCCGGCTGGCAGGGTCGATTGGGCCTGCTGTGCGAACGTGCCGTCGGCTCGCTGCGCGAAGACGGTGATCGTGGTGCCCTCCTTCAGCACGACGTCGGGCAACCCGTCCGCGTTCATGTCCGCCACCTCCACCTGGCCCCCGTGGCCCGGCCCGACAAGGATCGGGGATCCGAAGGTGCCGCCAGGCATGGCCGGATACACAGCGACGCGGTCTGACAGCGATACGACCAGGTCGGCGCGGCCGTCGCGGTTGACGTCCGCTAGCCTCATGTCGTAAATGGGGCCGCCGATCGGGAACAGGACCGGGCTCCCCAGCCCACCGGGGCCCTGGATGAAGACGTCGACGCCGCCCGCGCTCTCGGCGCCGACCACCACGTCGGCGCGGCCGTCCCCGTCGATGTCGCCCGCCGCCAGCAACATCCCGCTGCCGGACGCCGCGTGCGTCGCCAGCCGGACCGGTGCGGCAAGCGTGTGATCTGGCAGCTGGGCGAAGACCACCAGCTTCCAGTCGGCGGCGGGGTCGCCCTGCGGGAAGACCGTGGACGTCGTCACCAGGACGTCAGCGAGCCCGTCGCCGGTCACGTCGGCGATGGCCACGCTCCTGGCAGTCGACCCGACCGCATGCGTCGAAGGGATGCCGAAGGAAACGCGGGCGTACGCGGGGTTCGTCACCTGGGAGACGGACTGGGAGCTGCTCGACCCGACCTGGGTGGTCTGGTCGCCCGGGAAGAACGCCCAGAACACGAAGGTCCCTTGAGCAGCGACCACGGCGTCGAGGTCCGCGACCTTCCGGATAGGATCGACCGTAGCCTCGCCAAGGAACGTGTTGTCGCCGTAGAAGTCGACGTAGCCGCCGCCACCGCTGGGGACAGTGGCGCTCAGCAGTATCGCTTGGCCGACCTCACTGGGGTTCGGCGTGATGGCGAGGGTCGTCGTGGTGGCGACGCCGGTGGCGACGGCGAGCGGACGCGAGTCCCCGGTGGCGCCGTTGGGCGCAATCGACCGGATCGTATACGTGTACAGGACGCCGGCGGTCACCGCCGTGTCGACGTACGAGGTCTGGCCGGTGGTGGCGACGACGCCCGTCCCGTTCGGGTCGGTGCGCACGATGGCGTATGTGGCGACGCCCGCCACGGCGTCCCAGGAGAGGGCGACCGTCGATGGCGTGGCGTTTGCTTTGAGGTTGGCCGGAGGTGTCATCCCCGTCGTGGCGCTGGCCGCCGCCGATGGCGGCGACACCTTGTTCCCTACGACGGCCGTGACGATGTAGAAGTAGGTGGTGGCGGGCGCGAGGCCAGTGTCCAGGAAGTCGAGCGTGGACCCGGGGGTCGTGCCGACCAGCGTGAACGGGCCGCCGGGGGCCGGGCTACGCAGCACCTGGTAGCCGTTGACGCCGCCGATCGCGCTCCACGACACGCTGATCTGCGACGCCGACACAGCGGTGGCGCGCACGTTCAACGGCGCGGGCAGGCCGCCCTTGGCCCGAACTGGAGCGGCGGTGCCGGCCGTCGCCGTGAAGGCCAGGAACGTCGAAGCTGTCAGGAGTACCGCAATTCGCCGTCTCATATGTCCTCCTCCCCGAAGGTGGCCCTGCTGCATGCACTAGGGAAAACGCCCACCTCACGCGGAGTACCCGGCCCAGGCGGCCTCAGGAGCAGCCTGGAGCTCCGGCTAAGCGGGAGGATGGCATACGCGCATCCCCAGTCGACCCCTCAACAGAACAGGGCGAGGTAATCTGCCCTGCCCGCCGCACCCGCTTGCCCTCGGTGGTGATCCTCTGCGTGAGAGGATGGGCTCCCCTGGCCGAGGCCAACTTGAAGGGCGTGTCCCTCAGCCGGGCCAGGCTGCCGCGCGGCTTGCCTGGGCGGAGCCGCCGCCACAGTTCGGCGGCAACCACGTCAATCAACGGCCGCATCACCGACGCCTTCCCTGCCAACCACCGCCGGCGACACTTCGCGCTCGGCTGCCAGACGCAGCTGTCTACGCTGCGGCCCGCACCCATCCATGATCGACTCTCACGACTGTGGCACCTATGTCACGTGCTTCAGTCGGCCGTGGCGGTTGCATACTGCGGGCGCCCGGCGGGCCGGTAGACCTGGATCGTTACCCCCTTCTGGGTGGCTCGCGAGTCGACCAGGTCAAGCGCAATGTCTGGGCCGGTGTCGGGGAATAGCCGCGTGCCCTGGCCGATGACCACCGGGACAGTGAGCAGGGTGATCTCGTCGACAAGCTGGTTGGCGAACAGCCAGCGGACCAGGTTGCCGCTGCCGTGCACCTGCAGCTCACCCGCCGGCTTGGCTTTCAGCTCGACGACGGCCGCCGCGACGTCACCGGAGAGGACGGTCGTGTCCGCCCATTGCGGGTCGGTGAGCGTAGTCGTTGCCACGTACTTCGGCCGCGTGTTCAACGCCGCTGCGATGGGGTTGCCCGAATCTGCCATTAGTCCCCAGAAGCCGGCGAAGATCTCGTAGGTCCGCCGGCCGAAGAGGAAAGCGTCGGCGCGCTGGTAGATCTGGTTGAGAAACGTCATGGCCTCGTTGTCGAACGACCGCGCGACCCATCCGCCGCGCTCGAACCCGCCCCTGCGGTCCTCATCCGCACCGCCGAGTCCCTGCAGCACTCCGTCGACGGTGACGATCGTGATGGTCGTCAGTTTCATGGTCGCAGTTCCTTCCTGGCTGAGTTTGTCGTTGGTTGGCTGGTTGACGTGGTCACTACGGCTCTCCTCTGGATCTAGCGCTGGATAGCTTCTTCGGCGAGGAGGGCATGGATCTGGCTGACGGCCTGGCTCAATCCCTCTTCCGTGCCCATGGCCAGGATCTGCTCCATGGCCTCGGTGCTGGGGAACACGCTCTCGATCGACATGCGCGTGCGTCCTCGGGCGACCTCCTCGATGCCGACGCGGATCGTGTTTATCGGCATGTCCGTGTTGGGCGTACCGTCCGCGTGGGCGAAGCCGTCGCGGAAGAGGATGCGACGCGGCGGCTCGACCTCGAGGACGTCCCAGTAGCCGCGCGGCTGGTCGCCCGCGGGCCCGGTCATGTGGTACTCGACGCGACTGCCGGGCGCCAGATCGTGATTGGTGAAGGTGGCGGGGTAGGTCGGCGGCCCCCACCAGCGCTCGAGCTTGCGCGGATCCGCCCACAGCTGCCAGATGCGCTCGACCGATGCATCGAATTCGGCCTCAACGGTCAGGGTGAGCCTTTGGGGATCCTTGCGGACAGCGGTGACGGTCATCGTTTGCTCTCCTTTGTCTCCACGGTGTCGATGGCGCCGGCCGTCTCGGCGATGAGCTCGTTCATGCGGTCGATCCGAGCCCGCCACAGCTCCTCGTACTGGTCGAGCAGGCGGCGCGCGACGAGCAGCGCCTCGAGGTTGGTGCGGACGACCTTGCGGCGGCCGGTGCGCTGCTTCGTGATCAGGCCTGCGCGCTCGAGAACCGCGACGTGCTTCTGGACCGCCGCGAAGCTCATCGGGTAATGGCTGGCCAGCTCGAGGACGCCCTCCTCGGCGCTGATCGCGCGGCGGACGATGTCGCGGCGTGTGTGATCCGCGAGGGCGGCGAACACACGGTCGAAGTCCGGCGGCGCGATCTGCACTGATACAACCGTACGGTTGTATCAGTGGTCGTGTCAAGCCTCGAGCCAGCGGCCGTGGCGCATGAGCTCGCAGTGCTCGAGCTCGTCGGCTTCGCGCCACGCCTGCATCCGCCGCGGGTGGATTCAGAAATACACGTAGCGCGTGGTTAGCGTGCGCGGGTCGAAGCCCGTGCGGCGGCAAAGGCATCGCCCATGTCCGACGGGACATCGTGCGCATCCAGCCTCTGTGTGGTCCCTTCGATGACCACGACATCGCGAGTCGGGCCGAGGCCGACGCGGACTTTGCCAGTCGCCTGGAGTTTGTAGGCAAGGCGCTACGAACCCTCCACGCGCCAGCCCGCACCCACGACGCGGAAGCCCAGCGGCGGGTGGTACCGCCCCCGGCAAGGCCGCGTCTTCGACCACCCCGATTTGTCAGGTATCCGCCAGGGGGTTACAGTGCACTGAGTATCTCCAGTGGGCCGGATGGACTACGGTCGTCTGTGCCGGTCGGAGAGACGTAGGCGCGTCTTCCATCAAAGGGGGGTAGCTTGATGGAAAAGCGCGGACTGGATCGTGCGCTGCATCGGCGTGACGTCCTCAAGCGCGTGCCAGAGCGCCTGAGTCCGGCAGCAGCGCCGCGGACGTGGCTCACCTCCCGCCGGACTTGAGGGAACAAGCGAGGCGAGCCGGCGGCGGCTGGTTGGACGAGGTCGTCGGCGGTCATGCGCCAGGAGTTCCGGTTCCGGTGTCCGCGATCAGGGGGTCCTGGAGGGTAGACGCCAACGGTGACCTGACAGGCGACTACGTGCAGAACCCACTCTTTGGACACCAGAAGAGAGGCTGCCCGCTACACGCCAGGGACCACTGATGGCCCGGACTGGCCTGGCGGCACTCGGGATCCGGCAGAGCCTGAGCGGCTACAGGCTGGAGACGAGCGTGACCCACACGCGGCTCGGGCTCGTCTATCGCGGCCGGGATAGGCAGCGGCGGAGGGTGCTGGTCAAGGTGCTGCCGGCCCTCGGCGGCGGCCGGGTTGCGGCCTCGCTGATCGCCAGCGAGCTCCAGCGAATCGCGGCGATGCGACACCCGAACATCGTCCCGATCGAGCAGTGGGGCGATATCAACGGCGTTCCTTTCGTCATCACGCCCGACGAGCCGCCGCTGTCACTTGCTGAGCGTCTCACCACCAGCAGAGTTGATCGGAAGACAGCAGTGAGTGTGCTGCGGGGCGTCGCCGGTGCGATCGACTACGTCCACGCGATGGGCCTCCATCACGGTGGCCTGGAGCCGGCTGTGGTGAAGGTTTCGCCAGACGGCACCCTGCTTGTGGCCGACTTCGGACTGGCCCGCCTGGCGGGCGCATCGCAGGTTTCCGGTCGAAGTGCAGTCAGCTTTGGCTCAGCGGCCTACGTGGCACCCGAGCAGGTTCTCGGCGGCCTGGTGGGCCCAGCGGCGGACGTGTACGCGTTCGCTGCCATCGGTTATGACTTACTGACCGGGACGGCGCCATTCGACGAGCCGGGGACCTCCGCACGCGATCAGCTTGACGCGCACCTCCGCCGCCAGCCCGCACCTCCTTCCACGCGGGACCCGAGCCTCCCCGCCCAGGTCGACGACGTCCTCCTGGTTGGCCTGGCCAAGGACCCCGCGGAGCGCTGGTCGAGTTGCGGCGCGATGGTGAGAGCGCTCGAGCGGGCGCTGCCCGCCGCAAGTGGAGCACGACCCGGCGGTCGGGCCGGTGCCGTGCTCCGGCTCGCAGGCGCCGTGGGCTTGCCACTGGTCATCGGAGCGCTCGTGCTGACCCACCCGGCCCTGCTCACGATGAGCACCACCAAACTGGCGGGCATCGCGGGCGTACCGAGGTCCGCGGCGCCGCAGGTATCGAGCTCGCAGTCAAAGGCGGTGGAGAGCTTGCCTTCAGGGCTCGTGCCCAGGGTCGTCTCGCCCCCTGTCGTGCCGCCCACCTTCGCCTCGCCATCGGGGGGCGGGCCAGCGACAACCCCGACCCTAGGGCCGCTTTCGATCAAGCTCAGCACTCAGACGCCGAGTCGAGGTGACGCCTTGACCGTCAGCGGCACCGGTTTCGACCCCAACGGCTCCTTCGCGGTCACACTCGAACAGCCTGGCGCCGCGTACCAGCTGCAGCCGCCGGTCCGCGTTGTGGCGGGCGGCCGCTTCTCTGTCCGTGTTTTCATACCGGGTCAGGCGACGCCCGGCCCAGCCACCATCAGTGCCTGTGCGATAGCAGCAGACGGCCACACCGAAGGCTGCACGCAGCTGCAGATTTCGGTCGCAGCCTCCTGACTCCTGGCCCTACGAGAGATCGGGCGCCGATTGTTAGGGCTATTCGCCGCGCGGGGTCACCTATTGGGGACGGCGGAAGCATGCACTGGCCGGCGGATGCACCGATCCCTTTCCTAGACTCATGGCGCTTCGGCCGACCTGACCCGCTCAGCCCCTCCGCTCCTGATCCAGCCGTGGCTCGTCGTCGGGACGACAACATCCATGAGGAGGCACCGATGAACGGCGTTCGATTTGCGATCTCGATTCCCCAGTTCGTCGCCGACGGTGCATTCGATCCCGGCGGTTTCCGCGCCTACCTGGCGCGAGCTGAAGCGCTCGGCTTCCCCAGCGCCTGGACCGGAGAGCAGGTCATCGGTTCGATGCCGCACCTCAGCCCTATCGAGACGATGACCTACGCAGCCGCTTGCACGGAGCGCTTGCGTCTGGGCTGCATGCTGTTCGTCACCCCGCTGTACAGCCCCGTTCACCTGGCCAAGAGCCTGAGTACGCTGGACCAGCTGAGTCGAGGCCGCATCGAGATCGGCGTCGGCACGGGAGGGCGATTCAGGATGTTCTCCGCGTTCGGCGTCGATCCCACAAGCCTGGTGGCTCGCTTCACCGAGGGGCTGCGGCTGATGAAAGCACTCTGGACCGAGCCCCGGGTCACCTTCGACGGGCGATTCTGGCAGCTGGAAGGCGCGGCTATGGAGCCGAAGCCGTTCCAGAAACCCTGGCCGCCGATCTGGTTCGGCGCCAGCCACCCAGCCGCGCTGCGGCGCGCGGTCAGACTCGGAGACGGTTTCTTCGGGGCAGGGTCGTCCACGACCGCGCAGTTCGCCGAGCAGGTTCGTGTCGTCCGTGACGCGCTCGCGGAACTGGGACGGGATGCCGCCCGTTTCCCGATCGCCAAGCGCGTCTACATCGGGGTGGATGACGACGCCGAGCGCGGACGACGCCGGGTCGCCGCGTCGCTGAACGAGCTGTACGGATACTTCGGACTGAGGGGCATCGAAGCGGTCGGCGTGTCAGGTCCGCCCGACGCATGCGTGCGGGCTCTGCGCGAGGTGGTGGAGGCGGGCGCCGAACTGATCCTCCTCAACCCCCTTTTCGACGAGGCGGAGCAGATGGAGCGCCTCGCCATAGAGGTGGTGCCTCAGCTCCGCTAATCGGGGTGCTCAGCCTCACCGATGACGGAAGAGCGCATCGGGGCGACGGCGTCGAGTACATCCTCGGGAGCCGAGGCGCTTCCGGACTCCACGACCTCCAGCACGAACCGCGCGGCCTCTCGGCGCTGGCGACCTACCGGCCGAAATGGCCCGGCGGTCAGCTCACCTCGCCAGTAGGCGAGCGCCTCGTCGATGACCGGCCGCCACCGATCGCCAAAGGCCGCCAGCGCGTACTCGCCGGCCTCCTCCTTGGAGATGACGTCCTCCGTGACAACGGTGCGATGCAGTCGGGGTGCGCCCAGCACGCCGCCAACGGCGGCGTGGAGGAAGCTGGCCATGGCCGTCCGTCGTGTCAGGTTAAGCATCGAGTTGGCCCAGCGCCGCCAGTAGCCGTCGAGGTTTCGAAGGCACCACCGCCGCAGCTCCACCTCGTCGCGGTATATCCCCAGCCGGTCAGCCGCTGGGCCACGGACGGCGATGCCGCGCTCAGCCAGCACGCGCCAGGTGACGGGGTTCACGTCGAATCCATGGCCCGCCGCGAACCGCCACGCTGTGTGCGAGGCGATTGGCACCACCGCCAGCGGCGACCGGCTCAGGTCGGGCCATCTGACGAACACACCATTGCACGTGAGCGGCCACCGCCAGGGCAGGCGGAGGAACGCATGGGCCAGATCGGCCGAGTAAAGTCTGTGATGCGCTCGACGCAGCCGGTCCAGGTCGGCGGCGGCCAGCTGTTCCCCGAGCACAGCCACGAAGTCGACGTCGCTGCGTCCCGGCCGGAAGGCGCCGAGCGCGGTCGACCCGACCACATAGAAGCCCTGGATCGCGCCCGGGATGGCGAGGTCGACCCGGCGCAGATACCGGCCGACCAGCTCGGCGACGCTCCCCGGCAGCACCACACCGCTCATCTACAGCTTCTTCAACCGCACGTCCAGGCCGATGCCGGCGGCTTGAATGTCGCAGGTGCCGAATGGGCTGGCGGCGGCCAGCTCCCGGAAGCGCTCGATCGTGTATGCCCGCCGCCGCAGCATCCTCAAGGTCCATTTCGTGGTGAAGGCGCTCAGCCGACCAAGCCTCATCCTGCTCACCTCCCGGCCGATGTCCGCGTTTGAGGCATCGCGGCTCATATCCTGGATGATGGCCATCCCGCCTGCCCGGAGGACCCGGTACATCTCCTCGAGGGCTCGGCCCGGCTGCGCGAAGTTCTTGAAGGCCGCTTGACAGATGATCAGGTCGAAGGATTCGTCTGCCAGCGGCATGCTGCCGGCGTCGCCCAGCCTGAAGTCGACGCTCACCTTCGCCTGCCGGGCGTTCTCGCGGGCTATGTCCACGAAGGTCCGGCTGATGTCCAGTCCAGTGACGCGAAATCGCCCCAGTCGCGCCAGTTCGATGGCGAGGTACCCCGGGCCGGGTGCCACCTCGAGCACGTCGGCGCCACCGGGAACGGAGGCGGTGATCTGCGCTGCCTGCTCCCTCCACTCGTCGATCTGGGTCCCCGAGCGGCGCAGTTCCGCGTACCGCCGTGCCACGATCCCTTCCATGGGCAGTCCCCTGTACCCCTTCTTCTGTTGCCCGGGAGTCGCATCCATGCGTCCACCTCTGTTTCGATGCTGCTGACGATCGCCATCCCCTGGAGGCTGATCGCGATATAGTGCGAATCAGACTATATCGTATATGTCTAAATCCCGACGAACTATTTCGAGATCAGCTCTGGCGCTGGCCGTCCTCCTGCTGCTGGGGGAGAGCCCGATGCACCCGTACCAGATGCACCGGATGCTCCGCGAGCGGCGTAAGGAAGATGTGCTGGACGTCCGCCCAGCGGCCATCTACCGGCTGGTCGAGCGGCTGGACGGCGCCGGCTTGATCGAACCGCTGGGCACCAGCCGCGAGGGCAAGCGGCCGGAGCGGACCGTGTACCGGCTCACCGACGAGGGTCGCGAGCTGAGCGACGAGTGGCTTCGCGAGATGCTCGCGATGCCTGCCCGCGAGTATCCGTCATTCCCGGCGGCGCTCTCCATGGCCGGCGTGCTGCCTCCGGACGCTGTCGCGCAGGAGCTCACGAGGCGTGCCCTAGCGATCGAGGGCAACCTGGCTCGCATGGACGTCGAGCTCCGCAGCGTTCAG
>DATFWQ010000048.1:0-18356 GCA_035259145.1 Candidatus Dormiibacterota bacterium | reverse complement strand
GTCGGGGGAGTACCCGGCGAAGCCGGGGGAGGGGATCCCGCGAAGTCGGGGGAGTACCCGGCGACGCCGGAGGAGGGTGCTAGAGCGCTCTCATCTGCGGCATGACGCAGGAGTCACTTTCCGAGCAGCACGTCGGTCGCTTTGATGAAGACGGTCACGCGGTCTCCAGTCTTGAGTCCGAGACGCTCACGCGAAGCGTCGGTGATGGCTGCGACGATGCTCCCCGGCTCAATCCTTACTTCGATCTCAGCCATGACCGTGCCCGACTTGATCGACGTCACCTCGCCTGGAAGCTGATTGCGCGCGCTGATCTCCAATGGTGTGCCTCCCTTTCGTTTTCATCTTTGACCCCCCTCCCCCGGCTTTGCCGGGTACTCCCCCGACTTCGCGGGGGAGAGTCTCGCGAGATAACCTATCCGACGCGCTACCGGGTCGAATGAGAATGCCTACTCACTTTTTCGACAGGATGCTGCGATGAGAAGCAGGCCCATCGCGGACTACGCGCTGATCTCCGACTGCCGCTCGGCGGCTCTGGTCAGCCGCGACGGCTCCGTCGACTGGCTCTGCCCGGGGCGTTTCGATCGCCCCTCGGTCTTTGCCCGACTGCTCGACGAGGTGGCCGGCCATTGGTCGCTGCACCCGGCGGGCGAGGCCGACATCAGCCGGCGCTATCTCGAGGGCACGATGGTCCTGGAGACGACCTTTCGCACCCCGACGGGGACGCTTGTGCTGCTGGACACCATGGCCGCGGGGCCGGACGAGCTCGGTCATGAGCTGGGGCGTGGCTCGCCTGGCGTGCTGTTGCGACGTGCCCAGTGCGTCGACGGAAGGGTGGATCTGAGCATCGAGTATCAGCCACGCATGGAGTACGGGTTGGTCCATCCACTGCTCGTCCCCGTGGAAGGCGCGGTCGTGGCTCGCGGTGGGGCCGACGTGCTGGTGCTGTCGTGCGCTGCGGCGCTCGAGATCCAGCGCACGTCCGCCGGCGGCACGATCAAGCTCTCCGCCGGCGAGTCGATGTGCTTCGCCCTGGAGCACGTCACCAGCTCGGTGCCGGTCCCACCGCCGTGGACTGAGCGGGCAGTTGAAGAGCGTGTGGAGGCCACCATCCGCGGCTGGCGGACGTGGTCCGACCTCCACCAGGGATACGAAGGTCCCTGGCGTGAGCTCGTTCACCACAGTGGGCGCGTCCTGCAGGCGCTGACCTACCAGCCGACCGGCGCCATCGTCGCCGCACCCACCACCTCCCTGCCCGAGGCGGTCGGCGCGGATCGCAACTGGGACTACCGCTACACGTGGGTGCGCGACGCCAGCCTGACACTGGAAGCGCTGTGGGTGGCGGCCTGTCCGGACGAAGCACACCGCTTCTTCGCGTGGATGGCGGCCGCGGCCGCCGCCCGCGTGCACGAGAGCGATCTCCAGATAATGTTCGGGGTCGGCGGGGAACACGACCTGACCGAACGCGAGCTTCCTCACCTCTCAGGCTGGCGCGACAGCCGTCCCGTGCGGGTGGGCAACGGTGCCTGGAGCCAGCGCCAGCTGGACGTGTATGGAGAGCTGCTCAGCGCGGCGCGCCGGCTGCGCGACCAGCTCGGCTCGCTCGACCAGGCTACGACGGACTTTCTCGTCGAGGTGGCCGACACCGCTGCCGAGCGGTGGGAGGAGACTGACCAGGGCATCTGGGAGGTCCGAGGCGAGCCGCGTCACTTCCTGTACTCGAAGCTGATGTGCTGGGTAGCGCTCCAATCTGCGATCGACCTTGCTGAACAGCTGTGCGCCGCCGACCGGGTCGCTACCTGGGAAAAGACACGGGAGCGAATCCGCGAGGCCATCGAGACACTCGGCTGGAGTCAATCGACCGGAGCGTTCACGCAGTCCTTCGGTTCAGACGAGCTGGACGCGTCCGCGC
Organism: Candidatus Dormiibacterota bacterium; assembly: GCA_035259145.1. Lineage (GTDB taxonomy): Bacteria > Chloroflexota > Dormibacteria > Dormibacterales > Dormibacteraceae > CF-161. Next base: position 16,447 of record DATFWQ010000048.1, on the reverse strand, counting down.
TGATGCTGCCCATCGTCGGCTTTCTGCCCGGCACCGATGCTCGGGTGCGCTCGACGATCGACGCCATCGACGCCAGACTGACCGACGCGCGCGGCCTTGTCTACCGTTACCGGTCGCACGATGGACTCGAAGGCGAGGAGGGGACGTTCCTCATCTGTACCTTCTGGCTGGCACAGGCGCTCGCCGAAGCAGGCGAGCTGGACCGGTCGCGGAGGAAGTTCGAACAGGCCATCACATACGCCAACGACGTGGGCCTCCTCTCCGAGGAAGTCGACCCGCAAAGCGGGGAGCTCCTGGGCAACTTCCCGCAGGCCTTCAGCCACATCGGGCTGGTCAACGCGGCCTGGGCGATATCCCAGGCCGAGCGGGCGGCGGCGGGGTGAGCTGGGCGGCCGGCTGGTCCGCCGGCCGCCCCGGCCTTATCGGGGCTGAACCACCAGCGAGCCGATGCCGGTACCGGTGTCCTCGATCTCGATGTCGAAATTGCCGGTCTTGTCCGCAGTGAAGGTGTGGGTCACGGTGTCCCCGGCCTTCTCCACGTTGAAGATGATGTCGTAGCCGTGAAGATGGATCTCTTCCTTCCTGTCCGCCGTCACGTTGGCGGTGACCCGATCGCCCTGGTGGACGGGGATCGTAGGTGGCTGCATCCTCGTACCGGTGACGGAGACGTTGACCGTGACTGGCTCGCCACCGCCGCCGCTACCCCGGCCGAAGATCAGGTAGCCGCCGGCCGCCAGGAACACCACGACCACCGCGGCGATGATGGCCACTGAAGCTGGACGCATATCGTGAACCTCCTCAGAAGATCGAAACAAGCGTCGTGGCGTAGAGGAGGTCGGGCGGCCCGCGCTTCGCGACGGCGCCAATGGCCACAACCTCGAGCGGGTCGCGGAAGTCCAGGCGGACGGGAAGTGGGATCTCAACGTAGGGGCCCGAGCCCGACAGGCACCTCGCGGCGCGGATCGCCGGCAGCAGGCCGGATAGCCCGCCGCCACAGTCATCTATGTGCGCGCGCTCGGCGCGATCGCCAGTTTCCGGTGAAGGTCCTATCGCCAAAACGGACCCCATGTTCTTCGGCGACGTCCAGTCTGGCCAGCATCATCTCGATGTGGCCTGCGTCCTCCTCGACATGGACCGCAACCTTCCGGACCTTCGGACTGGGGTCCTTCCGGAGGCGTCTGACCTCGTCCATGTATCGCTCGTAAACAGCGAAGGACCCTCCGCATGGGCAGACACGGTGCAGCGCCCGGATGCGAGTGTCAACGTCCGCCGAGCGAAGCGCCTCCAGCAAGCCGTCTGGCGCCTCGAGTCTTGAGTGGTCGGGCACAGCGATCTCCTCTCAGATCGAGGAGCGTCGCGCTCAGGCCGCGGACAGCTCCTCGGCACACGTGGACGTGGCATCGTCTTCGCTCTTCATGACGAACCTCCTTGCCGTAACGTGCCGCCGCAGGAACATGATCGAGTGTACTCGGGCGGGGACCTCTCCCCCCTTTTGGGCCGGTCAGGTCAGCGACCGTGGTGCCAGTGAGGCGGCGCGGGCGCCGGCCAGCGTCAGGCAGGACTGGACACCACCAGAGCACAGGCGCTGGCTGCCGCCAGCATGCGGCCGTCATAGGTGACCACTTTGTCGAGATCATCGCCCAGCGACAGCGCTGCCGCGAGATGAATTGCATCGAACGAACGGACGTCTGGCGGCGTGAGCGCACCCGCCTGGTCCATGAGCTCGCGACTCAGTTCAATGAAGGCCACGTCGCGAAGCGCAATGCGCGTGGCCCGCACCAGCTCAGGCGAGTGCCGAGCGGCTGCCCGGAGAGCCTCCGTCCCAAGCAGCGTCGCTGACACCGCGACCGACCAGCGCCGAGGTCGGACATCAGTTGATCCGCTTTTCCCGGCCGCCCCACTCGCGGTCGCGCAGCACGAACTTCTGGACCTTGCCGGTCGACGTCTTTGGCAGCTCCCCGAACTCCACAGCCTTCGGCACCTTAAAGCCAGCCAGCCGCGTCCGGCAGTGGGCCACCAGCTCCTCAGCGGTGAGCGCCCGGCCCGGTTTCAGCGTCACGAACGCTTTGGGTACCTCACCCCACTTCTCGTCCGGGATCGCGATCACCGCCGCCTCAAGCACCGCCGGGTGGCTGACCACCGCCTGCTCCACCTCGATCGTCGAGATGTTCTCGCCGCCCGAGATGATGATGTCCTTCTTGCGGTCGCGCAGCTCGATGTTGCCGTCCGGGTGCATAACGCCCACGTCGCCGCTGTGGAACCAACCGCCCGCAAACGCAGTCGCGGTCGCCTCCTCGTTGCGGAAGTAGCCCTTCATCACCACGTTGCCGCGCATGACGACCTCGCCCAGCGTCTCGCCGTCGGCGGGCACGTCGCGCATCGCCTCATCGACCACCCGAACCTCCCCTGCAAGCAGGTTGGGCACCCCCTGGCGGGCGCGCATCCCCGCCTGCTCGGTTGCGTCGAGCAGCTCAAAGCCAGGAGGAGGCACGTTGATCGTGAATGGCCCGTACGTCTCGGTCAGACCATAGACGTGCTCGAGCTGGAAGTTCAGCTCCCCCATCTGGCTGATGATCGTGGGCGAAGGCGGTGCGGCCGCCGTCAGCAGCCGCACGGGGCTCTCCAGCCGTTCTGCTGCGGGGTCGTTGACAAGCATGATCAAAACAGTCGGGGAACCGCAGAAGTGGGTCGCCTCACCTGCCTTGAACAAGCGCCAGATGAGCGTCGGGTCGACCTTCGGGATGCAGACGCCGGCCGCGCCTATCGCCGCACAGGCCCACGTGAAGGTCCAGCCGTTGCAATGGAACATGGGCAGCGTCCAGAGGTACTTGGAATCTGCATCCAGCCGCAGGTCCATCGCCATTGCGATCGCATTCAGGTAGGCCCCACGATGGTGGTACATCACGCCCTTGGGCCGGCCCGTCGTGCCCGACGTGTAGTCGATCGCGCACACTTCGTACTCGTCCTCGAGCCACGAGTCGACCGGGTCGTCCGAGCCGGTGGACAGGAACTCCTCGAAGGCGGAGGCGATGCTTATCCTGGTGATGCCGGAGGGCGCGTCCGCAAGCAGGGGCTCCAACTCGGGCGAGAAGAAAACCATGCTCGAGCCCGAGTGGTCGAGTATGTAGCCCACCTCTTCGGCGCTCAGCCGCGTGTTGATCGCGACGATGATCCCACCCGCCTGCAACACGCCAAAATGGCCGAGCAGAAGCGGCTCCGAGTTGAGAGCCAGAAAGGCAATCCGGTCGTCTTTCTGGAGGCCGGCATTCCGTAACGCATGCGCCAGGCGGCGCGAGCGTGAACGCCACTCGCGATAGGTGAACCGCCGTTCTCCGTCGATGGCAGCAACGCGGTCGGCGTGAACTGTGCCCGCGCGCTCCAGGAACGACACGGGGCTCAGCTCCTCTCGGTAGACGACGGTCTTCTTCTCAGTGATCACCGTCAGGCCCCCTCCAAACTTCCGTGCCAGCGTGTGTAAACGGGCGGCCAGGATGGCCGCGGCCCGTACTTGGCCCACAGTGCTCGTTCCAGCAGCAGCTCGAAAGCCTGCTCGCCGCCGGTCTCGCGGACTCCCCGCTCAGCGAGGTCCCGGTGCACCGCGGACTCGGTGGCTGCGTCGACAGGCTTCGCCAGGCCGGCCACGAAGAATTCGTCATCGACGTCCGGCCGGGGAAAGGTGTGCAGCGCGCACAGACCACGGCGCATGAGATCAGTTCGCTTGGGGGACTCGCCCAGGGAGACATACAGCCCACCACCGATCACGGTCGGACACACGGGATGGATCCGTGGTCCGCCGTCGCGCCGGATCGTGGCCAGATAGCCGAGCCCGGGGCCGAACTGATACAGGAGCTCAAGGCCGGCCACGGCCATCTCTGGCATCTCCTCTTCGAAGGTGGCCCACCTCACCATAGGTTTGTTTCCCTGCGACCTCAGTTGATCCGCCTCGTGCGTCCTGCCCACTCCCGCTCGCGCAGCACGAACTTCTGAATCTTGCCGGTCGACGTCTTCGGGAGCTCGCCGAACTCGACCGCCCTGGGCGCCTTGAAGTGGGCGATGCGCCCGCGCACGTGCTCGATGATCTCGTCAGGTGAAGCCGAGCGCCCTGGTTTGAGGGAGACAAACGCTTTGGGCGCCTCTCCCCACTTATCGTCGGGAATGGCTATCACCGCTGCTTCCAGCACCGCCGGGTGGCTCATCACGGCCTGCTCCACCTCGATGGTCGGGATGTTCTCACCTCCCGAGATGATCACGTCCTTCTTGCGATCGCGCAGCTCGATCGAGCCGTCGGCGTGCATGACGCCGACATCCCCAGTGTGGAACCAGCCGCCCGAGAAGGCCTCCTCGGTCGCGGAAGCCTCTTTGAAGTAGCCCATCATCGTGGTGTTGCCCCGAAGGACGACTTCACCCATTGCCACGCCGTCGGCCGGCCGGTCCCGCATCTGCTCATCGACGACCCGGACAGCCCCGGCCAGCGAGTGAGGCACGCCCTGGCGCGCCTTCATGGAAGCCCGCGTAGCCGTGTCCAGATCGTCGAATCCCGGCGGCGGCACGTTGATCGTGAACGGCCCGTAGCACTCGGTGAGACCGTACAGGTGGATCAGCTCGACGTTGAAGCCGTCCATCTGGGAGATCAGGGTCGGAGAGGGCGGGGCGCCACCTGTGCAGACACGCACGCGACGGGCCAAGCGGTGGGCGGCAGTGTCATTGGCAAGCATGATCAGCACTGTCGGCGCCGCGTTGAAGTGGGTTATGCCCTCCGAGTCCAGCAGCCTCCACACCAGCGGTGGGTCGACCCGCGGTATGCAGACGCTCCTGGCACCGGCTGCGGGCACGCCCCACGAGTGGCTCCAGCCGTTGCAGTGAAACATCGGCAGCGTCCAGAGAAAAGACGACCCGGCCGTCAGGCGGTTCTCCAGCCCCATCGCAACCGCGTTCAGATAGGCACCGCGGTGGTGGTACATGACGCCCTTTGGCTGTCCAGTAGTTCCTGACGTGTAGTCGATCGCGCAGAGCTCGTACTCGTCCCGCAACCAGGACTCGACAGGCGCGTCCGAGCCCGCGGCGAGGAAAGACTCGAACTGGGCGCCGAGCGCGATGCGCTGGACTGTCTCAGGCACGGCCTCGAGCTGCGCGGCCAGCTCCGTCGAGTGGAAGAGCAGCCGGCTTTCGGAGTGGCGCACGATGTAGGCCACCTCGGCCGCGGTCAGCCGCGTGTTGATCGCGACCAGCACGCCTCCAGCCTGCAGGACCCCAAAGTGCGCCAGCAGAAGCGGCTCCGAGTTGAGCGCCACGAAAGCGACTCGATCGCCCTTGCGCAGGCCCGCCTGGCGTAGAGCGGAAGCCAGGCGTCGTGATCGCGCCCGCCACTCTGCGAACGTGTATGAAACCTCGCCGTCGACGGCGGCGATGCGTCGCGCATGCGCCGTGCCGGCACGCTCGAGAAGGCTGACGGGCGTCATCTCCTCGCGGTAGACCGGCATCATTGGTCGGCGATCCGGCGCAGACGCTGAGCCTTCAGCTCGGCGCGCGGCAGCGTGCCGGCCGGCACCTCGCGGCAGTTGATCCGAGCGCCGAGTGCCTGGCGCAGGTCACTCCTGAGCCGCTCCAGAGGCGACTGACCATCCGTGGTCTCGACCAGGAGGGTCACCTCGTCCATATGCCGGAGCCGCCTGTGCTCGATCATGAACTCGACCACCTCGGGGTGCCGCCGCACTATGTCCTCGACCTGCGATGGGTAGAGGTTCACCCCACGGACGGTGAACATGTCGTCGAGGCGGCCGCGCAGACCACCGACGACCTTCACGAACGGGCTTCCGCATGAGCAAGGCTCCCTGCGCAGCTCGACGCGGTCGCCGGTGCGGTAGCGGATCAGGGGCGAGCCCCAACGACCGAGGTTGGTCGCGATCAGCTCGCCGTCAACCTCCTCGAAGATGAACTCCGACTCGATCAGATGCACGCCGTCGCGCTGCGAGCAGCTCACGCCCGTTGGTCCCAGTTCGGTCATGCCGGTGTGGTCGAAGCAGCGGACGCCCAACCCGGCTTCGATCGCCGCGCGGGTGGAGGGGATCGACGCGCCTGGCTCACCGGCATGGATCGCGACGCGGAGCGGTGACCCGGGCACGTCGACCCCGATCTCCCGCGCGACCTCGACCATGCGCAGGGCGTATGTCGGCGTACAGCACAGCACCGTCGCGCCGACCTCGGCGATCGTCCGGATGCGCTGCTCGGTGGTCATCGCACCGCCGGATATGGCCAGTGCACCCAGCTCCTCGGCGCCGCCGAAGGCGGACCAGAAGCCGATGAAAGGACCGAAGGAGAAGGCGAGGAAGACCCGATCGGCGGGGGTGACGTCCGCAGAGCGGTAGACGTGATCGGCCCAGACCCGGCGCCACCAGCTCCACGACTCGGCGTCGTCCAGCCAGCGCAGCGGACGGGCGCCGCTGGAACCGGAGGTCTGGTGCACTCGTACGTAGCGGTCGCCTGGGTGAGTGAGGTTGGTGCCGAATGGTGGGTGGGCCTGCTGGTCGGCCATCAGGTCGGCCTTTGTGGTCAGCGGCAGGCGCTCGAAATCATCCCACCCCATGACGTCGTGCAACCGCTGCCGCCAGAAGCGGTTGCTGCGCAGCACAGCGGGCAGCCCGGCCCGAAGCCTGCCCAGCTGGTCAGACCTGATCCTGTCGAGGGAAGAGGTGGACGATCCTGGCATAGTCATCCGGCGTGTCGACGTCGTCGGGCAGCCCGGCGGCAGGAACAGTATCCAGCAACTCGGGCCGGTCTTCGAACAGCTGGCGCGCGCCGGCGTCTCCATTCAGCGTTATCACCTCGGGCCACAGCGAACGATCCAGCAGGACCGGCGGACGCCAGTCGCTACGCCCCCCGTAAGAGGCTGCCACCGCCGGCCGGGTCCCCTCTCTCCGCCACGCCTTTAGCAGCATGCCCACGGTCCGTGAGCCCACAAGAGGCTGGTCGCCGAGCATGATCAGCGCACCGGCGACTTCCTCGGGCATCGACTGCAGGCCGACACGAAGAGACGACGCCTGGCCAGAAGGGGCGTCCGGGTTGTGAATGCACGTTGCGGAGCTGCCGATCGCCATGCGCACGGCCTCGTCCGCGAAGACTGCGTTGATCACGTGGCATCCGCCCTCGGAAGCGGCTGAGATCACATGGCAGACAAGGGCGCGGTCGCCCACTTCAAGGAGCAGCTTGTTGCGGCCCATCCTGGACGCGGAGCCCGCCGCGAGGACAACAGCCCCCACCGGCAGCGCCCAGGTGGCGATACGGTTGAAGTCAGGGCGGTTGCTGTGCAGCCACTCCACGTCTGCTCCCGCCGCCATGCCTGCTTCCGCGAACTCCCTCATCAGCGCCCGGTCGCCGTCGACGACCAGCAGCCGGCGGCCGCTGATCAGCTCCAGGTCGGGCACCTCGGCAGGCAGCCCGATCACCGCCAGCGCACGGCAGTCGGGCCGGGCGTCCAGGTGATCGAGCGCAGCGTCGAGGTCACGTCCTCTGACGATCACCACGTGTGGCCCCTCCGGCTCCCGGTAGATTCGGTCCCTGACCGGGAGGTCCAGGTCGGACATGAGGTAGACCATCGACCCACGGAATGTACCGAGATGGGCGCTGCCGGGGTAAGACAAGCCCCGCTGTCTGTCCAGGTGACAGACTTGTCCGATGCCCATCCTCGGCGCACACGTCGACTCTTCAGGAGGCCTCCACCTCTCATTCGAGCGGGCGGCTACGATGGGAGCCGATGCGATCCAGGTCCACCCGACCCCACCGCACTACTGGGGCTCTCCGAAGCTCGATGACGAACGGGTGGAGCGATTTCGAGCCGCTGCGGAGGCGGCCGGAAACCCGCCTTTCTATTTTCACGCGGTCTACCTGATCAATCTGGCAGGTGATGATCCTCTTCTCCGGCAGCGCTCCGAGAGCACGCTGGCGGGTTATCTGACGGCCGCTGACCGGCTGGGCATCGGCGGGGTGATCTTCCACACGGGCAGCCACAAGGGTGTCGGGTTTGAGGAGGCTCTGCCCACAATCACCGACCACCTGAAGCGGGTGATGGACCGAGCCGATCCTGCGAGGGCTCGCCTGCTGATCGAGAACAACGCCGGGATGGGCGGCTGCGTGGGCGCTCGTTTCGAGGAGATCCGGCTCATTATGGACGCCGTCCGCGACCCGCGGATCTCGGCCTGCTTCGACACCTGCCACGCGTTCGCGTCGGGCTACGACGAGCGGACACCCGAGGCCGCCAGCGCGACTCTGGACGAGTGGGAACGGGTGGTGGGGCTGGAGAAGCTGGAGGTCATCCACTGCAACGACTCGCAGACCAGGTTGGGCTCCAACCGAGACCGCCACGCCAACGTCGGCCAGGGCGAGATTGGGGAGGCGGGATTCCGGGCGCTGCTCCATGACCCACGGCTGCAGCGGGTGCCCTTCATCCTGGAGGTGCCCGGCTTCGACGGCAAGGGCCCGGACGCGGCAAACATGGAGATCCTGCGGCGCCTGGCCGCCTGAGGGACCCGGGTTCCGCCGCATTTATACAAATGCGTGGTTCCGCGGGCGTGGGAACGCCGCATTTCTACGAATGTGGAGCTCCCGAGGACCGGGAGCGCCGCGGTTGTACGAATGCGGCGTTCAGCGCGCGGGCCTCGTTCGGACGCTCAATTGCGTGCGCACCTCTTCCAGGATCTCTTGGGCGCGGTTGTATACGTCTGGGCTCGTGTAGCGAAGCAGCTGGTAGCCGGCCCTCTGCAGGCGGTTCTGACGGCGGTTGTCGGCCACTAAGTGGTCTCGGTGCGTGGTCCCGTCATACTCGATCGCCAGCCGGGCGGCCGGATAAAGCAGGTCCGGCCGTGCCAGGAAGCTGCCTCTGCCGTCCCGGAGCTCGACCTGGACCTCGGGTCGAGGAAGACCGCCCAAGACCAGGATCATGCGCAGCCGCGACTCCATCGGCGACTCGACGTCCGGCTCCAGCAGCTCGATGACCCGCCGCGCCTGAGGGAGGCCACGCACGCGGCTGCTTCGACCAACGTATTCGCGGAGTTCGTGGAGGGTGACCAGCTTCCGGTGCAGGGCGCTGTCGAGGGCCACGACAGCGTCGACCAGCGGGACACTGCGAGCCAGGTCGAAGCACGTGCGAAGTGGTGTCGTCACCGGCAGCGGCCCCCGCATGGTAAGGGCCGTGGGATCCAACGCAGCCGTCTGGACGCGAAAGCCCCAGCGCGCGCGGACCGACACCCCGGTTGGCACGGTGACCTCCACGGCCAAGCTGCCGTCCGTGTCCATGCCGTGCAGGCGGGCAGCGGTTAGACCTGAGAACACGCATCCTGGCGGCAATCGACAGTGCAGCGCCAGCAGCTCGCTGTGCGGGTCCAGCTCGATGCCCGCCCAGACGTAGGTGCCGCAGCCAATCCGTCTCCAGTTGCGCCCGCGGAGACGCTGGCGGCTGAAGCCCAGGCCCTCCGCGTAAGCAATGGTGACCGGCCCGTGCTTGAGCTGCTCTGGGATTTCCTGCAAACGTGGCATGCATCCAGCCTCGCCCGGTAGGACCCCGACCACAACCCCGCCTGTTCAGACCGGGAACGCCGCGTGCGCACCAATGCGCACGTCCTCGCGGCCGGGAATGCCACGATCGTACGAATGCGGATCTCCCGGCCGCCGCAAATGCCGCGGTTGTACGAATGCGTTGTTCCTGGGGACCGGGAATGCCGCATTTGTACGGATGCGTGGTTCCAAAGAGCCGAGAACGCTGCGATTGTGCGAAGGCGGCGTTCAAGAGGCAGACTGTGAGCAGTGGCAGACCCTGACGCTCAGGTGCGGAATGAGCAGCTGGTCTCCCAGCTCGAGAGCTCTGGCTGCCTGTGGGACGCGGCCGTTGCCAGCGCTTTTCGCGCGGTGCTCCGCCACAACTTCCTGCCCGGCCGGCCACTGGACGAGGTCTACGAGGACTCCGCGATCATGACCAAGATGGGTGACAAGGGCGTCCCCGTCAGCTCGTCATCCCAACCCGCGATCATGGGCATCATGCTGCAACAGCTCCGGCTGAAGGCTGGTTACCGCGTACTGGAGATAGGCACGGGCACCGGCTTCAACGCAGCCCTGATCGCCCACCTCGTAGGGCGTGACGGGCGGGTCGTCACCGTCGACATCGACGCAGACCTTTGCGAGCAGGCTCGGGCGAACCTGGCCTCGGCCGGGATCGAGGGCGTCGAGGTTATCCAGGCCGACGGTGCTGACGGCTGGCCACCCGCCGCGCCATATGACCGCATGATCCTGACCGTCGGCGCGACCGATATCTCGCCGCACTGGCTGGACCAACTGGTCGAAGAGGGCATTCTCGTGGTGCCGCTTGCGCTGGCGGGGCCGGTTCAGCAGTCGGTGGCCTTCGTGCGACGGGGGGATGCTCTCCTCAGCAGCGAGCTCACGACGTGTGGCTTTTTGCCGCTCAGAGGCCAGATGGCGCCACCCCCGCCTACCGCGGACAGCGGCGGGCTCGAGCCCTGGCTGCAAGGCCCCGGACAGCCCAGCGGTTACGATCTGCCGGCGCAAGACCTGCGGGCCGGTTTCGAGTCCTGGCTGGCACTGACCCAGAACGCGTACTTCCGGCCGCGACTGCGCGCTGAAGACGCACCGGTCTTCGGCCTCCGAGGTGCTGCTGGGGCCGCGCTGGTCGTCCCGGAGGACGACGACTATCCGGTCTTGATATTCGGCGAGGGCGACGGAGCGGCGGCGGCGCTTGCCGGCGCCCATCGCGCATGGGCGCAGACGCGGCCCCAGGTCGACCAGCTGCGAATAGAAGCCCACCCGATTGGCGGAGAGGCTCCCACGCACGCCAGCGTTCGGACCGTGCAGCGCTCAAACTTCCGATTCATAGTCACGACTACGTCATGAAGCACGTCATCGCAGTCGGGAGCGGCAAGGGGGGTGTCGGCAAGTCAACGGTCAGTCTCAACCTGGCCCTGGCCCTGGTCGAGCGAGGGTTCGCGGTGGGACTGCTCGACGCCGACCTGTACGGCCCAAACATCCCCCTCATGGTCGGCCTGACCAAGCACAAGTGGACAGAGACCTGGACCCTGGCCCGGCCCAAGGAAAGCCGCGTGCGACACCGGCCGGTCGAGCGCCACGGCCTGAAGATCGTCTCGGCTGGATTCATCCTGGGCGAGGATCAGCCGCTGGGCGTGGAGGCGATGACCGCGCAGATGATGGTCCGCCAGCTCGTCGACGACGTGGCCTGGGGTGATCTCGATTTTCTCGTCGTGGACCTGCCGCCAGGGACCGCCGACATTCAGCAGGTGCTGCTGAAGGCTGTCCCGCTCACCGGGGCCCTCATCGTGGCCACGCCGCAGTACGTCGCCCACATCGACGCCCGCAAGGCGGTGCGCATGTACGAGCGCCACGGGGTGCCGGTGCTTGGCTGGATCGAGAACATGGGTCCGATGCGCTGTCCGCACTGCGGGGAGCCTGTCGAGGTCTTCCCCGAGGTGCCGGAGGCCCGCAGCATCCGGTCAATAGGAGTCGAGCGGCTGGGCACTATCCCGTTCGACCCGGCGCTGGGTAGGGCCGGCGACACCGGACAGGTTCTGGTCGCCAACGGCTCAAGCGGCCCGGTCGCAGGTGCCTTCCGCAGCGTGGCCGAGACACTGGTCAGCAAGCTGGGCTGGTGGCGGCCTTCTTCTGACGCATAGACGTGGCGGTGCCTCCGAACCGGGTCGCCGTGACCTCCGCCATGATGCCCAGCGCGGTCTCCTCAGCGCCCCTGCCGCCGAGATCCAGCCCGATCGGTCCGTGGACACGGGTCAGCTGCTCCTCGGTGAACCCCTCCGCCCGCAGTGCGTCGAAGCGGTTCTGGTTGGTCTTTCGGGAGCCGATGGCGCCGATATAGGCGGCGCTTGTCGGCAGCGATGCGCGCAGCGCCGGCAGGTCGAACTTGGGGTCGTGCGTCAGGATGACCAGCGCGGTCGAACGGTCGATGATCATGCCGGCCAGGGCTTCGTCGGGCCACCGGATGAGGAGCTCGTCTGCTTCCGGGAAACGCTCTCTGGTGACGAACTGGGCGCGCGCATCGATGACTGTGACGCGATAGCCCATCACCTTCGCCAGCCGGTGCAGTGGAATCGCGATATGGATGGCGCCCACGATGATCATATGGGCAGGCCTGGCGAACGGCTCCTCGAATCGATCGCCATCCCGCCTGGGGAGCTCCGTGAGCGGCATACGCTGGACCAGCTCCGTCTCACCGCTGCTCAGATCTGTTGTAAGTACGAAAGGCCGGTCTTCAGCCAGCAACCGCAAGGCCTCGTCGTGGATCTCCGTGGCAGGCTGTATGAAAACTTCGATGTGACCGCCGCAGGCCAGGCCGACCTCGAACGCGACGTCATCCGCGACCCCGTACTCGACCAGCCTGGGCCGGCCGGACGCGAGCACTTCCTGTGCCTCTTCGAAGACCGCTCCCTCGATGCAGCCGTTGGAGACGGAGCCCGCCATGCGGCCCGAACCGCCGACCAGCATCTTGGAGCCGAGCGGCCGGGGGCTCGAGCCCCACGTCTCCACCACGGTGGCGATCGCGACGGGATCCCCGGCCTCCCGCCAGGCGCGCAGCTCCTGTTCGACTTCTCTCATCTCCTCATGTGCCTCCTCCTGTCCAAACCGGCCAGCAGCTCTCCCAATTCGTCAAGCGCCTGCAAGTTGTGGGCGGCCAGGAAGTCATCGGTATGCGGGAGCGCGGCCGCCATCCCTCGCGTGATCGGCTCGTAGCCCTGGGAGCCCAGCAGCGGGTTGAGCCAGATCAGGCGGTGGGCCATCCGGCGCAGCCGTGACAGCTCGACGGCAAGCAGGTCAGGGTCTCCCCGGTCCCAGCCATCGCTCACGACCAGGACGATGGCGCCGTGGCCGAGCACGCGCCGCGCCCAGCGGCGGTTGAAGTCCGCCACCGCCTGGCCGATGCGCGTACCGCCGCTGAAGTCGTGGACCGACTTGCCGACCTCGGCCAGCGCGCGGTCGATGTCGCGCCGGCGCAGGAGACGCGTGATCCGGGTAAGCCTCGTCGAAAAGACGAACGTCTCGACGTTCTCGCGACGAGCGATGGCGTGGGCGAAAATCAGCAGCAGGCGCGAGTAGCGTTCCATCGAACCACTGACATCGCAGAGCAGGACCAGGGGCCGGCGGCGCAGCCGTCGCTGGCGATGGAGCAGCCGGATCAACTCGCCACTGGAACGGATGGCGTCGCGGGCAGTGCGCCGGAGGTCGACCCGTCCTCCGCGGGCCGGCCTGAGGCGCCGTGTGGTGCGCTCGGCGACCCGCCAGGGTGCCTGCTCCAGGAGGCGCTTGACCTGCTCCGCTTCCAGCCATGTCAGGTCCTCGAAGTCCTTGTGACGCAGCAGCTCGTCTGGACTGTAGCCGGAGCTGCTGCTCGGCACGCTGTCCTCTTCGACCTCCCGCGGGAGTCGCGAGCGGTTCATGCCGAGGGCCTGCAGCCAGGCCCGGGCGCGCTCGGGCGAAAGCGGCAGAGCTCGACTCCTGCCCGGTATGGCCCCGGCTCTGATCCGTGGGTCCGCGGGAGCCCAGAAGATGTCGAAGGCGGCCTCGAAGAGAGGGAGCTCGTCCTTGCGACTGACGAAGCAGGCTCGGAGGCTGTCACGGAACGCGGCCTGGTCGGTGAGCTCGACCTGGCTCAGGGCCCGTGTGGCTGTTGCCAGGCGTCCCGGCCCCGCGTCCAGTCCCGCATCGTGGAGCAGCCGCGCGAATGCGGCCAGCCGGGGCAGCAGGTCCGGAGCTTCTGTCATCGTCCCGCCCAGCCTAACTTGACCTGATGGTCAACCTGCAGTCCGGCGACTGGACGGAAAGAGCGAGGCGAGATCCGGCCGGTTCAATGCCTCCGCCAGCTCAGGGGCCGTGCGCCCTTCGTGGTCCCGCGTGGAGGGATCAGCTCCATGCTCCAGCAGCCAGCTGATCATGCCAGTGCTGCGGCCTATCACCGCGCCGTGGATGGGAGCGGCCGCCTGAGAAGCGTCGTTCACCTCGGCCCCCCTGGCGAGCAGCAGGTCTGCGATCTCCGGCTGGCCCCCGATCGCCGCAAAGTACATGGCCGGGAGGTCATGAACGCCCCGCGCCTGCGCACGAGTGGAGTCGCCAGCAAGCTCGGCCTCCACCACGTCGCGGCGTCCCAGGACGCATGCAGTGAAGAAGTCAAGCGGCGCGCCCCTGCTCAGGAGATACTCGATGATGTCTTTGCGACCGAGTTGAGCGGCCGCTTCGATCGGCGTCTCGTTCCATCGGGCCCGCGCGTTCACGAGCGCGGGATGACGTTCGACCAGCTGCCGAACTCTGTCAAGGTCGCCATGTGCGCTGCCGACGCACTCCTCTACGGTTGCTTGATCGATCTCGGTGGTCATAGCCCACCTCCAGTGTGCTTTTTTGGCTCGCCACGCGGGTCAGCGGCCCGAGGGCCAGTCTCCTTAGGCAGGCTGCTGAACTTTGGCCACCAGCTCCGGGACGGCTTGCCGGGCGCGCTCCAGGTCCTCCTGGTACTTGAGCGCCGCCCCCAGCGTCGCGTCAACCAGCGACGCGTCGATGCGCGTCGCTCCGAGTGCGGCCAGAGATCGCGCCCAGTCCAGGGTCTCGGCGACACCGGGCATTTTGTAGAGGTCGAGCTCACGAAGGTTGTGGACCAGCGCCGCCACCTCGTGAGCAAGCTGGTCCGCCGCCTCGGGGGCCCTGGCGCGCACGATTGCGACCTCCTTCTCCAGCGTCGGGTAGTCGATCCAGTGATAAAGGCAGCGTCGCTTCAGCGCATCGTGCACCTCACGCGTCCGGTTGGACGTGATGACCACGAACGGCGGACGGCTTGCCGTGATCGTGCCCAGCTCGGGGATGGACACCTGGAAGTCGCTCAGCAGTTCGAGCAGGAAGGCCTCGAACTCCTCATCCGAACGGTCGATCTCGTCGATGAGCAGTACAGGCGGGACCTCGTCATGGTTGTCGATGGCGTCCAGAAGCGGCCGCCGCAGGAGGAACTCGCGGCTGAAGATCTCCCTCTCGGCAGCGTGGCGATCGTCGGACTCGTGCAGGAGCCTGATGTGGAGGAGCTGGCGCGGGTAGTTCCACTCATAGACGGCGTGGGCGAGGTCGATGCCCTCGTAGCACTGAAGACGGATGAGGCGAGCGCCGAGCACCTCGGCCATCACCTTGGCGGCCTCAGTCTTCCCCACACCTGCCTCGCCTTCGATGAAAAGGGGCTTGCCGAGCTTGAGGGCGAGGAAGATCGCAGTGGCCAGGGGCCGGTCGCCGATGTAGCGGTGGGCGCCCAGCCGCGCCAGAACGTCGTCGATCGTTGCCGGCATGCTAGACGCCATCTGCTGCTAAGCCTAATTCCTGACCAGTGCCAAACGTGTTGCCCACAGACTGAAACTCACCGCAGGCGATTGCCCTTCCCTCGATCGCTGGTGCGGACGAGCGGCGAACCAGCGGCGGACAGTCAGGAGGCTCCGAAGCCAGAGCTCCGGAGCCTCCGCTCATGACCGCTCGGGTCGCTACCCGCTCGCTTGCTGGATCGCCCTTCTGGTCAGGACCCGCGCGAGGTGCAGCTTGTACTCTGCCGACGCCCGCAGGTCGCTGCTTGGACTGAGCCCGTCCGAGGCGTGCTCAGCCGCCTGCTCTGGGGACGAGCCGGACGCCAGCGCCTCTTCGACGGCGAGGCACCGCACCGGGGTGGGACCGCAGTTGGTCAGGCCGATGCGCCAGCCGCCATTCAGCTTCTGTGCCGCAGCCCCGACGATGGCCCAGTCAAAAAGGCGGCGCCGGAACTTGATGTACTTGTGCGGGCCGGTGGCGAGCGGGAACACCACCTCGCAGACGATCTCGTCAGGATCGAGGGGAGTCGTCCAGAGCGCGACGAAGAAGTCTTTGGCGGCGAACCGCCGCTTGTTTGTGACAATCTCGGCGTCGAGCATCAGCGCGAGGGTCGGGTAGTCCCCAGCCGCATCGGCGTGGGCCATGACGCCGCCGATGGTGCCCATGTTGCGGACCTGGTTGTCGCCGACTTCTTCTGCGATCTCGGCGAGCAGCGGCAGGTTCTGCCTGACAACGTCGCTTTGATGCAGCTCGACGTGGCGGGTGAGCGCACCAACGCGCAGGTTGCCATCCTCGACCACGATATAGCTCAGTTCCCGAACGGGGTTGATGTCGACCAGGGCCGACGGCTTGGCGAAGCGCAGCCGCATCAGCGGGATCAAGCTGTGCCCGCCCGCCAGCACCTTCGCCTCCTCCCCGAACTTGCGGAGCAGGTCGCTCGCCTCCTGGACCGTAGTGGCCCGGGCGTATTCGAACGCCGCTGGGATCATGCCTTCGCCTCCTGAATCTGCTTCCAGAGCCGGTCAGGGCTGGCCGGCATGTCCACGTGCTTGATGCCGAGCGGCGCGACGGCGTCGCAGATGGCGTTGATGACGGC
>DATFWQ010000047.1:0-3805 GCA_035259145.1 Candidatus Dormiibacterota bacterium | reverse complement strand
GCCTGGAGTCCACCCGGCCCGTGAGCATGCTCGGACAGCACAGCATTGAAGGCCGCAAAGTGACACCGTCGCAGCCGGACTGACCAATCGCTTGTACGAGCCAGCGGCTTTTCAGCTCACGATTGCCCAAACGCACTCGTGAATTACATCGGGAGGCTCGGTGAGGTGGAGGCGCCTGTAGACTTCCTTGGCCGCCTCGATATCTCCCGGATTGACATCGGCCGCATAGATTGGGACATGGTCGAGGAAACGACCTTCAAATATCTGCTTGCAGTCCTGTCGATACTTCTCTGTCCAGAGAATGTGCTCGTGCCAAACCTCATCGACTGAACGACTAAACGCCGCAAAGCGGCTGAACGAACCTATCTCAGGCACTCTGTTGTTGACATTGTTCCAGCATGCCCAGAGGAAGTCCCGATAGCGGCGCTCAGCGGTCTCAGCTTCCGGTTCGGACCAGCGATGGGTTTCGCGCGCCGCCTTGACAACTGCTTTCAGATCCAGTTCGTGGTCAATGAACTGCTTCATACCATTATCGGGCGCTTGACTCATTGCTGTTCCTCCCCCTTGCAGTTGCCATTGGCCTGTAGGCGAGTCTGAAAGCGCGGTTCAGCGAGAAGCGGTTAAGGTGGGCAGTCATTCCTGGGACCTCCCATCTCCTGACATAGATACGAAACCTCCCACCAACCACTCTCGACGGCGAGCTGAGCAGACAGGCCTAGCCAGGGGCCAAATATACTTGAAATTGAAGTCGACAGAGTAGTCCTCGGAGGTGAACGGCGGCGCTAGATCAACGAAGCGCCTGTCGACGGGAGTCCCGATTGGTTGTCCCACCTGGTCATCCATCGGACGTTGCCATTTGCAAAGGCGCCGACGAATCCCCCGGACAGCTGGACAACCGCGAGTGCTCGACCCTCGATCGACGTTTTCGAGCGCGCTCCAGGTCAAGCTGATTGGAGATCATGGGAGCGTATACGTACCCCGCGAGGGGTTGTATGGGGTTGCTACGGTACCCGGCACTGATTTGGGCGGAGCCACGGGCGCTGATTCAGTTGATAATGACACAGTTTTCTCCTCTCAATTCAGATATGTCGGACAGGTGGCGAATGCCAGGTGGGAGTCCGTGAGGCGGCGTCACAGTCATGCCGCTCTTGAAAGCGTCAGCAGCAATTCGTCGTAGACACCGACCATTTCGATCACCCTCCTGCTCCACAGCCACTTCCGCCGCACTTCAACGGCTGCCGCCTGACCGATCTGTCGGCGCTGATACACGTCCGCGAGAAGCCTTATCAGCGCGGCGCTGAGCGCCTGGACGTCTCCAGGCGGGAACAGCAACCCAGTACGGCCCTGGTCGAGGATCTCGGCGGGCCCGCCCACTGCGGCGGCTACGATGGGCAAGCCGTAGAGCATGCCCTCCAGGACCACCATGCCAAATGGCTCATAGCGGCTGGGGACGACCTGGATGTCCGCCCTCCGATACCAGCCGGATACGCCCTCGGGCGACAGCCAGCCGGTGAAGTGGATGCGTTCCGCGTAAGGGTGGTGCTCAGGTCCCAGCCAGTGCGAGGCGACCTGATGTCCGCTCAGCGAAGGTGGCCCGCCCGCCAGGACCGCCCGCGACGCCGGCGCCGCCTCCAGGACTTCCGGCAATGCAGCGAGCAGCTCGCGGATTCCCTTTCGCTCGACCAGCCGCCCGCTATAGAGGATGAGCGGGGCCCCCGCATCGTGGCTTGCGAACGCGGTCGCGCGCGCGTCGTCGGTGTCATCGATGCCATTGCCGACCACCCGCACCTTGCTCCGAGCCTCTGGGTAATAGCGTTCGATCAACCTGGCCTCACCCTGGGCGAGTGCGATCAAGCGGTCGGCTGCGCGCATGGCCTCGTCCTGGGCCTGGCTGTGCGCCAGCCACGGGCTGGGCTCCTGTCCGAGCTCGTACTCGGCGCGGTCGACGGAGTGGACGTGATAGACGATCGGCTTCCCCGTGCGCTGCTGGAGCGCCTCCGCCAGGTACCAGAGCATCGCGGTGTGCAGGTGCACCACGTCCGGCCTCCAGGTGCGAATCGCCCTGACGCCCACCTCCACGGCATCCTCCCATGACGACGTGTAGAACAGGATCCCTTCGTCGCCGGTGACCGCTTCCCTTTGCAGGCCGCCTCCGCGTGGCCGCGGCGAGCCGTAGGCCGTCCCGCCCTGACCGAGCACCAACGGTCCTTCGACCAGCTGGACGGCAACCTCGATACCAGCGCGCGCCGAAGCCGTGACCCAGCCGCCAACCGCCGTGCCGAGGCCGCCGTAGATGACCGGCGGGAACTCTGTGGTCAGGTGGAGGACACGCATCAGTCACCTCGTCCTAGCCCTTGATCTGGACAGCGCGAAAAGCCACCGCGCCGGTGTGGGTCTGCAATCCGATGAATCCCGAGGTCAGGTCGCGGCTGGCCGGCACACCGCGCTGTCCGGCGGTGTTGGTGAAGGAAGTGGTTCGGAAGCCGTTGAGAAGGACGGTGTACGTATCGCCGGCAACCTGAATCTCGTAGTCGTTCCACTCGCCGGGCTGAAGCGCGGAGCCTCTGGCATAGGCCTGCTGGCCAGCGGCAGGCCCGACGTCGATCGAGTAGATGGCCCCTGTCCGGTGCTTGTCCGCCTGGTCGGGCTGGGCCTGCTCATCGATCTGGATCTCGAACCCGGTGTACACGGCCACCCAGGCTGGATTGCCGGGGATCCGAGGATCACCCAGTCCCGGTGGTGCTGGCTGCCGTGGGTCCCTGAAGCGGACGAAGACGCCGGAGTTGTCGGTGCGGGAGTCGAGACGGAACTGAAGCCGGAGCGTGAAGTCTGAGAATCCACTTACCTTGTAGAAGAAGAGACCGATGTCGCTGCCCGGGCGGGCAGTTATCACTTGCTCGTTGGGGTCGTAGTCGAACTGCCCCGGCCCAGCCTGCTGCCAGTTGGCCAGGGAAACCTGCGATCCATCGAAGAGCCACCGGAACCCCGGTGCCAGTGCCGGGGTGGCCATTGGTGACACCAGGTGGTCGGCAAGACGGCGCGCCAGGGCGACCCCTGAGAGCATCGGGTTGGGAGAGCCCATCGTGGGCAGCAGCGCGGGGCCGGCGACGTAGGCGTTCACAATCTGGTGGAATCGCCCATTTGGCGTCGTGACCGACTGGGCGGGCGAGACGCCCATCCGCAGTGTTCCGGACTCGTGATGAGTGGTTCCCAGGCCATCGCGATTCCTTGCGATGTCAACCGCGCCCGCGTTAAAGGCAAACACCTGCCGGACCTGGTCGGAGGCCTGGTCCATCGCGTCCCAGGTCTTCGCGTCGTTATCTGTGGGCCTGATCGAGACGAAGGCCCTGCGCACGCCGAACTCGTCGAGCTCGCGGCCCAGGACGATCCGGTTCTGCGGGTTGCCGGGCTGCAGCTCGGCGACTCCCCGCACGGTCATGACGATGCTGTCCTTGTTGGTCTGGCGGAAGTTGTCGACTGTGTCGATGTCTGGGATCTTCTGGAAGAGCTCGGCCTCGGAATTGGTTCCGATGCCCTTGAGGCCGGCAGCAGTGATCTGAAGGTGGAAGTGGCTGAGACTGCCGTCCGGGTGCTTCGCGCGGCACTTCACGAACAGGGCTGAAGCTTGCAGGTCTGCGCTCGGTGGAAGGCCAACCGCGGCTCGGGGGAGCCGGAAGGTGTAGTTCGAGCGCATGTGACCGATCAGGTTGGTGCCGATCAGGTCGTAACCGATGGTTCCCGCGAATGACTCAAGTGCGAGCCGGGTGCTCTCGATGGTGCCGGCAGCCAGGACGACCACTCCGCG
>DATFWQ010000046.1:0-27465 GCA_035259145.1 Candidatus Dormiibacterota bacterium | reverse complement strand
CTGGTCTTCTTCGACCTGCTCGACCAGCAGAGCGCGGAGCGGATGGCGGCGGCGCTCAGGGTCGTGGCCGATCCCGCCCGGCTGCGCATCCTGAACCTCATCGCCAACCATCCCAGCGGCGAGGTCTGCCAGGCGCAGTTCACGGGTCCGCTCGGGCTCTCCCAGCCCACCGTCAGCCACCACCTCAAGGTGCTGTACGACGCGGGCTTGCTCCGCCGCGAGCAGCGAGGGAGCTGGGCCTACTACAGCATCGACCCGGACAAGATCGAAAGCTTGCGGAGCGCCCTTGCCACGCGCCGCTGACCACCGAGCCCGTCCATAGGATGGACCGGCGCTTGAGCTACGCCTTTGGGTGGGCTCCCGCGTCGAGCAGTACGGTCGCGGCGGTGTCGCGGAGGTCCTGGACCCGGATTTGCGGCAGGCCGGCTCGGTCGAGGGCCATCCTGAGCGCGGCCGTCAGCGAGCTCCAGACCTGTGGTTCGCCGTTGCGTTTCACGAACACCAGCCACCACTGGATCGCGCTCGCTGCTCTCGCAACGCCCCGCCGGCCGGCTCGGAGGCGCACGCCGGAACTTGATTCTGCCCCTGAGGTCGACGTACGGGCGTTGATGGATGCATCCTGGCTGAGGCCACATCCAGCGCCGTGAGAGGTCCCGGCGTCGTCGCGCCCGCGGGCAGCGCCGCGATCGCCCTCAGCGACCTGCTCATCCTGCTGGTGGCCAACCGCGCACTGGTGCCGCCTGGCCAGGCGAGACGCCGGCGATCGACGGGCAGGCGCCGGTGACACAGGCGGGCTTACGGTGCCGGCCGATCCTTCGATGCGTGATTTCGAATACAAGTGGACCCGGGGTTACAAAATAGGAACCCCGCCGCCTCCGTCCGGGCTTTCCCGATCGACATTGCAGACTCCGGAGGCCGAACCGGCGACGGCTAGAGTCGCGTGCTGGGCTACGGCTGACGACAAGAGGGCAGCGAACTCGGCACCGTTCAGGGGGTCGGATGGTTCGAGTCCAGGACGGAGGGCCGTAGCTGAAGATGCCGATCCAGCTTCTCACCATGCCCGACCGCCGTCCGACCGCCGTCTGGCCACCCTGTTGCTGCCCGATCCGGAGCGCCGCGTTCGGCGCTTCCTGTTTCTCTACGCCAACGACTTCCGCGCCATGGCTTGGATGCAGATCGGGGCCGATGGCAGCCTGTACCTCAACCCACGACGGAAGGCCAGTGGTCCTGCGTATCACGCCAAAGGTGTGGCCGACGGCAAGTGCGCATGGCTGACCTGCTGTGGGTCGAGATCGAAGCGGCGGATGAGCAGAACCCCAAGGTCTCGCACAACGCGTCAGGATTGGTGAAGGCGGGCAGCTCGCGCAGCATGAGCGTGAACGCTCTGGATGGAACCGTGTGAATCACGCAGTCGCGAGCGGCCTGTCGCCGTACTCGTCGTGTCGGCGCAACCACAGGATGGCGGGCGTTGTTTCCTCGGCTGGACCCTTCGGAACGCGGTCGAGGTAGTGGTATGCGACGTTGAGCATGTCCAGACCGCGGCCGTAGGTCGAGTACGTGTGGTAGATCTTGCCCTGGGCGTCCTTTAGAAAGACGCTGATCCCCGCGGACTCGGTGGCAAAAGGCGTAGTTAGCGCTGCCGTAGTTGTAAGTCGCCTCGCCCGACTCGAGGTCTTCGGGCGTGAATGACACGCCGTAGTCGAAGTTGAAGTCGGACTCAGCGGAGACCCATGGAATCATCCAGCCCATGCGCTGCTTGTACGCCGCAATCTTTGAGTAAGGCGCGCGAGAGGCGGCCAGAATGGTTACGTCGCGGTGGTTGAGGTGAACGGCGATTCCGTCGAAGTTGTCGATCCACCACGAGCAGATCTTGCAGGCGGCGTCGGTCGTCCACGTAGTCTCCGGTGTCGCCATGTCGGGGTTGAACATCGCGTGGTAGACAACCAGCTGGCTGCGCCCGTCGAACAGGTCACTCAGTGTGATCCGGCCGGCCGGCCCCTCGAACCTGTACTCCTTCTCGACCAGCTCCCAGGGCAGAACTCGTCTCGCCTCTCGACGCCGTGTCATCAAGAATCCCGCCGGTTCCGCCACGGTCCTTGCGAACTCAAACGGCGGTCGCGTCGTGTCCGCACTTGACCTCCAGCTTCCGCTCAGTTCCGGGAATGCGTGATCCGGCTGTGATCCGAAGCTATGGATCGTTATTTCTCCTGGAATTCTTCTGGAAGCGCTTTGGAGTTCGGGTACGGACTAACCCTCGACTAGAGTTGGGCCCAATACCTTGGTCCAACTAACCGCCCGCTCGAGGACGCTGTGATGGTCTTCGACCATGCGATCTCGGCGCGGCAGTGGGTACACGATCGGGTAAACGGAGTTGTCGAACAGCCACTGCATTCGGCGCGCGTTGTCCGATGGCGTGCCCACCAGGCAAAACTTCTCGAGCAACCCGTCGGAGACGAGATCGGTCGCCCGATCGAAGTCCCGGTCTTCCCACGCGACCTTGACCTTTCGGGCGTCCGCGCCGAGGCCGCAGATGTCCGCGATGTGCAGGTAGTGCTCGGAGGCGCAGTAAAAAGCGATGCCTCGACGCGCCGCGAACACCGCGGCGTCGTCGGTGGGGTCTACGCAGCTCATCAGCAGGGTCGCGACCTGGATCTCCGACTTGTCGCGCCCCGCGGACTCGGCGCCCTGCTGGATCAGGCCTTGATACTCCGCCAGCGATTCCTCCGTCAGCCAGTTGGCGATCACCCCATCGGCAACCTCGGCCGCTGTAGCGACCATCTTGGGCCCGAGCCCAGCGAGCCAGATCGGCGGCCCGTCCTCGCCGATCGGCCCTTCTCGCAGGTGAAAGTCGCGCGGTCTGAACCACTGGCCGTCGTAAGAGAACTTCCTCTGAGTTAGAAGGCCACGCACTATCGCGACGGTTTCTCTGGCGCGGGCCAGCGGCTTCTCGGTCACGATGCCGTGGCCCCGCTGCATGAAACCGATGCCGCCGGCGCCAAGGCCGAACGGGCCGAAGCGTCCGTTCGAAAGGTCGTAGATGCTGCGCGCGCTCATGGCCAGCAACGTGGGAGTGCGCGAATAGAAATTGACGATGGCGGTGCCGAGGTGGATCGTCTGCGTCTCTCGCCCGAGCACCGCTAGCACGGCGAACGCGTCCTTGCCCGACTCCTCGGTCGTGCAGAACGCCGAGTAGCCGAGCCGCTCCCCCGCCTGCACCCAGGCGATCAGCTCGTCCCAGGAGAGATCGCCGGTGTGACACGTGAAGCCGAGACTGCGGCCGTTCCAGCGCAGATCCAAAGTAGTTAAATAGTGTACTATATCTCCGGCATGCGAAGGCGTAACTTTCACGCCCCGGTCCGCGCTTCCTCGTCGTTGCAGCGGGAGTTTCCGCAGATGGACCGCGGGGCCACCGAGGTCCTGATCAACCTCATCCGCACCGACAGCCTCGTCACGACCGCGCTGAGCCGCCGCTTCCGCCGCTACGGCCTGTCGTTGTCGGGTTTCAACGCCCTTGTCATCCTCCGCCAGGCGCCAGAAGGCGTGAATCCGCACGAGATCGCCGATCGCCTTCTCGTCACGCGGGCCGCAGTGACCGCGATCCTCGACGCTCTGGAGGTCAAGGGCCTCATCAGGCGGGGCAAGAGCGGAGTCGACGGGCGCAGGGCGCTGATCGCGATCACCCCCGCGGGTCGCAGGTTGCTTGACTCGCTGCTGCCCGAGCATTTCACGGCCGAGCGCGCGATGGCCTCCGTGCTCGGCGTGGACGAGAAGGAGCAGCTCATCTCGCTCCTCGGTCGCCTGCAGCTGCACATCGCCTCGCAGGTCGAGGAGATGGCGATCCCCGATTGAGCAAACTGGCGGGTGTCACGCCATTCCCGCCGGAGTTCGCGGCCCGCTATCGCGCATGCGGCTACTGGGAAGACGTCCCGCTCGGCCGGTTCTACGACGGTGTATTCGCCTCCCACGGCCATCGCGTCGCGCTCATCAGCGGCGAGGCACGCGTCACCTATTCCCAGCTGAAGGAGCGAGTCGAGCGGCTTGCCCTGCACCTGCTGAGGCTTGGGGTCAAGCCTCTGGACCGCTGGGTCGTGCAGCTGCCGAACATTCCTGAGTTCGTCTACCTCTACTTCGCGCTGGAGCGTGTCGGAGCGATCCCGATCATGGCCCTGGCCGGACATCGCTGGAACGAGATCAACGCCTTCTTCGAGCTCTCTGAGGCCACCGGCTACGCCGTGAGCGAGCAGTTCGGCGACTTCGAAACGGCGCCCCTGGTCGAATCGATCCGCGACGCGCATCCGCGGGTGCACACGGTCCTTGGCGTAAAGAAGATCCGTGAGCTGCTCGGGCTAAACCCGGGTGTCGAGCCCGCCGTGCTCGATGCTGTCGACGTAGATCCCGACGAGCCGTGCATATTCCAGCTTTCCGGTGGCACCACCGGGGTGCCGAAGCTGATCCCACGCACCAACAACGACTACGTCTACAACACCAAAGCCGCGGTCGCGGTCAACGACATCCATCCCGGCGACTGCCTGCTCGTCGTGCTTCCCATCGCCCACAACTTCCCACTGGCTTGCCCTGGCTTGAGCGGATTCTTCTGGAAGGGCGCGCGCGCGGTGCTCAACGAGTCGCCGCGCGCGGACGAGGTCTTTCCACTGATCGAGCGAGAGCGCGTCACGCACCTCGAGCTGGTGCCCGCCCTGCTTATCCGCTACATCAACGCGCCTTCGATCCATGACTTCGACCTTCGCTCCGTGCGTGTCATCAACACCGGCGGCCAGAAGCTGCAGCCGGAAGTCAAGCGTCGGGCCGAGTCGATGTTCCCCAATGCATGCGTGCAGGAAGTGTTCGGGATGGCCGAGGGCCTCCTGATGTTCGTGCGCCTGGACGACCCAGACGATGTTCGTTACGAGACTGCGGGCAGGCCGGTGTGCGAAGACGACGAGATCCTGATGGTCGACGAAGACCGCAATCCCGTCCCGGATGGCGAGGTTGGGGAGCTGCTTGTGCGTGGGCCGTATACCTTGCGCGGTTACTACGGTGTGCCGGGGTACAACGCGCACACGTTCACACCCGACGGCTTCTACTGCTCAGGCGACCTGATGCGTCGCCATCCATCCGGCAACTACATCGTTGAAGGTCGCAAGAAGGACCTGATCAACCGCGGTGGAGAGAAGATCAGTGCCGAGGAGATCGAGAACCTGATCCTCTCGCATCCCGCCGTTTTGAATGTGGCGTGCGTCCCCATGCCTGACCCGGTGCTCGGCGAGCGCCTGTGCGCGTTTGTCATTCCAAGGCCTGGACACACGCCGACGCTGGCCGAGCTGACGGCTTTCTTGACGGACAGAGGGCTCGCGAGGTTCAAGCTGCCGGAACGGCTGGAGCTTACTGACGAACTGCCGCTTTCAAAGTTCGGCAAGGTGGCCAAGAACGTGCTGACCAAGCGACTCGCCGAAGAGGCCGAGACTAGAGCGTAAGCACCACCCGCCCGAAGTTCTGCTCCGCTTCCACGTAGCGATGAGCGGCCGCGACCTCGTTCAGTGGAAATGTCCTGTCGACCAGCGTTTTCAGCCCGTTCTCCGCGAGGCGCCAGAAACCATCGAGCGCGGCCTGCGTGTGGGTGCGGATGCCGATGACGGACTGGCTCTTCAGGTAGAGCGAACGCAGGTCGAGCCGGACGGGCTCCGCGACCTGGGCGCCCGAGCACACGAGGATGCCGAGGCGTCCCATGGCGGCCTGGACCTTCGGGAACATCGTCGCCGACGAAGTGTTATCAACCGCGATTGCGACTCCCAGGCCGCCTGTCAGCTCGCCGACCCGGTTGACGAACCCGTCGTCGTCGGTGTCGAGCACCGCCTCAAACCCGCGCTCGCCCAGCACGTCGCGTTTCCAGTCCTTGCGCGAGGTGGCGATCACCCTGGCACCCAGTGCCTTGGCGACCAACGCCGTGACGAGGCCCAGGCCAGAAGCGGCGGCGGTGACGAGCACCCAGTCGTCCGCCTTCAAGCCCGCGACCGAAAATTGCGTGAACGCGACAGGCCCGCTCAAGGCGAGCGCGGCTGCCTGTTCGTAGCTGAGTGATGACGGGATGCGGCGGACGACCTTCGCGGGGACCGCAACGAGCTCGGCGTAGGAGCCGGGCCGGTGGACGCCGATCAGCTGAGCGTTGGAACATCCGTAATCCGGCCCGGAGAGGCACGCTGGGCACCGCCCACACGCGACGAAAGGCGAGACCGCGACACGATCGCCGGCGCTCAAACCGGTAACTCCCTCCCCCACCTCGGCCACGTCACCGGCGAAGTCCGCGCCGAGGATGTGTGGGAAGGTGAGTCGCGCGAACGGGTTTCTGCCGGCGCGAGTTCCAATGTCGAGGAGGCCGCCCACGCGCACCGCACGGACGCGAACGAGAACCTCTCCCGCCGCCGGGTTCGGCGCCGGCGCGTCCTCGATCTGCAGCACCTCCGCCGGCCCGAACTCGCGTATGACGGCGGCCTTCATGACCCTTCGACCACCACTGGGTTGGAGAGCCAGCCAAAGCCGCCGACTTCCATCTCGACCAGGTCGCCCGGGCGGAGGAATTCGCCGCGCGGCAGTCCGACGCCGTCGGGCGTGCCGGTGGCGACGACGTCGCCAGGTTCGAGGGTCAGGATGTCACTGGCCGCCGCGATCAGCGCAGCGACGCTGTCGATCATGTCCGAGGTATTGGCTTTTTGCTTGAGGTCGCCGTTGACCCAAAGCCGCACCTCGAGGTCCTGAGGGTCGTCGACCAGGAATGCGGGACGAATCCCGGGACCCAGAGGCGTCGAGCGGTCGGCGCCTTTCGAAGCCAGCCAGTCCCATTGAAACGGCTCGCCGATCGGGTGCTGCACGCGGTGCGGTCCACGCAACGAGACGTCGTTGATCGCGGAATAGCCGGCCACGTAGGCTAGCGCCTCCGACTCTGGGACATGCCAGGCCCGGCGCCCGATGACGACCGCGAGCTCCGCCTCCCAGTCGACCTTCGCGGACGGATCGGTGGGCACGACGATGGCTTCGCCCGGACCGATGAGAGACGTGGTCGGAGGCTTGAGGAAGAAATAGGGACGGGCGGCAGGGTCGCGATTCACCTTCATCTCGCGCATGTGCGCGTAGTAGTTCGTGCCCGAACACAGCACCTTTCGCGGATAGCGGAGCGGCAGCTCGAGCTCCGCCCAGTCCACCGCGCGAGCGCCGCCTGGGTCGAACTCGCGCAGCGCTGGCTCGACCCGGTCCCAGCGCTCGACGAGCTCGAGCACCCCGCTCGCCTTGACGGGCAGCTCGACCACTCGATCGCCGTCGAGCGCGCCGGCCCGGCTCTCACCATCGCGACCTCGGTACGAAACGAGGCTCCAGGGTCTCACTTCTTCGCACTGATCCTCTTCGCGGAAAGCTTGGCGCCGGCGTCGAAGAACTCGTGGCCGGGAATCCCCGGGCCCCATAGGTTGGCGAACCGGTAGTCGGACATATCCCACTTCCCAGGCCGGTAGTTGGCCTCGTTGTAGATCTTGATCAGGTCGGCGTAGTACTCGACCACGCAGCCGGCCGGGTCGAGGTGGTAGGTGAAGAGGTTGCCGCCGGCCCCGTGGCGGCCGGGCCCCCAGAGGAAGCGCCCGCCGTTTTTCTCGAGCACGTCGCCGAGCAGGCCGAGCTGGCCGAGGTTCTCGACTTCCCAGGCGTAGTGGTGCAGCCCCTCTCCGCCCTTCGTGATGCCGATGCCATGGTGGTCGGCGTTGCAGCGAAGGAAGAGCAGCGTGCCCTCGCCGACGTCGTCGGACAGTCGGAAGCCCAGCACCTCCTCGATGAACTCTTGCGTCTCGCGTGGATGCTCGGATTTGAGCATGGGATGGCCAAACCGGCGCGGCTGCACCCCGCGGCCGGTGTGCCGCGGCTGATCCTGGGCCAGGCCGCTGTAGACCTCGAAGAGGTGGCCGTCTGGTCCCTCGAAGCGGATCGACTCCTTGACGGCGGGCTCGCGCTCGTGGTCGACGGTCTTGACACCGTGCGTGGCCAGGCGGTTGTTGAGCTCGTGCAGGGCAGCATCGTCACGGCCCTCGAGCGAGATGTGCTCGAGCGCGCCTTCCTCGGCTTCGATGTAGATCAGCGAGTGATGCGCGCCGCCGTGAGTGAGATACGACGTGTTGCCTTCGCGCACGACCTCGCGCAGGCCCATCACGGTGGTGGCCCAGCGCACAGAGTCCTCCAGCTTCGGCACCTGGAGCGCGACATGTCCGATCGCACTGATCATGGGGTCCTCCTTGCCGGCTCGAGACTAAGGATGCGCTCGGCGTTGGCGCGGAACACCTTGTCCAGCACCTCGTCGCTGTAGCCGAGCTTCGACCAGCCATCGAAGAGCCGCTGGTGCGTGAGGCTCGGGTAGTCGCTGCCGAACATGATCTTGTCCTTGAGCCTGCGCGGGATGTCGTGCTTCAGCGACTCAGGAAAGTACACAGGTCCCCAGCCGGACGTCTCCCAGAAGACATTGCCCTTGTGCAGCACGGTCATCAGCAGCTCGTCAGCCCACGGCCATCCCGGATGCGCGGCGATGATCTTGAGGTTGGGGAAGGCCGCCGCAAGGTCGTCGATCGCTAGGGGGTGCGACCGCCGCAGCCGCCGCCCCAGGCCGCCGGGCGAGCCCGCGCCCATGCCCGTCGTCCCCGCGTCGACCAGTACCGGCACGCCCAGCTCGTCGATTGTCTCGAATAGCGGCCTTAACTTGGGATCGTCGACCGCGAAATCGCCGCAGATGGGATGGAAGTGGAAGCCGATCAGGCCCAGGTCCTTGATCGCGTGCTCGGCCTCGCGGATCGCCTGCTCGCCCTTCCACGGATCGACCGAAGCCCAGGCGTTAAGCACGACGTCGGGGTGGCGGTCGCGCACCGCCGCCACGTAGTCGTTGCTGCACGGCGGGCAGCCGGTGATGGTCTCGGTGTCGAAGGCGACGAGCAGCACCTCGACCTCCGCGCGCTTCAGCTCGTCGATGACCTGCTGCTCGCTCAGTGGCTCCCAGGGCCGATGCCAGTAGGCGCGCAGGGCTTCCACGTAGGGAGCGATGGCCACAAACCATTCCGCGGTGTTCGGATGGCAGTGCACGTCGATCCTGCGCTTCGTCACTAACTGCATACACTGACCTGAATGCCGACGCAACGCCGTCGCCGCTCCAGCGTCTCGCTCAGCGCAGTCAAGCCGTACCAGCGCAACGGCTCGCTGCACGAGCACCTGCGGCGCCTCATCCTCGACGGCGTCATCCCCAACGGCGCGAGCCTCTCGCAGGTCGAGCTCGCGGAGCGGCTTGGCGTGAGCCGGACGCCGCTGCGCGAGGCGATGAAGATGCTGCAGGCCGAAGGCATCGTCGAGGCGGACCACGGCCGGCGCACGCGCGTCACCGCGCTCGACGTTGGCGACATCGACACGGTGTACGGCGTGCGCGTGCTGATGGAGGGCGCGGGCATGCTGGTCACCGTCCCCGCGCTGGACCGCGCGAAGATCGCAGAGCTCGCCGAGGCAGTGGTCGAGATGCGCAAGCACGCTGCGGACGTGAATGCCGACGTGTGGGCCCGCGCCCACCGACGGTTCCATCGCGCCCTCGTCCCCGAGGCCGGCCGCGAGTTCGCGCGCACCCTCTCCACCTACTTCGACCGCGCCGAGCGGCTGCGCCGCATGTTCCAGACCGAGGAGATCGCCGGCGGATTGAGGCTGACCGAGGAGCACGAGGCCATCCTGCGCGCGTGCAGGGCGAAGAATGCGAGCAAGGCGGCCGCACTGGTAGCGCGGCACTCGTCGCGCGCCGCGCTCGCGCTCATGGCGCAGATCGCGCCCGAGCGCGAAGCCACATTGGTGCGCACCGCCTTGCAGCTCTTCTCGGCGCTGGAATCGGCCTGAGTCTTATCCGCTCGTCACCTTCAGGTGGCGCCAGCTGCCCTTCGCGCCCTGGCCATGCACGGACGTGCTGCCGTGCGGGCCGGTGGGCTTGAGGGTGCAGACGATGAGGCCAAGGGTCACCGACTGCACCTCTACAGGGATGTCGGATGTCTTGTAGAAGGACTTGCCGTCCACCGTCCACTGCGCGGTACGCGCCTTCGGACTGAGCGCGATCTCGCACGAACGAAACTCACCAGGCTTGTTGATGGACACGAATGGCGACTGCACGAGATAGCTGAACGAGCCACCCTCGGGCGTCACGCCCGGAATGGGCAGGCGCTCGTAAAGGGCGCCGACGCGGGTGCCGCTGAGCATCCAGTCGAAGATCATCCCGGTCGAGAAGTCGCCGACCACCAAGCCGATCCAGCCGTCGGTGATGTCGTCCGGGTTGCCGTTGTAGTTCTCGGCGGCCATCTCGGCCGTGATCTTCGCGCCGCTCGCGGGGATGGGAATCGGCTGCGGCGTGACCAGCAGATGCTTCGGGTCGTCCAGCATGTGCACGGCGTCGTGCTTCAGGCGGAATGGGTTGACGGTGATCGAGACGGTGCCGCCGTGGGCCTCGACCTCAGCCTGCGGATCGCCGTAGGACCACATGGTGCCGTCGGGCGTCGGCAGCTGCAGCGCCACCCACTTGCTCGGGTCGAGCACACCCGAGGTGAAGGTGTCGTACTCGAGAACGGTCATCGCTTGGCGCCCTCCTTGTTGGCGTCCCACTGCGGGAGCTGAATGATCTCGAGGCCGTGCTCGGCCGCGAGCCGGACGTACTTCTCCTTGTCAAGCTCCTGGCCCGGGGGCGGCAGCTCGAGGCTCGGCGCCGGCTGGCCCATCTTCTTGTGGAAGACCTCGAGTCCGGCGGGGATCGCGATCTGCAGCAGGTGGGCCTCGGTCTCGAAGCGCAAGCGGTGGGGGATGTCGCGCGGCAGCCAGATGAACCCGCCGGGCTCGATCACCGCCGTCTCGTCGCCGCACGTGCACGTCACCCGGCCGTTCAGCAGGTACCAGCCCTCGTCCTCCTTGTGGTGGACGTGGAGCGGCGTCTGGCCGGCGGGCGTCTTGAAGTCAAGCAGCCCCAGCGCGCCACCCGTCTTGTCGCCGCTCGCCTTGATGGTCATGAGGATCTGCAGGTACCAGATCGGGTCACCGCCCTCTTTGTCGAGGGCGAAGAACTCGTTCGACATCAGCTGCCTCCTAGGGATGTGTGGCCGGAACCCGGGACCCGCCGAAAGCGGCGGCGAAATCAGTCGCGAACTGTTTGAACGAGCACGGCTCGCGTCCAGCGACCCGCTTGAAGTCGTCGGTCGTGAAGTCGCCCCCTGCCGCTTCGGTTGCTCGATGACGCGGGCGGCGAAAAGGCCGACGTCACGACCGTCGATCGTTCCTACGCGGCCCTCACCCAAGTTCATCTACAGCATCCCTCAGACGCGACAGAGCTCGCCGAGCTGAGCAGGTTCTGCATGTAGTAGTGGAGCTTCAGGATCGTCCAGGGAATGCCGGACGCCTTCACCGCATCCTCGACCTGCGCGTGCAGGCGGCCGTTTCGGTTTGGAGCGTCGTGCGCTGCCTTGATCGCCGAGTTGAGGACGATCTGCTTCACACCTGCATGCCTTGCCGCCGTGACAGCGTTCGAGCCCATCGAGGGCTCGAGCGCGGAGGCGGGCGTAAGCAGGAACAGGACATCCACGCCGTCGAACCCTGCGGCAGGGTGTCCGGTTCCTCGAGGTCGCCGAGGACCGCCTCGTACCCCTCCTTGACCAGAGTCGCTGCCTTGTCGGGATTGCGGACGAGTGCCCGGAGCTTGATACCTGGCTTGCCTTTGAGGTCGGCGAGCACCGCCGTGCCCACAATGCCTGTCGCGCCGGTGACGAGAACCAGGGAGTCAGCCATCGGACCCCTCCACAACGCTGATGGTTAACTGGTAAACTATCTGCCCAGTTTAACTGTATGCAGATAAATGTCAAGTTCGAACCGGGCTGCTGGGCGGCTTCGAGGAACGGGCGCTGCGAGTGCTGAGAGGCATCTCCTCGACCAGCGCCCCGATCACCTTTGATGTCGCCCGGCATCACCTCGGCGCCGATGTAGATGATCCCGCGCTCGTCCAAGTCGCGCGGCGCGTGGTCGGCCACGTTGGCGATGTCGCGGGTGATCTCCTCGGGACCCAGCTTGGTGTCCCGGGCCTCGATCTCGAACTCGTCGATGTGGATCGAGGTGTGCTTGCCGTCCTTGACGATGTCCTGCGAGTGCAGGATGGCGTCCTCGAAGTTGTAGCCCTCCCAGGGCATGAACGCCACCAGCACGTTGCGGCCGAGCGCCATCTCGCCGTTCTCGATCGCAGGGCCGTCGGCCAGGATGTCCCCCACGTCGACGTGCTGACCGGGGCTTGACCAGAACCCGGTGGTTCAGGCACGTGCCCTGGTTGGAGCGGCTGACCTTCTGGAGAGGTAGCGGCGATCGGAAGACCTCCGCCATCACAGGGTCCAGACCGGAGGTCGGCTCGTCGAGCAGCAGCAGGTCCACGTTCGAAGCCAGCGCCGCGACCAGGGCCACCTTTTGGCGGTTGCCCTTGGAGTAGGTGCGGCCCTTCTTGCGGGGATCGAGCTCGAAGCGCTCCAGGAGCTCGGCCCGGCGGCGCCGGTCCAGGCCGCCGCGCAGCCGGCCCAGCAGGTCGATGGTTTCGCCGCCCGACAGCCCCGGCCAGAGGTTGACGTCGCCGGGGACATAGGCCAGGCGGCGGTGGGGCTCGGTGACGTCTCGCCAGGGATCGCCGCCGAGCACGCTGACCGATCCGGCATCCGCCCGGAGCAGGCCCAGGAGGATCCGGACGGTCGTGGTCTTGCCGGCGCCGTTCGGCCCGAGGAAGCCGTGGACCTCGCCGGCGCGCACGGTCAGGTCGATGCCCGCGAGTGCGGTGGTCCTCCCGAATCGCTTGACGAGGCCCCTGGCCTCGATCGCGTCGCTCATGACTCGGAGCCTGCTCGCGTTCGCTGTCGGACCGATCACAGATCGCTGTCAGCTGCGGTCGGAGGGGAGAGGGACGAGGGCGCGGAGAATCTCCTGACGGGACCGCACTGGCCAGCCGCCGGTCAACAGATTCGGACAGCAGCTCAATGCCACTGCACGAAGGCCGAGCCCAGCAGCAGGCCGCGCCGGCTGCGGCGCGGGACGACCAGTTGCAGCTGCTTTGGGGGTTCTTATTCTGTTCCCGCTGGGGGGTTGATTTCGAATACGAGTGGGCCGGGAGGGAGTCGAACCCCCACAGCTTTCGCGGCGGTTTTACAGACCGTTGGGCTCGCCACATGCCCTTTGCCGACCCACGGCGCTCGCCGGCAGCTGAAGCGCCGGTGCCTGGTTAGAAGCGCAACTATCGTACCCAACGCGGCCACCGACCAATGCTGAGGCGGTGCGAACATAGATGGGCGGTGCCCACAGGTCCATACGCGGGAGACGCCCGAGCCAGACCTTTGGTGGTGGATCTCCTCCTGGCCTGTCACCCAGAGCCGGCGGCGGTGGTGACCCTCCTGACCAGCCTGCTCGTGCTCAGGGCGGGTCGCGGCTGGGGTGCCGGGTGGGTGGCAGCCGCCGTTCTCGCGGGCCAGTGCGCCGTGGGTTGGACCAACGACTACGTTGACCGCGACCTCGATCAGGCGGCTCAGAGGCTGGACAAACCGCTGGCCCGAGCCCGGGCTGCCGGTGATGGCCCCGGCAGCTCCCGGCTGCGGCCCACAACGCTCCGTACAGCTGCCCTGGTGGCCCTCGTCGCCAGCGTCCCCCTCTCGCTGGCCTCCGGCATCGGCTTCACCGTCGCCCACCTGACTGCAATTGCCTTCGCAATGGCCTACAACCTGGGCCTCAAGTCAACCCTGCTCAGCTTTTTGCCGTATACCGTGGCATTCGGGCTGCTCCCGACGGCCGTCGCGCTCAGCCTGCCCGGCCCTCGGTGGCCAGCCATCTGGGCGCCTGTAGCGGGTGCGCTGATCGGTGCCGGTGGCCATTTCACCCAGGCGCTTCCGGATATTCCAGCCGACCGCCGCCTGGGCGTCCTCGGCCTCCCGCAGGCGATCGGCCAGCGCGCGTCCGGCGCCGCGGCCGCACTTCTCCTCCTCGGAGCCAACGCTACTGTCGCGCTGGGGCCCGGCTCTCCAGGCCCCATCCAGCTCGCCGGCGTGGCGCTCGCAGCGATCCTGGCTGCCGGCATCGTCACCACCGCGCTCTTGGACCGGCCCAAACTGTCCTTCCGCTTGACGCTGGCTGCGGCAACCGCGGCGGTGCTCGCCTTCCTGGCCAGTGGTCGCAGCCTGGTAGGGGCCGCCCTCTAGAGGATGAATCCGATCAGCGGCACGCCGCCAGGCTTGATCGTCCTCATGTCGACGATGGCCCAGCCTCGGAAGTTCATCTCGGACACCGTCCAGGACCCGTCGGCATTGACCGACTCGACATACGCAACGTGGCCGAATCCGCTCTCCCAGGTCACCTGGATCGCACCAGGCTTCGGCGTCTGACCGGTCGCCCAGCCGGCCGCCTGAGCCTGAGCAAACCACTCCCATGCATTTCCCAGCCACGGCACCTGCCGCCGGTTGTAGACGTACCAGGTGCAGTAGCCATACGGGAAGCGATTGCCTGGAGCAACCGTGTACGACCCGGTGAAGGGGCCGATCGTGTAGCCGGCCGTCCGAACAGTCGTGCCGTACGTATTCCGCACGAGTGGCCGCTCGAGGTCAGGTCCCTTGCCGCCGGGTATGACCAACTGCGAGTTGGGCATGAGTGGGTCCTGGTCGGATGAGCGAAGGTAGTTGAAGTCCACGATTGCCGCCGGAGACACGTGGTATGTGTTGCCGAGGCTGATCGGAGTGTCACCCTGCTGCGTGGTGACCACGACGCCGTCCACCGGCGGGACGAGCAGTTTCTGGCCTTTGACCACATCCTTGGCAGTGTTCTTGAGGTCCGAGAAGTTGGACCACCGGATGTCCTCGACTGACACGTGGAACCGAGTGGCGAGGTCTTTCAGCGACTCGCCGTCCTGTACCTCGTAGACCTTCGGTACGTGCGAAATCGGCGCGTCGGTAGGAATCGCTATGGGTTTGACAATGGTGCTTAGGCGGCCAAGCTGTACGCTCCCGACCTGACCCCCCTCTCCGATCACAAGTCCCTCTGCGTTGACCTCCCCGAGTCGCAGGCTCAGCGAAGCAGGGAGGCCGCGGCCTAAGGACGCATATCCAGACAGTGCGAGCGCCAGCAGCAGGACGGCTGCGTGCGTCACATATCGACTTACGACCAAGAATCTACCCCCTTAGAGTCAACCCAGGCGGTCAACCCGAAGTGCGGGTGGGAAGATAACAGTCGTGGGCGTCAGCTGTCAAATCCGGGCTTTCCATCAGCCGGGCACTGACCCTCGCACTGACGTTCTCAACTGCGGACCCCTACAGCAGCCAGATCCTCAGAAGAGCATCAGCAACCGTCATGGAACCCGCCACGAGGCCGGCCGGCGTAGAGTCCCGGTCGTGCGATGGCTTGCCGGAATCCTGGCACTCGCCGTCACCGGCGCAGCGTGCACCAGCGGCTCGACAGTCGTGCGCTCGACCCCGACTCGCTCTTCGCAAGGAGCACTGAGCCCACCGGCGTCAGGCCCCACACCCGCAGCTGAAGCACCTGTCCCCTCCCCCACTCCCCCGCAGCCGCCGTACTACATCGAATCCCTTCGCGTGCGTCCTTATGCTGGCGGCAAGCTCCAGCTTGGCGATGTGATGTTCCGTGGCTCGGGCTTCACCAAATACCACATGAGCTGGCCGAGTGGCGGCCAGACCATGACGGGCACCATCTCCCTTCCCGATGGCGACGGACCCTTTCCTGTCGTCGTCGTGAACCACGGCTTCATCCCACCCGAGCGCTACTGGATCGGTCAGGACTCCGGGATCTTCGGCGATCCGATGGCAGCGCACGGCTTCATCTCGGTCGCGCCCAACTGGCCCGGCTATGCCGGCTCGGGGCCGGCGCCGGCGGACCTGCCGCAGATCGTCGGTGAGCTCGTCACCGCTCTCGACCTCGTCAGCTCGCTCAACACTCTGGCTCAGGCGGACATTGGCAAGATCGCTTTCATCGGCCACAGCAACGGCGGTGGCATCAGCCAGCTCGCGATGGTCGTTGACCCACGGGTCAAGGCGGTGGTGTTGCACGGACCCGTCAGCAGCGACATGGCTGACAACGCCCGGAAGTGGTGGCTGCAGCGGCCGGAGTCCCTGGGAGCACTTGGCACACCAGACAGCAACCCCGAGGGTTACCGCCACCTCTCTCCCCGGACCTATTTCGAGGCCGGCCAGCCACCGGTCCTGATCATCCAGGGAACGTCCGACCATACGATTCCGGCGGAGTGGACCAACGTCACCTACGCTGCCCTCCAGCAGAAGGGCATCGACACCAGGCTGACCTGGTTCGACGGCGCTGACCACGACTTCGTGGGTGCGAACCTGAACAATGCAGTGGCGGCCCAGGAAGCATGGATCCGTCGTGCGCTCAAGATCTGACGAGAATCGGACACCAATTCGAACGCCTTTCGCCTCGGGCACCTCATAGACTCGCTGCCCGTGGGTCGGTTCTTGAAGCCGATGGTCAGCAGCCGGACGTACCGGTCGGCGGCCTTCATTGCGACGAGGCCGCTGGTCGGATCCGTCTACTTGATGGTCCTGTTGAGCGGCCTGGGCGTGGGCTTGAGTGCCACCCCGTTCTTGATCGGGATCCCGATCCTCGTACTCACTTTCGCTTTTGCCTGGGGCTTCGCCGTCTTCGAACGCCACCTGGCACGCTGGTGGTTGGGTGCGGACGTCCCACCGATGTCAGTCCCTCGGCCGCCAGGCCGCAAGCTCTGGCAGCGGGCCCGCGACCACCTGGCCAGCGCGGTCACCTGGAAGAGCATCGTCTACCTGACGCTCCAGTTTCCGGCGGGGGTAGTCGCGCTGACGCTGGCAGTCGCCGGCATCAGCGGGGGCATCGCGATGCTGGGGGCGCCGGTCTGGTACCTGCTCGACCAGCTGACCTACCGTCCCAACAGCATCGACTTCGCCGGGCCTCTCGTCTGGCTCACGGGGAGCGCTGCCGGCGTCACGCCACAGGCCCTGCTCGTCTCCCTCGGGCTGCTGGTCGCGGCCGGTTTCCTGGTCCTGGCCTGGGTGCTCTATATGATCGACGTCGCAGGCCGCGGCTGGGCCGCCGCCGCCGCCCGCCTCCTGGGGCTGAGCGAGTCCGGGCGCCAGCTGGCCGAGGCGCGCCTGGTCGCGGTCAGCGAGCGAAAAAGGGCGGAACGCGCCGACCAGAGCCGCCGGGAGCTGATCGTCAACGTCTCTCACGAGCTGCGAACGCCGATTGCCAGCATCCGGGCACACGTGGAGTCGCTCACGATGCGCGACGACAAGCCGCTCGACCGGGAGGTCGCGCGCTATCTCGAGGTGATCGACCGTGAGACCGAGCGGTTGAGCGCACTGGTCGACGATCTGCTGGCCGTGGCCCGAGCCGAGGCCGGGGAGCTCAAAC
Organism: Candidatus Dormiibacterota bacterium; assembly: GCA_035259145.1. Classification (GTDB taxonomy): domain Bacteria; phylum Chloroflexota; class Dormibacteria; order Dormibacterales; family Dormibacteraceae; genus CF-161. Next base: position 10,014 of record DATFWQ010000046.1, on the reverse strand, counting down.
TTACGGTCGGCCCGGTCTCGGTCGGACAGGTCGTCCGCCACGTGCATGACGCGCTCGGCCCGATGGCCCGAGTTCAGCGCAATGTGATGCTTGTGGAACGCATCCCTGAACCCGAGCCGCCTCTGGTCCTCGCGGATGCGGATCGCCTGACGCAGGTGATGATGAACCTTGTCCGCAACGCCGTCTCCTACACGCCGGAAGGCGGGCTGGTCGCGATCGAAGCCCAGGCCGACGGCCCTGGCGGAGTGGCGCTGACGGTCTCGGACACCGGCATCGGCATCCCTCGCGAGGACCTCGACCGGGTCTTCGACCGCTTCTACCGGACCGACGCGTCACGGACACGCAGCACCGGGGGCTTCGGATTGGGCCTGTCCATAGCCCGGGACCTGGTCGAGGCGATGGGCGGGACCATCACCATAGAGAGCGAAGTCGGGAGCGGGAGCCGGTTCACAGTCCACCTGCCGGTCGCTCCCACCTCGGCACCCCCTCCCCTCTCCAGGTACGAAGGCCGGCGCGAGGGGTAATCGATGGCTCTTGTGCTGGTGGTGGAGGACGAGGTCGACATGAACAACCTGCTGCGCGACCATCTCAAAGCGGAGGGGCACGACGTAGAGCAGGCATTTGACGGCCGGACCGCCCTGGCTAGCGTCCAGCGGCGCCCGCCCGATCTCGTGGTCCTGGACTGGATGCTGCCGGACCTCGATGGCCTGGTTGTGTGCCGCCGTCTGCGCGAGGACTACCTGATGCCGATCATCATGCTGACCGCAAGGACCGAAGAGGTCGATCGGGTGCTTGGCCTCGAAGTTGGCGCAGACGATTACGTGCCCAAGCCGTTTTCGATGCGCGAGCTTCTGGCACGGGTGCGGGCTGCGCTGCGCCGAGTGGCGATCGAGGGTCAGCGAAGCAGTGGGGTAACTCCGAGCGGGCCGGCTCCCGTCGTGCAAGGGCCACTGCGGATCGACCTCGGCGCCCGCACCGCTACCCTGCACGAGCAGGCGCTGCATCTGACGCCCAAGGAGTACGAGCTGCTCATGCTTTTCGCCACCCACCCCGGCCGGGCGTTCAGCCGCGATTTCCTGCTCGAGCGAATCTGGAACCAGGACTTCGAAGGCTTCGACCGGGCTGTGGATACCCACGTCCGGCGGCTGCGTGCCAAGCTGGGTGCGTTCGGGGACTGCATCCAGACGGTGTGGGGGGTCGGCTATCGATTCGTTCCGCAGGGACCCAGCCCCCGAAGCGGTTGTCGCGGTGACCTCGAAGGAGGCTGCTGATGGACCCGATCCCCGTCTACGCGCGCGTCCTCGGCACTTTCCTTGGAATCGTCGCCGTTCCGATGCTTGTATTCGGTGTCCTGGCGGGCACCAGCAGCGTGTTGGCCACCACCGCTCAGGTCCGCCGCACAGCTACGTACGACGTCGGCGACGCACCGCTCCTCCGCCTGGACGTACAGCACGGCGACGTCGTCGTCGAGGCCGGTGCCGATGGGCGGATCGTCGTTGATTACGAGCACTCAGCAAGCTCGATTACGCGCGCCGCAGCCGGGTGGGCGGTCAACCAGGCGCGGGTGAGCATCAGCCACGAGGCGAACGAGGTGTCCGTCCAGGAGACCAGCTCCCTCAACCCCATCGTGCCGCTCAACCGCAGCGCCGAGCTGCGGGTGCAGGTCCCGGCTCGAACAGACCTGGACTCACGTGCTTCGGCAACCTGACGGTTGGCCGGTTGGACGGCAACTTTCGCATCCGGGGCCGCCAAGGGACAACGCTCCGTCACGTCTCGCTGCGCAACAGCTCGACCATAGACGGCGGGCCTGGTACGGTCCAGCTCGACGATGTCACCGTGTCTGGCACGGCAAGCGTGAAGTCGCGGGCAGGGGACATCCTCTTCTCTGGCTCGCTCGCGCCGGGTCCCAACGCGCTGAATATCGACGCCGGCCGGCAGAGCAACGTCTCGATCACCCTCCCGGATCCGACCGACGCACGCGCGATCGTCGCGACCAGCACCGGAAACTTGAAGGCCGACCCGGTCTGGCACTTCAGCCGCACCGGGGGTCCCTTGACAAGCACATGGAGCGCAGACCTCAGCGCAAACCCCAGCAGCGCCATCAACGTGACCACGGACCAGGGGAACATCAGCTTCGGGGTCGCTGAACGCAGGTAGCATGGGCCTGTGACCGCGCGATCCGTGATCGTCGCCGGGGCGCGTACTCCGATCGGCAGGTTCAGTGGTGCCTTCAGGGACCTGCCGGCGGTGGACCTCGGCGGCGCCGCCATCCGCGCTGCCCTCCAGCGAGCCGGCGTCGAAGGCCCCGACGTCGACTACGTGATCATGGGCCAGGTGCTCCAGGCGGGCGCCGGGCAGATCACGGCCAGGCAGGCCGCCATCAAGGGCGGAGTGCCAAGCGAGGTCCCCGCGATCACCATCAACAAGGTCTGTCTCTCAGGCCTCAACGCCATCGCCCTGGCAGACCAGATGATCCGGGCGGGCGAGGTGGAATCGGTGGTGGCCGGCGGCATGGAGTCCATGACACAAGCGCCGTATCTCATGCCCAAGGCCCGCTTCGGTGCAAGGATGGGCAACACTGAGCTCGTGGACGCCATGGTCCACGACGGCCTCTGGTCGACCTTCACAGGCCAGCACATGGGCGAGTCGTCCGACAGCGTCAACCGCGAGCTAGAGATCAGCCGCGAGGACCAGGATGCGTGGGCGGCCCGCTCCCACCAACGGGCGGCCGCCGCGTGGGATTCGGGCCGGCTGGCCGAGGAGACGGTTCCAGTAGTCGCTCCGCAGCAGAAGGGCGGCGCACTGACCGTGAGCCGGGACGAGGGCGTACGGCCCGAGACGACTCCTGAGGGGCTCGGCCGCCTGCCTGCCGCCTTCAGCCCAAACGGCACGATCACAGCCGGCAACGCCTCCCAGGTCTCAGACGGCGCGGCCGCCGTTGTCGTGATGTCGGCCGAGAGGGCGCACTCGCTGAAGGTGCAGCCGCTCGCGGAGATCGTCGCGTATGGGATGAGCGCGGAACGCTACGCGTGGCTGCACACTGTGCCGGCGCTGGCTCTCGCCCGCAGCCTGGAAAAGGCCGGCCTGAAAACCGACGACCTCGACCTTGTCGAGATCAACGAGGCCTTCGCAGCTGTGGCGCTGAACGTCACCAGGATGCTGGCGCTGGACGAGGACCTCGTCAATGTCAATGGTGGTGCGGTGGCCCTGGGTCATCCGATCGGAGCCAGCGGGGCGCGGCTTGTGCTGACGCTTGCTCACGAGCTCCGCCGCCGGGGCGCCCGGCTTGGCGCCGCAGCTCTGTGCGGCGGAGGCGGCCAGGGTGACGCGCTGATCATCCGGCAGATCGCTTGAGCTCACGCCTCTTATGTAGAAAGCGCGATCCCGCCGTCGCCGCGCGGGTCCGAGGCGCCGATCAGCTCCCCGTCGGCACTTACCTGGATCACCTGTACTCGTGAGAAGTAGCTGTCGTAGCTCAGGGGCCGCTGTCGCACGGAGAAGCCGCGCTCACGGAGCGCTGCCAGCACGTAGGTGGGCACCCGCAGCTCGGCCTGGACGGTTTCGCCCTGGAAGTCGACCCTCGGCGCGCTGACCGCCTCCAGGGGCGTCATGCCATGATCGATCAGGTTGAGCAGGATCTGAAGGACACCATTCACGATCCGGGTGCCACCCGGGGCGCCGACAACGACCTCGGGCCGGTCACCGGCCATGACCATGGTGGGCACCATCATCGTCACCCGGGTCTTGCCGGGAGCCAGGGAGTTGACGCGGCCAGCCCTGGGGTCGAAGCAGTTCAAGTAGTTGTTCCACATGAACCCGAGGCCAGGTGTGACCACCCCGCTCGAGGAGCCGAGCGTGTGGGTCATGGAGACTGCGTTGCCGGCCGCATCGACCACGCACACCTGGGTCGTGGTCGGACTGTCGTGGGCGGCCCGCGCCGCAGCGGCATATTCCTTGGCGGTCAGCTCGGTCACGGGCACCGGCGTGAACAGGGGATCGGCAAGGTGATGCTCGCGCTCGGCCATGGCCCAGTCCATCGCCTCTACTCGCAGTCGCGCCGACCTGGCAGATGGCCAGCCGGCCGCGGCCAGGTCAAAGCCCTCGAGGTAGTTCAGCATCTGTAGCAAGGTCATCCCGCCCGCCGGCGGTCCGGGCGTGACCAACCGGCGGTTGCGGTAGCTGCCTGAGACCGGCTCGCACACCCTCGGCCGATAGCCCGAAAGGTCCTCAGTGTTGATAGAGCCGCTGCTGCCGGCGAAGTCCGCCGCGATCGTCGAGGCGATCTGGCCCTGGTAGAAGTCCTCCGGGCCGGCATCAGCCAGCCGCTCGTAGGTCCGTGCCAGGTCAGGATTGGCGATGACCTCGCCAAGTGAGTAGAGCCGGCCCTCCTTCGTATAGATACGTCTCGACTCCGGGGTCCACCTGATGCGCTCCTCGCTGGGCGCCACGTCAGGGCCGTAGTCAGTGATCAGGTAGTTGCGAAAGTTTCCAGTCACCAGCATGCCGGCACGCGCGGCCTCGATGCCCGGCTGCAGAGCCCGAGCCCAGGAGATGGTGCCATGTCGACGGAGAGCTTCAGCCAGGCCCGCCACGGTTCCAGGCACGCCAACGCTCTGATAACCACAGTCGTTGACCCAGTCTTGCAGCACGTAGCCGTAGCGGTCACCGGCCTCGCGGATGAACAGGTGCTCCCACTGGTCCTCCCGGACCCCCGAGCCGGCGCGGGCGTAGAACTCGATCACCTCCTGCCTGCCCGCGTCAGCCAGGTGAATCAACATCACGCCCGAACCTCCGATCCCGCACATCATCGGGTCGATCACGCCCTGCACCAGGGCTGTCGTGACGGCGGCGTCAACAGCGTTGCCTCCCTGGCGCAGGACTGCCAGGCCGGCTTCGGCGGCAGCCGGCTGCGGACATACGATCATGCCGTTCACGTAGTCATCACCTCCAGCGCTTCGTCCAGTCGCGCAAACCGCGCACCCAGCTCGCTCAGCCCGTCGATGAGACGCTCCAGCATCAGCATCCGGTGGCCCCGACCGATCACCTGCGGGTGCATCGTGTACGTGAGCAGGCCGCGCTCCTCCTCGCGCGTCATGTACCGAAAGTCGTCCAGCCAGTTCTCCAGCACGTCCCCGGCCCGTCGCAGGCCCTGCACCGGTGCACCCGGCCGCCGCACGAGCTCGAAGTGGGGGTGGTCGTCAGTCGACCAGCTGATCGGCATCTCCCAGAGTTCTGTCTCGGGTCCGAATCGCATCGGCCCGTCGGCCGTAACCACGTCGCTCGTCCGGCAGCGGTAAGGGCGGTGGTCGTGTCCCATCAGGCTGGAGTCGTACCTGAAGCCGCGCTCAAGCAGCAGGTCGACGGTGTGCGGCGAGAGGTCCCAGGCCGGCGAGCGGTAGCCCGCTGGTGCGGTGCCGGTCAGCCGCCCGATGCAGTCGCTGCCGCGATCCAGGACAGCGGCCTCTTGATCGCGCGTAAGCGTCGCCGGCGGCTCGTGGAGGTAGCCATGGTGACCCACCTCGTGGCCGCTGCGATGGACGCGGTCGCAGACATCCGGGTAAGTCTCGATCGTATGCCCGGGGATGAACCAGGTCGAACGGAGGCCGCGGCGTTGGAGAAGTCGCAGCAGGCGGTCGGCGCCTACCACGCCGAACTCACCTCGCGACAGAGGCGTGGGAGTCGCCTCGCCCCGGTTGATCCACGGTGAGACCGTGTCGAAGTCGAAGGTCAGACAGACGAGGTGGGTCGGCATCGGCACGCCCGCCGGCCCCGACTAGGGGCCGCCTTTGACGTAGATCGTCTGGCCGCTGACGAAACTCGACTCGTCGCTGGACAAGAAGGCGATCACGTTGGCGATGTCGACCGGCTGGCCGATGCGTCGCAGCGGCGTTCGCTCGGCGGCAGCTTTTTTGAAGTCCTCCCACGCGACCCCCATCCTTCGGGCCGTCGCCTCGGTCATACGCGTCTCGATGAAGCCGGGAGCAACGGCGTTCACATTGATGCCGAACGGCCCCAACTCGACTGCAAGCGTGCGGGCCATACCCTGAAGTCCGGCCTTCGCGGTTGAGTAGTTGGTCTGGCCGCGGTTGCCGTCCGCCGACGTCGACGACAGGAAGACCATCTTTCCGTACCGCTGCGGAACCATCACCCGCTGCGCAGACTGCGCGCAAAGGAACGTGCCCTTCAAGTGGGTGTCGATCACCCCATCCCAGTCCTCGTCGGTCATCTTGTGAACCAGGTTGTCGCGCGTTATCCCCGCGCAGCAGACGAGGACGTCAAGGCGGCCGAACGCATCGAGCGTCTTCTGGATCGCGGCCTCGACCTGGTCTCGTCGCGAGACGTCACAGGCCACGGCCAGACCCTTCTCCCCGAGTGGGCCGGCGACTTCCCGGGCAGGAGCCTCGTCGAGATCGCACACAGCCACTAATGCCCCGTCCCGGGCGAACAGCTCGCAGGTGGCCGCTCCGATACCGCGCCCACCACCTGTTACCAGGGCGACCTTCCCATCGAACCTCACTCTAATCGTCCTCCTTCCTATGCTCCGTCGACCTCTACTCAAGTACCAGCAGCGCGTCCGCCGCCAGCGCCCCCTGGCCCTGTCGCAGCACCAGCAGCGGATTGATGTCGAGCGCACGCAGTCGCGGTCCAAGGTCCAGCGCCAGCTCACCCAGCTGCACCAGGACACGCGCAGCGGCCGCTATATCGCCTTCAGGCCGCCCCCTTGCACCCAACATGAGCGGGGCGACCCGAAGCTCCGTCAGCATCGCTTGCGCAGCATCGCTGTCTATTGGCGGAAGCCGAAGCGCCACGTCGTCGAAGACCTCGACGAAGATGCCACCAGCGCCGGCCACCACCACCGGCCCGAACACCTCATCCATCTTCAGGCCCGCGATGAGCTCGACCACCGGCTCGAGCTGCTCGGCGACCAGCATGCCGTCGATTCGTGCATCGGGCCTGCGCGAACGCACCGTGGCGAGCACCTCTTCCCAGGAGGCGAGCACGGAAGCCTCATCCGAGACACCGAGGCGCACCCCGCCCACGTCTGAGCGGTGCGCGATGTCGGGTGACTGCACCTTGAGGACCACCGGAAAGCCGATCTCAGCGGCGATCGCCGCAGCCTGGTCCGCGTCCCTGGCCAGGCGCTCGGCAGGCGGGTTGATCCCGTATTCCTCGAGGATCCGCTTGGTCTCGAGTTCAGGGACCGTGCCCCTCCATCCCTCCACCATGAATGGGGTGAGCCTGCGACGTGCCGGTGCTCGGGCCGGCCGGCGAGCTGCGGCCGCACGTGCCAACCCGTACCCGATGGCGTGGTGGAGCGTCCGCACGCCCATCTCGAGGCCGCCCGCGAAGTGCAGGTGGTGCCGGGCCGCCAGCTCGCGGCTGTATGGAGCCGGGTCGAGGGAGGAGCTGCTGGCCAGGACCGTGAAAATCCGCGCCGGCTCCAGCGCGCCGGCGAGTGCGGCGATCCGTCGCTCCGTGACCGCGGGGGCTGGGCCCGGATCACGAGGCACGTCCGAGTTGATAAGCAGCGCGTCATAGCCGCCCTCTATCAGGACGGCGTCGATGCACTGGCCGAGCAGGTCGGGCTGGTCGACGATCACGCCGGTCGTGTCGAGTGGGTTCTGCGGCGTGCCGAAATTGGGCAGGATCTCCGCTATCCGACGCTTCGTCTCGGCCCCGAAGTCGGGCATCTCGATCCGGGTCCCGTAGGCCAGGTCGGCGATGATCCCGCACGAGCCGCCGGATGTCGTGATGACCGCTGTTCGCGGACCAACCGGCCAGCCACCTACCGCGAACTGGCCACACGTCTCGACCAGTTCCTCCAGGCTGCGCACCCGCACCACCCCGTGTTGCCGGAAGGCAACGTCGACAACGGCATCCGCCCCGACCAGCGAGCCGGTATGGGCCGCCACAGATCGGGACGTGGCCTCGCCGCGGCCGACCTTGAGCACGACGAGCGGCTTACCGGCCGCCAGGGCTCGCTCAGCCACGTCCAGGAAATGGTCGGGGTTGCGAACGCCCTCCAGCAGCGCCCCCAGCACGCGCACCTCGGGCCGCTGGAGCAGCTCTTCCAGGAAATCGGCTGCGGCGAGCATGGCCTCGTTGCCAATCGAGATGGTGTAGGCCAGGCCGATTCCCCGCGCCTGGCTCAGCCGGTGGAACTGGAGGAGCATGGCACCGCTATGACTCAGCAGAGCGATGGCCCCGGGCTCCAGTGGCGGCGCGAGGACCAGGCCGAACGCCGGCACTTGATCGTGGTAGTTGACGAAGCCAAGGCAGTTTGGCCCCTGTAGGCGGATGCCGAGCTCCCGGCAGCGGCCTACGAGGGCCGCCTCGAGCGCCTCTCCGTCGGTGCCCGTCTCTCTGAAGCCGGACGTGAGCATGGTCACGTTGCCAATACCCTTGCGGCCACAGTCCTCGATCACGTCCAGAGCGGCGGAGGTGCCGGTCATCACGTAGGCGTGGTCGACGTCGCCAGGGATCGCTTCCAGCTTGGGGAAGCACCGCAGGCCGAACGCTTCGGTTCTGCGGGGGTGAACCAGGTGCACCTGGCCCGTGTAGCCGCAGCTGCGGAAATTGTTCAGGAGGGCGGCCGACCACAGTGAATGCTCCGTGGCGCCCACCAGGGCGATGGAGCGAGGATTGAGAAGCCAGCTCACGCGCTATGGTGAACCGCGAGCTGAATCCGCATGGCCTGCAATTGTGTCACCGACCGAGAAGCGGACGGTGGTTGTCGGAAGTGCTGAAAGTGCGCCGCCAGCCTCCGGCCACTAACCTGTTTGAATGAGGGCAGAGGCTCTCTGCCACCAGATCGAGTCCGAGCTGGCAACAGTGCGCCGGCAGCTGCTCACCCACCCGTACGTCGCCGCCGTCGAGGAAGGCGCGATCGAGCTTTCGCAGCTGCGGCCGTTCGCCGGCGAGCAATACGCCATCATATCCGGCGCCATGCGGAGTGTCGCACACCTGGTCAGCCGGTTTGGCAGCGACTTCTTCCTCGACGTGCTGGCAGGCGAGCGGGTCGCCTTGGAAGCACTTGGTCCGTTTGCGTCGGCATTGGGAATGAGGTCGGTGGAGCTCGAGGAGTACGAGCCGCTGCCCGGGGCACACGCTTATGCGGCGTTCACGGCATGGCTTGCGGCGTACGCTTCGGACGCTGAGGTGGCCGCCGCGTACCTGATCAACTTCCGAGCCTGGGGCGAGAACTGTGGCCGGCTCAGCCGTGCCCTCACCGACCGCTATGGCCTCAGCACGGAGCAGGTACGCTTCTTCGACCTCTTCGCAGAGCCTGCGCCGGCCTTCGAGGAGAGGGCGCCCGCCATCATAACCGCGGGTCTGAAGCGCGGTGTGCCGCCGAAGCTGGTGCGCCGCGCCGCTCGCCTGCTCCAGGGTTACGAGCTCCTCTACTGGGACACACTCCTGAGTGAGCTTCAGCGCTGAGCTGCGCGCGGCTGCCGCTGCCATCTGGGAGGCGCAGCACGAGCACTCCTTCGTCCGGAGCATCGGTGATGGGACGGTCGATATCGCGCGTTTCAAGCGGTGGGTCCGGCAGGACTACCGGTTCCTCATCGAATACTGCCGCCTGTTCGGCCTTGCCGCAGCGCGGGCGCCCGATCTGACCACGCTGCGCTGGTTTGCCGAGCTCCTGTGGACGACCGCGGTGTCCGAGATGGATCTACACCGCGCATACGCGGCAGAGTTCGGGATCACTGCGGCCGAGCTTGAGACCGAGGAGATGGCTCCGATCACCCGCGCCTACACCGACTTCCTGATACGGACGGCCGCCACCAACGACTTCGCCGAGCTGGCGGCGGCGCTCCTGCCCTGCATGTGGGGCTTCAACGAGATCGGGCTGCGCCTGGCTGAACGCGGCCGTCCTGCCGACGAGCGTTGCGCCAGGTGGATCGACGCCTACTCCGACCCGGAATACAGCCGGCTTGCGGGTTGGTGCCGCGAGCTGGTCGACCGCCTGGCCGCGGATGCGGGGCAGAGGGTGAGAGAGCGTATGCGGGAGGC
>DATFWQ010000045.1:0-2144 GCA_035259145.1 Candidatus Dormiibacterota bacterium | reverse complement strand
GGGCCGTGTTCGCAGCGACCGGTGAGCAGCCCACGCTCTATGCCGCGGGGCGCACCGACGCCGGAGCTCACGCCGAGGGGCAGGTCGCCAACTTCCACTACGGCGGACGCCTGTCCGCGCGGCGTCTGACCGCGGCACTTAACGCGCACCTGCCTCCCGACGTGGCGGTGCTTCGCGCGGACGATGCGCCACAAGGCTTCCATGCGCGTTACTCAGCACGTCGCAGGCGCTACCGGTACCGCTACCTGGATCGTGAGGCGCGACCGGCGCTCGACCGCGCCCGCTGCTGGCACGTCCGCGGCCAGCTCGACGTACTCCGGATGGCCCAGGCTGCCACTGCGCTCATCGGCCGGCACGATTGGACGACCTTCTGCTCCGCCTCGGAGCCGCCCGGAGATCGGGTTCGCACCGTGGCTGCCGCACAGGTCGAGCGTCGTGGCCGGTTCGTCGAGCTTGACATCGTGGGGGAAGGCTTCCTGCGCGGCATGGTCCGAAGCGTCGCCGGAGGTCTTGCCGAAGTGGGTTTTGGCCGGCGCCAACCCGGCTGGCTGGCTGCCGTCCTGGCGGCTCACGACCGCCGCCTGGCCCCGAAGACTGCGCCCGCCGCCGGCCTGACACTGGTCGAGGTTATTTACGAGCCGCCAGAAGAGAGCTACAGTTCGTCCTCGTGAGAACCGTCGCTGAGGTGCTGCGCTGGCGCGCGCGCCGCCACCCGGATCTGGCCGCCACGTGGTTCGAGGGGCGCACGAGGACGTTCGCCGAGCTGGACGCCTCCAGTTCCGCGATGGCCGGGGCGCTGGTCGGCGAGCTGGGGGTCCGGTCAGGCGATCGAGTCGCGATCCTGGACAAGAACAGCGACGACTACATGGAGCTGCTGTTCGCACTGGACAAAGCAGGCGCCGTGAGCGTCCCGGTGAACTGGCGCCTGACCGCGAGCGAGGTCGGCAAGGTTGTGGGGGACGCCGCTCCGGTGGCCCTGGTGGTGGGGGAGGAGTTCCGCGCCGCGGCTGACCAGGTCAGCTGCCGCGTGCTCGGCTTGGGCGAGCTGCCTCGAAACGGGGCCGACCCGCACCGGGATGCCGAAGCAGCTGTCACCTGGCAGCTCTACACCTCGGGCACGACCGGCCTGCCCAAGGGTGCGATGCTCTCCAACCGGAACCTCTTCGGGCTGCTCAGCACGCTTGGTCTGGAAGCACCGGAGCTCAAAGAGGGCGCCCGTGGCCTGGTCGCGATGCCGCTGTATCACATCGGGGGCTGCGGCTGGGGCCTGGCTGTCCTCACCGCAGGGTCGACGGCGGTGGTGATGCGCGAGGTGATCCCGCAGGAGGTGCTGCGGGTGATCGTCGAGGAGCGGGTCAACTCCGGCTTCCTCGTCCCCGCAGTGCTGCTGTTTCTGACGCAGCTCCCGGAGGCGGAAAGCGCCGACTTCTCCTCGCTGCAGAACATCTTCTACGGCGCTTCGCCGATCTCCCAGGAGCTCCTCAGGCGCTCCATAGAGGTCTTCAAGTGTCGCTTTACGCAACTCTACGGGCTGACGGAGACCACAGGTGCAATCACGTCACTGCGACATGAGGATCACAGTGGCGAGCGGCTGCTGTCATGCGGACGGGCCATGTTCGGCGCCGAGATCAAGGTGGTCGATGCGCTGGACAACGAGGTTCCGCCGGGGCACATTGGCGAGGTGGTCTACCGCGGGGTCGGAATCATGGAGGGCTACTGGGGACGCCCCGACGACACCGCCGCGGCGATCCGTGGGGGCTGGCTCCACTCGGGCGACGCCGGCAGCATTGACGCTGACGGGTTCGTCTACATCCGGGACAGGATCAAGGACATGATCGTCTCCGGTGGGGAGAACATATACCCGGCTGAGCTGGAGAGTGTCCTCGCCGACCACCCGGCGGTCGCGGACGTGGCTGTTATCGGTGTGCCAGACGAGCGATGGGGTGAGACTGTCAAGGCCATCGTGATCCGCAAGCCCGGAACCGAGCTGACCGATCAGCAGTTGATCGACTGGTCGCGCGAGCGGCTCGCCGGCTTCAAGCGGCCCCGTTCGGTTGACTTCGTGGATACGATCCCTCGCAATCCGAGCGGCAAGATCCTGAAACGACAGCTTCGCGAGCCATACTGGGCCGGTTACGCACGTC
>DATFWQ010000044.1:0-28292 GCA_035259145.1 Candidatus Dormiibacterota bacterium | reverse complement strand
ACAGAGAACCATTGACAGCCTGGTGGGATCGCCAAGCGCCTTGAGCAAGCCCGCAGCTTCCCGGGCCCTCGCCCACTCGACCGGCACGGCTATCTCGCAGCACCTGCCCCGTTCCCGGACCGGCAGCTCCATCGTCGCCATGTTGCCATTTTACATTGACAATCATCGATGGGATCTGCGACACTCCTCATATCGACATCCTTCGATCAATTGCGATCTCGATCACTTAGAGGGGGAGCACCTTGAGCGAGCTCGAAGAGGCGGTGCGGTCCCGGTATGGTGACGCGGCCCGGCAGCTCACGGTGCTTGCGAGCACAGGGGCCGAACTTGCGCCAGGTTGTTGCCGGGCGGATGGGCCAGACTGCGGCTGCGCTGGTGCGTACGAGGCCGCTGAGCTCGAGGCGGTCGGCCTGACCGATGCCCTGAGCCTCGGCTGCGGGAATCCAGTGCTTCTGGCCGAGCTCCGTCAGGGCGAGATCGTGCTCGACCTGGGCAGCGGCGGGGGCCTGGACGTCCTGCTGGCAGCCCGCCGCGTGGGACCTGACGGGCATGTATATGGCGTCGACATGACCGACGAGATGCTGGAGCTGGCCGACCGAAACAAGGTGCGAGCGGGTGTCAAGAACGCAACGTTTTTGAGAGGGACCATCGAGCAGGTCCCTCTGCCGGACGAGGCGACCGACGCCGTCATCTCCAACTGCGTCATCAACCTTGCCGAGGACAAGGGCGTGGTGATCCGCGAAGCCTTCCGAGTCCTCAAGCCGGGCGGCAGGCTGGCCGTGTCGGACATGGTCGAGCTCCGGCCGCTGCCGGCGGCGACGAAAAGAGAGCTCGATGCATGGGCCGGATGCATCGCAGGAACCATCCCGGTCGACGACTACCGGCGGCTGCTCATCGAGGCTGGATTCGAGGCGCCGGACATCGAAGTCACCGGGGAGCAGCGCGTGGGCAGCGTGGCGGGGGCCATCGGCAGCGCGTCGATCCGGGCCACCAAACCACCGCGCTTGTGACGCGCTGACGGAGGGTCGGCGCGAGGCCGGCTCAGCCGCGGAAGCGGTCCCCTGCCTTCTGTGCAAGCTCCTCGGGCGTCGAGTCGACCATCGCCTGCCAGTGCAGACGCTCGAAGTACGCCACATCCGATCGGTAGAGGGGCTGGAGGTTCGACCGGCATACAAGTCGGAGGCTGAGCATGTAGCCGTCAGTCTCCGGAGGAGCCCCGTAGATGGCCAGGTTGAAGCACTCGTAGCCAAGCTCGCCGTAGAACCGCAGCGCTCGCGTGATGCCCTCGGCCAGATCCTGTACGTGGGCTTCGGACAGCTGGACCGGCGAGGCCACACCCGGCACGAAGGCTCGGATCTCGTTGAAGCCGAACGGGGCAAAGCTCGTGAGCCACTCAACGCTCCCCAGCCGGCCCAGGTAGCGCTGGCCCAGCCGCTTCTCGGTGTCCAGGTAGTCGCGGAAATGAACAGCCGGTACGCGGGCCAACAGCTCCTGGACCATCGTCGGATGGCGATCGAGGCTGCCCTGAATGTGGGGATGGAAAAGGGAGCTGCCCGACGGCAGCATGTGATTGGCGTTGATCGCGGCCCAGCGCGCGGTGGGGTCATAACGGGCGGCCTGCGCCAGGAAGTCCACCTGAGCGCCAAGGTTGTCCGCGACGATCGACGCCCCCACCGACTTGAGCGGCATGTAGTGCAAGTTCGGCGAGTAGACGGAAACCGAGCTGTACAGCGTGTACGCCTGGATGTTGGGGAAGAGAACCGCCTCGCCGCGGTGGAGCCGGCCCTCGGGAATCAGCGCCGGCGGGAACTTCGGCGTGACCACCTCCAGGCGCGGCGCACAGAAGAAGCAGTTCTCAGCTGTCTGGCGGCCAAAGGCCTCCAGGTCGAAGTCGGACGGCGGCAGGAAGCTGGCGCCCGCCACGATCCTCGAGCTGTACCCGATGAGAGGATCCCAGCGGACTTCAACGCTGGTCGGCGTCGGCTGGTAGTCGCGCCGCGGGTCGAGGATCTCGGCTGTCTGGACTTCGCGCTTGAGCTCCATTGGCGCGGCACATTATCGTCCGTGACTCGGGACACATGTCGAGACGGGCCTTCCGCCATCCACCCCCCTCCCCCGGCTTCGCCGGGTGCTCCCCCGACATCCCACCCCACGAAGCAGGCTTCGTGGGGACCCCGGGTCGCGGGACCCCCCTCCCCCGGCTTCGCCGGGTACTCCCCCGACTTCGCGGGGGAGAGGCTTCGGTTTATGTCCGCGCCACGTCTGCGGTGCCCAGCACGAGCGTTCCGGCGCTCATGAACATGCCGCCCACACCGTGGGCGACGCTCACATTCACGCCCGGCACCTGGGCCGCCGCATCGCCTCGGAGCTGCCGCACCGACTCCTGGATGGCGAACATCCCGTACATACCCGTGTGCGTGTACGAGAGGCCCCCGCCGTTGGTGTTCAGCGGGAGCTTGCCGCCCGGTTCAGTGTTGCCCTCTGAGATGAAGGCGCCGGCCTCGCCGCGGCCGACGAAACCGAGGTCCTCCAGGCCGTAGATCGGCAGGTGGGCGAACGCGTCGTAGATCATCAGGTGATCGACCTCCGAGTGCGCGATGCCGGCTTCCGCAAACGCCCTGGCCGCGGACATCCGGAAAGCCCTGGAGCTCGTGAAGTCCTCCATCATCGAGATCATCGTCGACTCGGCCGACTCCCCCGTGCCCAGCACGTAGACGGGCGGCCGCGGCAGATCCATGGCCGCTGCCCGCTCAGCCGAGGTCAGGATCAGCGCCCCGCCCCCGTCGGTGACCAGGCAGCATTCCAGCAGGTGCATGGGATACGCGATCATCGGCGAGGCAAGCACGTCTTCTAACGTGATCAGGGCGCGCTTGTAGGCCCGCGGGTTGCGGCTGGCCCACTTACGCTGTGCCACCGCGACTGAGGCGAGCTGCTCGTGCGTGAGGCCAAACTTCTTCATGTAGCGCAGCACGCCGATCGGAAAGAGCGTCGGGGGGCCCCAGATTCCATAGGGAACCTCGAACTGGCCCTGCAGTGACGCCCCGTCTGGCGCCCGCGGAGCGGCGCCCACGCGCGACCGCCCGGACTCGCCGTGGGTTATCAGCACCACGTCGCACAGGCCGGCGGCGATCGCGGCGCTGGCGTGTCGCACGTGGACCATGAACGAGCAGCCGCCGATGGCCGTTCCGTCAATGTATCTGGGCGTGATGCCGAGGTAGTCTGCGACCGCGATCGGCGACTGCCCCGCAGCGGCCACCCCGTCGACGTCCGATTTCGAGATGCCGCAGTCGCTGAACGCGTTCCGCGCCGCCTCGGCGTGGAGCTGCAAAGCCGACCGGTCGGGGATGATCCCGAGACTGTCGGTCTCGGCCGCCCCGATGATCGCCACCTTGCCGCGGACGCTCACGACACGCTGCCGGACGCGGGGCGAAAGACCGGAAGGCGCAGGTCTCCGCGTTGTGCGAAGGCGACCTCCAGGTCCATGTCTAGCGTCAGCATCTCGGGCCTCGGCTCCACACCCACCAGGTTGGCCATCATTCGCGGCCCTTCTTCCAGCTCAACAATTGCGATCACGTATGGAGCGTCGGCCTCGAAGCCGGGGGCCGCGCGGTGGTTGATCACGTAGGAGTGCAGCCTGGCCCGGCCGGAGACAGACACCCACTGCACGTCCGCAGACATACAGCGTGGGCAGAACAGCCGTGGGTAGAAATAAAACTCCCGGCAGGGTGTGCATCGCTGGATGCGCAGCTCAGCGGCCAGGGCGCCGTCCCAGTAGGGCTGCGTCTCGGGCGTCGGCTTCGGGACAGGCTTGTCGACGCTCATCTGTTGACATCGTCGCGAGCCGCCGGCGGTGGGCTCTGGGTCACTCCGACTCCTCCCACGAAGGGGGCCTGGTGTGTTTCGAAAGCTTCCAGCTCGGGGGCCGCTTCTCGAGGAACGCGGTTATGCCCTCGGCCGCATCCGCCTGCCGGCCTGCCCACCAGAAGGCCTGGCCCTCGAGCGCGTGGGCGGCGTCCCGGTCAGGCTCGGCCAGGAACCGGTAGATCAGTCGCTTGGTGATCGCGGCAGATGCGGGGCCGACGTTGGCGGCGATGTCCCTGGCCAGCTCCATCGCCGTGGGCAGCACCTGCTCCCGCTCGACCGCCTGGCTCGCCAGGCCCATCTCGACGGCCTCGGCGCCTGAGAACAACCGCCCGGTCAGCAGGAGCTCCATCGCTCGAGACGCACCGATCAACCGCGGAACGAGCCAGAGCGAGTTCGCTTCGGGAATCACGCCCCGCCGGTTGAACACGAACCCCAGCCTCGCTTCGGCGGCGACTATCCGGATGTCCCACTGCATAGGCAGCGTGATGCCGACTCCCACGGCGGCGCCGTTGATGGCGGCAACGATCGGCGTTGCCATGTCCCAGGGTCGGAGCGGGTTGGCAGACCGCCGCTGGTCGATCGTCTCGCGTTCGTCACCCGGGCTGGGCTTGAACGTGTCGCCGCCGCGCTCCAGGTCGGCGCCGACGCAGAAGTCGCGGCCGGCGCCCGTGACAACGATGGCGCGGACGGCTTCGTCGGCCTCGAGCTCGGCGAAGGCCTCGTGCAGCTCCATCCCCATCCGCGCCGTGTACGCGTTTCGGCGGTCGGGCCGGTTCAGAGTGACCAGGCCCACCCCCTCTTGCCGCACCAGCAGAATCGTCTCGTACGCGGTCGTCGCCATTTGCAGCGTCTCCTATCTCATGACCACGAGGGCGTCAAGCACCTCCACGTCGTCGCCGTCAGCCCAGAGCGGGTTCACCTCCAGTGCCTCCAGCTCCTCACCCAGGCTCATGGCGACCGCAGCGATGGCAACCACCACCTCCGCGACCCGCCCCACTGAAACGGGCGGCCGGTTGCGGCCGCCGCGCAGAAGGGCCGCTCCACGAAGCTCGTGCAGCGCCTCCTCCACCTGGTCGGCACCAACGGGCAGCAACCGCAGGCTGGTGTCGTTCAGCGCTTCGACCCACACGCCGCCCAGGCCCACGGCCAGCACCGGACCCCACGCGAGGTCTCTGCGCACGCTGACCAGCAGCTCCGCGCCACCTCGTCTCATCGGGCTCACCAGCACGCCGTCAACGCGCGCCCGCGGTAAGGCGCTGCGCACTGATGCGGTTATCGATGTGAAGGCACGGGCGACCTCATCAGGGCCGCGCACGTCCATGGCCACTCCACCCACGTCGGTCTTGTGCGCCACGCCGGGCGAAGCCACCTTCAGCACGACCGGGAAGCCGAGGTGCAGGGCAGCGGCGACGGCGGCGTCGGCCGTGGTGGCGAGACGCGCAGGCACCACGGGCACACCGCCGGAGGCGAGCAGCTCTCGCGCGGCGGCCTCCGAGAGCGTGCCGTTTCCAGCGCCGTCCAGCCTGACCCTCTCACGCGTGACGGTAGTGCCGGTTGCCTGCCTGCCCATCAGCCTGCGGCGGCGCTCGTGCCAGTCGATCGCGTGTCCGAGGGCGGTCATGCCGTGCTCGATGCCGTTGGTGGCGTGCAGCCCGACCTCGTCGAGGACCGAGCGGGCAAAGGGCGAGATGTCCGACGACGAGACGGTCTGGATGACGACAGGAACCGGCGACCGCTCCACGGCGGCTTTGACCGCCTTCAAACGGTTCAGGGTCAGAGACGGGTCCCGCGGCGGGCTCTGAGGCAGCGTGGCCTGGTAAAGGATCGTGTCGTAGTGTCCTGGCGCACCTTCCACGACTATCTCCAGGGCGCGGTGCGAGATGGTCGGATCCACGACAACGTAGCCGGTCACGTCCAGTGGGTTGCGCGGATTCGAGAACGCCGGGAGCAGCTCGGTCAGGCCGGTGGTGGTGGCGGCCGGAAACTCGGGCAGCTCGATGCCTTCGTCGGTCGCACGGTCCGCGATCAGGTCGCAGGCGCCACCGGAGGCGGTGACCGCGGCCAGACGTCTCCCCAACGGAGCTCGGTTGTAGGCGAGCAGCCCTGCTGTGACGAGGAGGTCTTCGAGCGAATCGACCTGGACGGCGCCGAAGTGGCGGAGAGCCGCCCGGACCACGTCGCGGTCACCGACCAGGGCACCGGTGTGCGCCAGCGCGGCCCGCTCACCCGCGGCGGAGCGACCCACCTTGAGGACTACCATGGGCTTCCCGGCCCCCAGGGCTGCCTCGGCGACGGCGCGGAAGCGGCCAGGGTCCCGGATGGTCTCCAGGAACGCCGCTATGGCCGCCGTACCCGGATCGTCCACCAGGTAGGCGAGCACGTCCGTGGCAGTGACCATCGCCTCGTTGCCGGTAGCGACCAGGTGGCTGATGCCGATGTGTCGTGTCTGAGCCATGTGCAAGACGACGCTGGCCAGGCCCCCCGACTGGAGGACGATCCCCAGCGGACCGGCGTGCAGCGGACGGGCGATCGGCAGGCCGTAGGGCGCCAGCTGGTCGCTTGCGTTGATGAAGCCGTTGCCGTTGGGGCCCAGCAGGACCAGGTCGTGCTCTGTGGCCAGCGCCACCAGGCGCTCTTCCAGCGCCCGGCCCTCGGCTCCCGTCTCTGCAAAGCCGGCCGTCAACACGACGGCGTGGCGCACGCCGGCCGACACGGCTTCCCCGATGACCGGGATGACCTCGCTCGTGGGGACCATGACGTAGGCCAGGTCCACGGGCTGCCCGATGGCGCCGATGGAGCGATGGGCCGGTTGGCCGTGGACGACGTCGTGCCGTGGATGCACGCAGTAAACAGGCAGGTCTGGTGAAAAGGCACGCAGGTTCTGGTATGTGTACAGCGACCACATTGAGCTGTCGGTCGCCCCGATCAGCGCAACCGACCGTGGTTTCAGGAGCCGCGCCAGCCGGTTCAACTGGGTTCCCTCGGCAGGCGCAGTTCCATCTCCAGAAAGCCTCCTCCAAGCCATGGCGCCACGGGTTGCGGCTGCCGCTGGCTCGGACTATAGCCCGACCCAGGGCGTGAGACAATCAGCCCGCGTCGTACACTCCGGCAGGCGATGGCCGAGAACTGCGTGCAGGTCGTCACGACCACCGACTCTCGGGAAAAGGCCGACCGTCTGGCATGGTCTGCCGTCGAGAACCGCCTCGCCGCCTGCGCCCAGGTCATCGGTCCCATCACCAGCACGTACTGGTGGCAGGGACAGATCGAGGCGGCGACGGAGTGGCTCTGCATGCTCAAGACCACGGCGGTCCGATCGGACGAGTTGACGGCCCACCTGCGAGACCAGCACACGTACGAGACGCCTGAGATCGTCGTTACCCCGATCGTCGGCGGCAACCCCGACTACCTGAGCTGGATCGCCCGAGAGACGGCCCGCGTTTGAACCAGCCGCCTCCGCGAAGAGAGCAACTTATGGTGTTGACCCGACGTTGAAGGAATGTCGGTGAGCGCCGAAAGGGGGTACTGGGTTTGAGGACGGCTGCGGCGGAGCTTGTCATGATCCTCTACGACGAGGGAGTCAGCCACGTCTTCGTCAGCCCCGGCACCCACGCCACGGCCCTTCGCGACTCGCTGGCCGATGCAGAGGCCGCGGGAGTGCCCCACCCCCAGCCCATTCTCTGCGCCCACGAGCAGGTTGCAATTCTGGCTGCGCACGGCCATCACATCGCTTCGGGCGGCCCCCAGGCAGTGATCGTGAGCGTCGATGGGCCTGAGCTGAATCTGGGTGGCGCGATTCATGGCGCCCAGCGGCACCGCATCCCCATCACCGTCTTTTCCAGTGCGGGGCGGGGCACGCCTTACACCACGGTGGGCAAATGGATGGCGGATCCACGAGTCGCCGCCCACCTGGGGACCGCTGCGCGCCGCGCCTTCCAGATCTCCCGCGCCGAACCCACCGGAGTCACGCACGTCCCACTCGGAGCCGGCGCCCTCCGCCAGCCTGCCGGCGAGCTATCAAGGCGCTTGCCGCCCCCCCGACCGCCGGCTCCGGACATCGGGGCCCTGGAAGAGATGGCCGAGCTGCTGGCGGCAGCCGAGTCACCGGTTATCGTCGGCGCCCGGGTCGGCCGGCACGTGGGCGCTGTGCACCTCCTGGCGAAGCTCGCGGAGACGCTTGGGGCGCCGGTTATTGATTTCCGCTGCCACGTCAACCTGCCACCGCGTCATCCGCTCAACGCTGCGACCGAGGCCAGGGACCTGGTCGCTGCCGCGGACGCCATCCTCCTGCTCGACGTCGCGCTGCCCTGCCTGCCGGTGCTGGGCCCCCTGCCGCCAGAGGCGTGGTTGCTGCAGATCGACGTGGACTGCCTGAGCATAGACGCGCCGGTCTGGACCAGCCCGGTGGAGGTCGCAGTCACTGCCGACACCGAACGCGCGCTCCCGCTTTTGCAGACGCTGCTCGCGAATCGCCTGAGCGGTCGAAAAGTCGGCGATCGGCGTGCGCGCGTCGAGGCACAGCTCCAGGCCAGGCACGAGGCGTGGCGAGCCCGGGCGACCTCCGATGATGCCGGCGATGGGGCCGACGCCGTGCTGGCCGAGCTAGACCGAGCGCTGCCTGCCGATGCGCTGGTCCTCGAGGAGGCGGCCCACGGTGGGGGTGTAGCTCTGCGGCAGATGGAGCGGCCGCCCGGTCACTTCTTCCGAAGCATGTCCTCTGGCCCGGGCTGGTCGGTGGGTGCGGCGCTGGGGGCACGGCTCGCTCGGCCGGCTCAGCCTGTAGTCGCCGTCTGTGACCAGCTGGCATTCGCGTCGGGGCTGCCGACAGCGGCCTTCTGGTCGGCTCAGCGAGCGGGTGCGCCCTTCCTGACGGTGGTCCTGGATCGCACCCAGGCGGTGGCAGACCCCGGCGGCGAGGCCGCGGAGCCGGCCTCGGAGGTTGCAGCGGCGGCCAGGGCGTCTGGCGCCGAGGCCTCGGTGGTCAGCCGGCCCTCGGACGTGGCCGCCGCCGTGGAGCGGCTCCTGGCGACGACGCGTGACGGGCTCTGCGCAGTTCTCGACGTCAGGCTGCCCCGCGCCTGACGCCCTCGACGCACCGCCGAATAAGGTCCCATTTCCGGCACTGGGACCTGTCCCGAGCCCCTGACCGGTCGCTTCGCCAAATAGTGCGTATCGGGGAGCTCATAAGCTCCAGTGTTTAGGCCGGGCCCAGACGAAACCGGGTGGAGCGGGCTTCTGGCTCTACCGCGATCAGGCGCCAGCCTGTCGCAGGCAGCTGCGCCGCCCGGTAGACAGGCGCCTCGCGGCGCACGAACGCTCCGAGGACGGCCCCCAGCAACACCCCGGCAAGCGCGATGACAGGCTGCACATCCTCCTCCTGGGTCTGGCTTACGCCCAAGCCGGTCAGAGCCCCGGCTACTGCCCCGTGCGTCCAGTGCGTCACGACCCGTTTCACCACTGCCTTCTTCGGATAGAGCCCGGCCCAGTTGAGCGCACGGCACACGGCGTCCAGAGCCTCCTGGTGGCGCTCACGTGCATGAAAGCGGTCGGACTGGTAGCGCAGCCGGATGGCGAGCGTGCTCTCGTCCAGCCAGCGGAGCGAGGTGCTCCGTGCCAGTTCACGCAGGTTGCTTCGCAGCCGGTTCATGTGCTGGTCACGAGGTACGGCGGACAGCCAGGAAGGTGGCCTGCAGGCTTCAACCGCGAGGTGGTAGACCAAGTTGGTTGCTGCCGCAGTATGCAGCCGGGCGACCTGCCTGTCCAGTCATCCGTCGCCTGGCCTGACCTATGCTCAGCCCAGGATGGCGACAGACCTTTCACTCCGCATCTCGAACGACGAGCTTGCCGCTCGCAGAAGCGCGCTGCTCGAGCGTCTGCAGCCTGAAGACGCGGCCGCCGTGGTGCTCTTCGGGCCGACCGCGATCTTCTGGCTTACCGGCTTCTCGTTCATTCCCACAGAGCGGCCTCTGGCGGTGGTTCTCACTCGCGACCATGTGCTTGCTCTGGTCCCCAGCCTCGAGCGCGAGCACGTCCGCGCCGCCGCCGAAGTAGACGCTGTCGTCTCCTACGAAGAGTATCCCGGGCAGGAGCCGCCGTTGAACCTCCTGAGCCGCGCCCTGGTGGACGACCTCGGTGTGGCGGGTCGGGCGCTGGCCGTCGATGCCGACGGCTATCCGCCCCGGTACGGCTACCGCGGTCCACGGCTGACGGAGCTGCTGCCCAACCGGCAGGTGAACTGCGCAGCGCTGATCGAAGACATGCGCCTTCTCAAGTCCAGCCAGGAGCTGGCGCTGCTGCGCGAGAGCTCCCGCTGGGCCGATCACACACACCGCCATCTGCAGGAGCTCGTCCGCGCCGGCGGCAATGAGAACGAGGTCGCCGTCCAGGCCAGCTTACAGGGCAGCCTGGAGATGGTCGGGGCGCTCGGCCCGGGATTCGACCCGAAGGCGTGGGCCATGCTCCCCACCACCGCCGGCTTCCGGAGTCAGATCGGCGCCAACGCGGCCTTTCCGCACGCCATAAACAGGAACCTGATCATGAGAGGAGGCGACGTGCTGGTAACCGGCGCGTCGGCCCTGGTCTGGGGGTATCGCTGCGAGCTCGAGCGCACGATGTTCGTCGGTCCGCCCGAACCTGAACAGAGGCGCTGGTTCCAGCTCATGGTGGGCGCCCAGGAGGCCGCCCTGGAGGCGATGAAGCCCGGCCGTCCCTGCGCTGACGTCGACTGGGCCGTGCGTCACTACTTCGAGCGAGAGGGCATCACCGAGACATGGCGCCACCACGTCGGCCACGGCCTGGGCCTCGAGGTGCACGAGGCGCCGTTCCTCGACGTCGGCGACGTCCGGGT
Organism: Candidatus Dormiibacterota bacterium; assembly: GCA_035259145.1. Classification (GTDB taxonomy): domain Bacteria; phylum Chloroflexota; class Dormibacteria; order Dormibacterales; family Dormibacteraceae; genus CF-161. The sequence goes on along the minus strand of DATFWQ010000044.1, from coordinate 17,584 downwards.
AATGGAGCCGGGCATGGTGTTCAGCGTCGAACCCGGCATCTACGTCCCGGGACTGGGTGGCTTCCGGCACTCGGACACGGTCGCGATTACGGATGACGGGATCGAGCTGATGACGCGCTACCCGCGCGACCTGGACAGCCTGATCTGCGCTGTGTGAAGCAGACCAAACTCGCACACTTAGCTCGCCGCGTCTCCGATCTCTTCGAGAAGGCCGAGCAGCCGCTCCATACCCTCGATGAGCAGCTCCCGCCCGGTCGAGAACGCGACCCGCACGTGGCCCTCCCCGCCCGGCCCGAACTCGCTGCCCGGCCTCACCGCGACGCCTCGCTCGGCCGCCCGGCGGACCACCTCGAGCGAGCTCGTATCTGACGGGTACCGGATGAAGGCGTAAAAGGAGCCTTCCGGTTTGCTCAGCTCGAGCCCCGGCACACCCTGCACCATGCGGCTCACGATGTCTCGGCGAGCCTGGTACTCGCGGCGCATTCGCACCGGCCAGTCGGTCGGCACCGTCACGGCCACCAGGGCCGCCCGCTGGATGGCGCTGTTGAGCGGCCCGTTGAAGGCGCGGTGGACCCTCGTGACCGCCTCCACCACCTGCCGCGAGCCGGTCACGTAGCCGATCCTCCAGCCCGTCATGGCGTAGGTCTTCGAGAAGGTCTGGACGTAGACCAGTCGCTCGGACAGGCTCTCGATCTCGAGCGCGGAGGTGAACTCAACACCGTCGAAGACGATGCGGTCATAGGCCTCGTCCGACAGCACCAGGAGGTCGTTTTCCCGGGCAATGCCGGCGAGCTCCTCGAGCTCATCCCGCATATACACCGCGCCGGTCGGATTGCAGGGGTTGCAGACGACCACCATCCGGGCGCCTGGCGCGGCCGCGGCTATGCCGTCGAGATCCAGGTGCAGGTCCGGACGGTGGCGGACGAAGGACACCTCGCCACCTGCCATCCACACTAGGTCCGCGTAAAGCGAGTAGGTCGGCTCCGGCACGATCACCCTCGTGCCCGGGTCCACGGCCGCCAGGATGGTCGCGGCGAGGCCCGCGCTGGCCCCATGCGTGATCAACACCTGGTCGCCGCCGTACGCCCGGTTGGCGACGTCCGAGACCTGGTCGGCCAGCGCCTGGCGCAGCTCAGGATCACCCTGCAGCTGGGCATAGTGCGTCGCCCCTGCCGCCAGCGCGTCGGCCAGCGCCTGGCTGATGTGCTCAGGCGTCGCAAAGTCGGGATCGCCCGCAGCCAGCGAGATAAGTTCCGGTCCCGGCCGGGTCACCGGCCGTTGGGACCGGCGCGCGAGCTCCTGCACCATCCGCGAGGACGTGAACACCAACGTCAACCTCCTGTCTCATCTCGCACACCCGGCCAGCGCGCGCCCACTTCCGCCGCGGCTCCGGGCAGGCCGCAGGCGACCGAGAGGGCGGCGAGGGCGACGATTGCCGCACCGGCGACAGAAGCAGCCACCGCGGCGAGCACGCCAAGCAATGGTGCGGCCCCCCTCGGAGCCTCCGATCAGCTCTCTGATCCCGACTGCCAGCGCGGTCATCGCCATAAGAAAGGGCAGGTGAGCATAGAACCAGACCTGCCCCGCCAGGCGGGTGCGCCGGACCGGAGCGCGTTCCAGGTGGTCGAAGTATGACCACCAGACGCCGAAGGCCGCCGCGATCCCCAGCGCGCCTCCCACCGCAGCGGGCAGGTCCCAACGGCCGGCCAGGCTGCCGGCGCTGGCGGCTATGGACTCGCCCAGCACGATCAGGGTGAAGAGTCCGAAGCGCTCCGGTAGGTGCGACGGATCGAGCTGCACCTGGGCCTGCGGGCGCCGCGCAGTCAGCGGCGTAGCGTAGTCGACGACCATCGCCACGGCCCACAAGGCAAAACGGGCCGGGACCGGAGCGACGGCAGACCCAAGCCATATGACCGCCGCGGCGCCGAAGCCCAGGGCATAATGGCGCGCCAGCCAGGTCGGCCGCCGGCCGGCGGCGCGCAGCTCCGGGCCGGCGGAAGCCGGCACTTCGGCCGTCACCTCAGTAGGACCGGGGCAGCCCGAGCACGTGCTGGCTGAGGTAGTTGAGCGCCATCTCCTGCGAGATCGGGGCTATGCGGTATAGACGGACCTCGCGCCACAGCCGCTCGACGTGGTACTCCCTCGCGTAGCCAAAACCGCCGAGCGTCTGCAGAGCGGCGTCGCAGGCCTCGAAGCCGGCTTCGGCGGCCAGGAACTTGGCTGCGTTCGATTCCGCGCCGCAGGGCTGGCCGCGATCGTACAGCCAGGCCGCCTTCATTGCCAGCAGCTCCGACGCGTCGAGGCTGGCCGAGGCCCGAGCCAGCGGATGAGCTATGGCCTGGTTCTGGCCGATGGGGCGTCCGAAGATCACGCGATCGCAGGCGTAGCGAGCGGCGATGCGGAGCGCCGAGCGACCGATGCCCACCGCCTCGATGGCCGTTACGATTCGCTCCGGGTTGAGACTGTCGATAAGGTGGTAGAAGCCCCGGCCGACCTGACCGACCACGTCCTCGTCGGGCACTCTCAGTCCCTGGATGAAGAGCTCGTTGGAGTCGACCGCCGCACGACCCAGCTTGTCGATCCGCCGCACTGTGCACGCGGTGCGGTCGAGGTCGGTGAAAAAGAGGGTCATACCGTCGAAAGGACGCGCTTCCTGGCGAGGCGAGGTGCGCGCCAGTAGAAGGATCTTCTGAGCCTGCTGGGCGTTGGTGGTCCAGACCTTCTGGCCGTTAACAACCCAGCAGTCGCCGGTGTGCTCGGCCCAGGTCGTGATGCGTGATGTGTCGGAGCCCGCGGTGGGTTCGGTCACACCGAAGGCCAGCAGCAGCTCACCGGCGGCGATCCCGGGCAGGCAACCCCGCTTCATACGCTCGGAGCCGAAGTGGACGACCGGCGCCGGCGGAAACATGAAGAAGTGGACGGGCGAGGCCCCACTCGTGCCGGCGCCCGAGAGGCAGACGGCGTGCATGACCACCGCGGCCTCGGTGATCCCGAGTCCGGCTCCGCCGTACTCCTCCGGGATGATCGTGCCCAGCCAGCCGCGCTTGGCCAGTGTGCGAACAAATTCCCAGGGATACTGCTCCTTGCGGTCGTGCTCCAGCCAGTATTCCGGCGCGAAGCTGCTGGACAGTGCCAGGACTTCGTCGTGCAGAGCCTGCTGGAGTTCGGTGAGCGCAAAGTCCATCAGGCCGTTAGGTTAGACCGCCACCTCTGGGTCCGCGCTTGCCGTCAACAGGAGAGCTTGGGCGCCGTCAACTGGACTCAGCATGTGCCGAGGCGGAAGAATGAGCAGACTTGGCAACCGCGAAGTCGAGAGATGGAGAGCTGAACGCACTTCGAGCCGACCAGGTTGGCAGCCTGCTCCCTCCACCCGAGCTCGTCAAGGCCCGCGTCGACTTCTTCGCCGGCCGTCTCGACCGCCATGGGCTGCGGGCCGAGGAGGATCGGGCCATCCTCTCCGCGCTCCGCCACCAGCGCCAGTGCGGCCTCGACGTCTTGACGGACGGCGAGCTCCGCCGAGCCGGCTTCACGACCGAGTACGGGGAGGCAGACGCCTTCGCTGAAGCCGCCTATCAGCACGCTCGAGTCGTATCTGGACGGCTCCGGCCCATCGGCCGAATCGCCGACTTGGAGGCGAGCTTCATGGGAAACCACGCCGGGGGCTCGTTCAAGATCACCCTTCCCAGCCCGGTTCTGCTGGCGGAGGCCGCCTTCCACTCGCACTTCGGCGAGGTGGCCTACGCGTCCAGCACCGAGCTCATCGACGACGCCGCGACCATCCTGGCCGACGAGGCGGCCCATCTGGCCGCCGACGGGGTCCCATACATCCAGGTCGACGCACCCTGCTACGGACGCTGGGCGGACCCCAACCTCGCAGCCTCCTTTCAGGCCACCGGGATCGACAGGAATGAGCTGATGAGGATCGCCATCGCAGCCGACAATCGGGTCCTCGAGTCCGCACGCGCCGGTGGCGCGATGACCGCCGTGCACTGCTGCCGCGGCAGCTGGCTGGCGGAAGGCGCCTACGATCCCGTCGCTGACAAGCTGTTCACCACGCTCGGCTGCGATCGTCTCCTGCTGGAGTACGACTCCTCTCGTCCGGGCGGCTTTGGGCTGCTTCGCTTCGTGCCTTCGAACAAGGTGGTCGTGCTGGGCCTGATCACCACAAAGACCGCGGAGATGGAATCACGCGATCAGCTCATGCGCAGGATCGACGAGGCGTCGCGCATCCTCCCGCTCGAGCAGCTGGCCATCAGCACCCAGTGAGGCTTCGCCTCGCGACAGCTCGGTAACCCGCTGACTCAGGATCAGCAGTGGCGGAAGCTGGAGCTCGTTGCCTCGCTGGCCCGCGAAGTCTGGCCCTGACGTCACAGGAGGCGCGCCCAGCGCGCTGGATCCTCCGTCCCGAGCAGGCGAAGCTTCCACTCCACGCCAGCGCCGAAACCAACCAGCTCGCCCCTGCTCCCTATCACTCTGTGACAGGGGATGATGACCGGCACTGGATTCGCGCCATTGGCGGCACCCACCGCACGGACCGCTGCGGGGCGGCCGACCGCCTCCGCGACCGCCGAGTAGGAGCGGACCTCACCATAGGGGATCTGGCGCAGCGCCTCCCAAACGCTGAGCTGAAAAGGCGTCCCCCGCAAGTCAACCGGCACCGAGAACTCGGTCAGGTCGCCGCGAAGATAGGCATCCAGCTCTTCAGCCAGGCGTCGAGCCCGCGTATCAGTCGAGCCCGTGTCGCAGCTTGACTGATTGGGAAACCTGAGCTGCCTGACGCCTTCATCCGAAAATGTCGCCTCGAACGTTCCCAACGCCGTCGGTAGCGCGGCCGACATCAGTGTCTGCCTGGTTGCGATATTCATCTCATCAGGTAGAACACGCCTCTCACCGGTTGCGTTGCAGCGAGCTGCGTGGGCGCCAGCTCACAGAGTGGGGCGGTAAGTCAACTCCCGCGAATTCACCCCTCCTCTCTCTGCGCCCTGATCTTGGCCAGGCGCACGGCTCGCGCCTTGGCCAGAGCTTCCCGCCTCTTCTCGAGCACTTCCGGGGAAGGCGACTTGCGGCGGCGCTTGGGGGCAGGCGGGGCAGGTCGCCCGTCGGTCACGTCGAGCACCCCGCGGATCTCTTCGAGCATCCTCTGCAGCCGCTGATTTTCGGTCTCGAGCTGCCGGTTTCGAGCTACGAGCACGTTGATGCGGTCGACTATCTGCCCGAGCCCGTCCGCCTGCGCATTGCGACTCCGACGACGTCTAACTCCAGTCACGTTCTCTGGCACTGAACCGTGAAACCTCCTTTCGGTTACTCTCGGGTCTTCACATAGTAGCGATCGCGGCTGTGCAACGAGTTCACAGAGACCTTACAGCAGCACGATGCACATCGAGCCGGTCCGCATCGACAATTGATCTGTGACACTCACGGGCACCGACATAACCGGCGCCGACCTACTCGTCGACGCGCTCTACAGACACGGCATCAAGGTTGTCTTCGGACTACCTGGCGTTCAGCTCGACCCGGTTTTTGACGCGCTGGCACGGCGAGTCGATCAGGTCCGCGTATATCACACTCGCCACGAGCAGGCGACCTCCTATATGGCCGACGGCTATGCACGCGCGTCTGGCGAGCCCGGCTGCTGCCTCGTGGTGCCGGGCCCCGGGCTGCTCAACGCCATGTCGGGGCTGGCCACTGCATACGCCTGCTCATCGCCGGTGCTCTGCGTCGCCGGTCAGGTCCCGTCCGATCAGATCGACACAGGCAGGGGCCTTCTGCACGAGATTCCCAACCAGCTCGAGATGGTGCGCTCCGTGGTCAAGTGGTCCGGGCGGGCAATGCTGGCCGACGAAGTGCCTGGGCTCGTCGCCGAAGCCGTGAGGCAACTGCGAACAGGCCGCCCGCGACCGGTGGCAATCGAGGTGCCCCCAGACGTGCTGGAGTCGCTCAGCCAGGGCACACCCAAAGGCGCCGCTGTCGCCGCGGGCCGGCCGCGAGGCGACTACGCACTGCTGGAACACGCGGCGTCCCTCCTCGACGCCGCCGAGCGACCACTCATCCTCGCGGGAGGCGGCGTGCTGCAGTCGGCCGCCTGGGACGAACTGGCCGGAGTCGCCGAGCGGCTGAACGCGCCGGTCCTGCTCTCCAGCAACGCCAAAGGCGCGCTCTCCGCCCGACACCCGCTCGCCTTCGAGGGGCTGACCACTCCCCACCTGGTAAAAGCGGCGGACGTGATCCTGGCGGTGGGCACCCGCTTTGCCACCGGAAACGGATCCCGATGGCGCCTGCGGCCCGATCAGCGACTGCTCCGTCTCGATGCCGACCCTGAGGAGCTGGTCAGGGACGTGCAGCCCGACATCGCTGTGGAAGCCGACGCGAGGGCTGCGCTCGGCTTGCTGGGGGACTTGCTGCCCGGCCGTGCCGGCACGAGCTGGCGGGGGCTGGACGAGCTGCGCCGTCGGTGCAGCGAAGAGCTGGCGAGTCTACAGCCGCAGGCCAGCTTCGGGGCGGCCATCCGCAAGGCTCTACCCGACGAAGCGATCGTCATCGACGGGATGACACAGGTCGGCTACTGGTGCCGCATCGGCTTTCCGGTGTATGAGCCTCGAACCTTCCTGACCCCCGGCTACCAGGGCACGCTCGGGTTCGAGCTGCCGACTGGCCTGGGCGCCCAGGTGGCCAGACCCGACAGCAGGGTGGTTGTCATTGCCGGCGACGGCGGCTTCATGTTCAACGTGCAGGAGCTGGCGACCGCGGTCCAGCACGGCATACCGGTCATCACGGTCGTCTTCAATGACAATGGCTTTGGAAACGTTCGGCGGATGCAGCGCCAGCGATTCGGCCGGCTGATCGCGAGCGACCTCCACAACCCTGACTTCGTGCAGCTGGCGAACGCGTTCGGCCTGCCGGGTCGGCGTGCCGACGGTCCCGAGGAGCTCGGCAGCGCGCTCCTCGAAGCGCTCGACCACTCAGGACCGAGCTTGATCGAGGTCCCGGTCGGCGAGATGGAAGACCCGTGGCCGCTCCTCATGCGCATGCGGACCACCTGACAAGGTCATTCCTGGCCGGTGTCGTCAAGTTCGAGCAGCACGTCGCCGGCCCGGATCGTGATCTCGCCGCCCCTGCGCCGGATGTCGACGGGCCCATTGAAGGTGACGTGGCTGACCGAGCCGTCCTTGGATACGCGAACGATGACTCCCTGCGGGCTCGTGAAGACGTTCTCGAAGGTCCTCCGGAGCGGAGTGCGCGAGCGCAGCTCGCGGATGGCCGGCGCCCCTGCACCCGCTGGCGGCGCCCCTGCACTCGCGGCGGGCGCCCCTGCACTCACGGGCGGGGCAGGCGCCTTCGGGGGCGGGGGCGGTGTCGCCGGTTTGGCAGCCTGGATGCGGGCGGGAGCCGGCGGCGGCGCCACCCGCTCAGGCTCTGAACGCGTCGCCCGCCGCGAGCGCGCCTCCTCCAGCGATCTCTGCAGCAGCTCCGAGCCGACGTCGCTCTGGAAGAAAGCGCTCGACACCCTGGCCGGATCGTCTCGGCGGCGAAGGCAGTTCCGGCAGTCCGCTTCTTCGTCGGTCTTGAGGAAGGTGCCCTCGGCGAACGATTGGTTGCACAGCGTCACAGCCGGTCCAGAGTCTGGCACGTGGGGGGTCAGGTGGATTCGCCCACCGCTCTTGCGCCGCACCCGCTCCAGCTCGATGCCGACTGCCATCACCCACAGCATCCGCCGTCCGCAACCGCATGTCCAGCAGGGCTTGTGTCCTCCGAGTGAATTGGCGCACTGGGGCAGCGGTGCTCCATCCTTTGATCTAGAACGGCATGCGAACCGCGGCCCCGGCAGACAGCCCGCCGGTCTATCCGCTCTCCAGGCGCCTGCGCCGCCACCGGCGGCGTCGACACTCGCGGATCGCTCGCTCGGCCCTGACCACCGCCTCCTGGACGGTCGTGGCTCTGGCCGCGATGGCCTGCTTGCTTGGCCTGATCCTGCCCGACGTTCGTTGAATCGGTTCTGACGGCCTCCGACCAGGCTGGCCCCTCCGACCAGGCTGGCCCCCCTCCCCCGGCTTCGCCGGGTACTCCCCCGACCATGCGGGACCCCCCTCCTCCGGCTTCGCCGGGTACTCCCCCGACCATGCGGGGGAGAGGGAGACGGGTCAGCCGGCTGCTGGGCGCTCGGAGGCCGGGCCCTCAGCCTCGGAGACGAGCGCTTGGAGCTCCTCAGCCCTCAGGGTCTCGACTTCGAGCAGTCGCTCGGTGACCGAGTCAAGGGTTTGCCGCCTCTGACCCAGGACGCTCGACGCCAGCTGGTAGGCCTGCTCGACGATCGCCGCCACCTCTCGGTCGATGTGGGCGGCCGTCTCGTCCGAGCACGCCGGCGACCCGGAGACGTCGCGCCCGTCGCCGTGACCGAGAAGTACGATGCCGACCCTTTCACCCATGCCCCACCGCGTGACCATCCGGCGGGCCATCTGGGTCGCCCGCTGGATGTCGTTCTCGGCGCCGCTGGTCACGTCGCCGAAGACGATCTCCTCAGCCGCGCGGCCACCCATGATGCCCGCGATCTGCTGCTTCAGCTCTTCCTTGCTGACGAGATACCTGTCCTCCTCCGGGAGGCTCAGCGTCCAGCCCAGCGCCATGCCCCGGCTGATGATGGAGACCTTATGCACGGGATCGCAGAGCGGCAGCGCCTTCATCACCAGCGCGTGCCCGACCTCGTGATAGGCGATGACCTCCTTCTCGCGCTCAGAGATCCGGCGGCTCTTCTTCTCCGGGCCCGCCACGACCCGGGCGATGGCCTCCTCCAGCTCCTCCATCCCGATCACCTTGCGGTTGGCCCGTGCGGCCAGGATGGCGGCCTCGTTGATCAGGTTGGCCAGGTCGGCGCCGCTGAAGCCCGGCGTCTGCCGCGCCAGCACGTCCAGGTCCACTGCCGCCTCCAGCGGCTTGTTGCGGGCGTGCACGTCCAGGATCTCGCGCCGGCCCCGGACTTCTGGGAGATCGAGCCTGACGTGACGGTCGAAGCGGCCCGGCCGAAGCAGGGCCGGGTCGAGCACGTCGGGCCGGTTGGTGGCCGCGATCACGATGACGTGGGTGTTGGTGTCGAAGCCGTCCATCTCCACCAGCAACTGGTTCAGCGTCTGCTCGCGCTCGTCGTGAGCGCCACCGAAGCCGATGCGCCGCTGGCGGCCCACGGCGTCGATCTCGTCCACGAAGACGATGCAGGGGCTGCTCTTCTTCGCCTGCACGAACAGGTCGCGGACGCGACCGGCCCCCACACCCACGAAGAGCTCCACGAACTCGGACCCGGAGGCGCTGAAGAACGGCACTCCTGCCTCGCCGGCCACGGCCTTCGACAGCAGCGTCTTGCCCGTGCCAGGCGGTCCGGCCAGGAGGACGCCCTTGGGGATCCGCGCGCCAAGCTCCGCGAAGCGCGCCGGGTCCTTCAAGAATTCAACGATCTCGGCCAGCTCCTGCTTGGCCTCGTCCGCACCGGCCACATGGACGAACGTGACCTCAGGTGTGGCCACGACCAGCTTCGCCGGGCTGCGTACGAACATCAGCGGCTGATTGCCCTGGCCGCGGACCTGTCTGAAAACGAAGAAGATCAAGAGGCCCATGACCGGCAGGACGAGCAGGTAGGGCAGAACCCTCTGGAGCGCCGCTATCGCCTGGGAATCGCCGAAGGCGACCTCCACGCCATCAGACGCGAGGGTCGAGGCCAGCACGCTCGGGTTGGCTGGTAGCTGGACGGCGTACTGCCGGCCGTCGCGGTCGGTAGCGATGCCGACTTCGCCGTCGATCTCGAAGGTCTTGACCCGCCCCTGCAGGGCCTGATCGATCAGCCTGCTGTAGCTCCAGGTGCTCGTGCGGGTGTTGACCGCCGACAGGAAGGCGATCGCCGCCAGCAGGCAGGCCAGCGCCGCGATCATGGCCAGGGCGATCTGTTTGCGGCGCGCCTGGGTCACGCGAGCGCTTCGCCAAGGGGGGACACCCCCTCACAAATCGGCATGCTGAAATGGGCGACCGCGATCTTTGCCAGGAACTTCCCCCCGGCGCGGCTCCACAACCAACGAGTCACGCGGCTTAAGAGTACGCAACCAGGACCCCTCGCGTCCGGCGATCTGGGGGTCGCTCACAGTGCGGCAGCCTGGCTGATCGCGGCGGCCATCCTCTCCAGCAGCTCGTCCAGGATGGGGGCCGAGGTGGCGAAGTTGAGGCGCACACAGGCCTCGCCGCCGGGCCCGAAGTCCCCGCCTACTCCCAGGGCCACCTTCGCTTCCCGAAGGAAGAATTCTTGCGGGCTGGCTGCCGGCAGGGCCAGGCGGCGGCAGTCCAGCCACGCCAGGTAGGTCGCCTCCGGCGGGTAGGTGTGGATCGCGGGCACGACCTCAGCGACCCAGGCAGCCACCCGGTCGCGGTTTGCCCTCAGCCGCTCCATCACCTGGTCCAGCCACGGCTGTCCTTGCCTCCAGGCCGCGATCGTGGCGTCGACGCCGATCGCGTTCACGCCGCCCAGGACGCGCTCTGGAATCGCCCGGCGGAACCGCTCGAGCAGCTCGTCGGAGCCGAAGTGCATTACCGCGCAGCGCAGCCCGGCGATGTTGAAGCCCTTGGTCGCCGAATTGACGGTCACCGTCCGAGCGGCGACCTCGCCACCCAACGAGCCGGTCGGGATGTGCCGCCCGCCGGCGTATACCAGGTCGCAATGGATCTCGTCCGAGACGATCACGAGGTTGCGCTCGACGGCCACGCTGCCGATGGCGTCGAGCTCGTCGCGCTCAAAGGCCCGCCCGCTGGGGTTGTGGGGGTTGCAGAGCAGGATGACACGCGTCCGATCGTCGACCACCTGATGGAGACCGTCCGAGTCCACGACCAGGCGTGAGCCCGAGTCCACCATCGGGTTGAGGACGCGCCTGCGGCCGGTGCCGTCGATACCGCCCAAGAACGGCGGATAGATCGGCGTCTGCACCACGACGCCGTCGCCCGGCTCACTGAACGCGACGATGGCCGCCGCGATCCCCTGCAGCAGGTCCGTGATCGGGAGCGTCCGCTCCGGGCTGGCCTCCCACCCGAAGCGCTCACGCATCCGGTCGGCGAAGGCCGACTCCAGGCCGTCTCGGTCTTCACGATGGTAGTAGCCGTAGTCCTGCTGATCGACGATGCGGCGTACGGCGCTCTGAACGGGTTCGGCCACGGCGAAGTCCATGTCGGCGACGAACGCGGGTAGCACGGCCTCGTCGTAGCGCTTCCACTTGATGCCCCGGCGTGCGCGCATGGTCTCGACGGGTAGGGCGAAGGGCTCCATCGGAGCCTATGGTGGCAGAGGTCAGGGGTGACAATGGTCGCGATGAGCAACGCCATGCGGATCAGCCGCTTTCCGGTCCCAAGCCTCGACGAACTGCCCGCGGACATTCGCGAACGGATCGAGGCGGTCGCGGAGAAGAGCGGCTTTGTGCCCAACGTCTTCCTCGCCATGGCCCACCGCCCAGCGGAATGGCGTGCGTTCTTCGCCTACCACGATGCGCTGATGGAGAGGGAGGGCGGCCTGCCGGCTGCCGACAGAGAGCTGATCGTGGTCGCCACCAGTGCGGCCAACGACTGCCTCTACTGCGTGGTCGCGCACGGCGCCATCGCTCGTATCAGGGCACGCAACCCGCTGATCGCCGACCAGGTCGCCGTGGACTGGCGCAAGGCCGATCTCACCGACCGCCAGAAGGCGATGCTCGGCTTCGCCGTGAAGCTGGCGGTGCGGCCCGCCGACGTGACCGAGGCGGACCTGGACCAGCTCAGGCGGCACGGCTTCGACGACGAGGACGTCTGGGACATCGGTGCGATCACGGCGCTGTTCGCGCTCTCAAACCGCATGGCACACCTCGCGGCGATGCGGCCGAACGACGACTTCTACCTGATGGGCCGCGTGCCCAGGCCCTAAGGCGGCGTCTCAGGCCGTGGCGACTACGGGCTGCTCCCGAAGGTGCACCGGACCCGCGAGAATCCAGATCCCTGCAAGCGTGGCAACGATCGCCCCGACCACCAGCGCCGGCACCACGCCGAACCGCTCGCCCAGGATGCCGCCCACAAATGAGCCGATCGGGATCGTCCCCCAGATCATGGTCCGCACGGTGGCGTTCATCCTCCCTTGCACGTGGTCAGGGGTGATGGTCTGACGGAGGCTGACCTGGTTGACGTTGTAGACCGTCCCACCGAACGACATGACCAAGAAGGAGGTCACCAGCAGGAGAAGTGAAGCACCCAGCTGGGCCAGAGGGACGAGAAAATAGGCGAAGCTGCCTGCGATGCCCAGAACTAGCGCTCGACCCAGGCCGAATCGCCGGGCGAGGGCACCAGCGCTGACTGCTCCCAGCAGTCCTCCGGCGGAGCCTGCTGCGAAGATCAGGCCGACGACTCCCGGGCTCAGGTGCAGGTAGCGGAACACGAAGATCAGGTAGACGGCGAAGATGATGTTGGAGCCCAGGTTGCTAGTCGCCGTGCACCCAGCGATCTTCCACAGGGTCGGGTTGCCTAGCACGACCCGCATCCCCTCCCACATCTCGACCCAGAAGCCCCTGCGGCCTGAGGCCGTGCCGGGCGCCGGTGCCGGCTCAGGCCGGCGGATCGCCCAGAGCGAGAGGACCGAGACGGCAAAGGAGGCAGCGTCGACCGCGATCGCCCGCGCCGCGCCCACGATCTGCAGGAGCAGGCCCGCGATGGCGGGGCCCGCCACCTGCGCCACGCTCCGGCTCACCTCCAGCTTGCTGTTGCCCTCGATGAGTTTCGGCCGCGGGATCAATGCCGGCAGGTAGCTCTGGTAGGCGATGTCGAAGAAGACGGTGAAGACGCCCGTCAACAGGGCAACGGCGTACAGGAGGGGCATGCTCAACCACCCCAGCGCATAGGCGGTGGGGATACTGCCGAGCGCGAGCATGCGGCCCAGGTCGCAGATGATCATGATCCAGCGGCGTTTGACCCGGTCGGCGTAGACGCCGGCCACCAGGCCCAGCGTAGGGAAGGCGAGGAACTCGAACGCTCCTAGCAAGCCGACCTGGAAGGGACTTGCGTGAAGCATCAGGATGGCGGCGGCGGGGAGCGCCAGCAGCGTCACCTGGCTGCCCAGCACGCTCACCGTCTGTCCGGCCCAGAGCAGGACGAAGTCGAGGTCTCGCCAGAGCCGCCCTCCCAGCAACCGGTCCAGCAGCGTCGGTTCAGGATCCTCCACTCCGACCGAGCAGTTTAGGCGAGAGAGGCTCGAGTCTCAGTAGGACTGCATTCACGGTGGGGGTCGGGGGGAGGCCGCTCCCCTTGCTACTCCCGGTGGCCAGACTGCATCCCCCACCCTCCCAGGGGGGCACCCACCCTCTGACGGTCATTGGGACGCGTAGGAAACGATCAGCCGGTGACCGGCTGCTGTCAATCCCGCTTGGAAACCTTGAGCACACGTCGTCCTCGCAGCCGGGAACTGCGCAAATGTACGTATGAGTAGCTCCCGAGGATCGGGAGCTACGCCATCGTACAAATGCGTATCTCCGGGGATCCCAAACTTGGGAGTCGGCCCCACCCCACCGTGAGCCTGCTTTTGCGGCATGGGCTCGGCGGCTATGCGCCAGCGCTCGGAGGCCTGGTGATGGCGGCCGTGACCCGCACCAGGGCCGAGGTGGCGCTGCTGGCGTTCGTCGCTGCCTACATGCTCGTTGTCGATTCAAGCTACGAGGTGTTCTGGCGGTCCGTGCTGCCGGCGCTTCCCGCGCTGGCGCTGCTGGGCCGGGAGCGTCGCCTCCTGGCCACCGCCGATACCTGCCTCCCCTGCTATGTCTGGCCGTTAGACGTGCCCGTTACCAGGCGGTAGCCGCGGCCGCGCAGGGTCTGGATCGAGGCCGGGAGGTTCAGAGCCTCCAGCTTGGCGCGCAGCCGCACGATGTAGTTGCGGAGCTGTGCCTCGCTTCGCAGGTCGCCCTCCCACGCGGTGCGCAGGAGGTCAGCTGCGGAGCAGGGGCGGCCGGCCTGCTCCAGGAGGACGCGGAGCAGGGCGGCCTCGAGGCGGCTGAGCCCCACGGCGGCGCCCCGGTAGGCAATCGTGCCGCTGACCGAGTCGAAGGACAGGCCGGATGACTGAAGCTCGCGGCGACGCCAGAGCGAGGCTCGACCCTCCAGCCACCCGATCTCGGCGTCGAGCGCAATCAGCTCGGTGCGACCGGCAGGCGACGTGCGGCCGCCGAGCTGCCTGTCCAGGCGCCAGCGCACGCGCTCCCGGAGCCCGCGCTTGTAGTCCCGCATGTGCTCGTAGATTCCGGCCAGGTGCCGCACATCCACGGCCCTGACGTCTGCCTCGTGAGCCTCGAGGCCCACCTCGGCGACCGCCAGCCATCGCTCCTGCCGCTCGCGCGCCAGCACGTTGCCGAGCACCTCGTCCAGGTCGACCGTCCCCTGCTCGCCCTCACTCAGCCCGCCTGGCGCGTAGTAGGGGTTCCGGCAGGGCGTGTCGCCGATGATGAGCAGCGGGTGCACGCAGACCACGTCGAGGAGGGCGTGGGCGTGGAACCGCCTGCGGTCGTACTGGCAGATGGCGGAGGCGGGGTTCGCCTTGAAGAAAGCGGTGCACTGGGACTCATACAGGCTCAACAGAGTGAGGGTGGGGTCTGGTGCCAGCGCCCACGCCATGTCACCGACGCCCCTCACCCCCGCGTAGCCCGCGGCCTGCGCTCGCGCTACCTGGCCGCGGGCAAAATCGAAGAGGCCTTCGACATCGAAAGTGCCCGGCGACACCGGCAGGAGATCGCGGTCCGCGAGCTCGAGCGCCGCAGACTCAATGGCTTGATTGACGTCAAGTCCAGCCCGAGCCAGTCCCTGCAGCGCCCTGGTGTCGTCAAGTTCGTCGTGGATGTAAACACAGCGCAGGCGCTCGTGGAGGCTGGCCTTGAAGAAGGACACGGCCACACCCAGCTGCTCGTCACGATCGGTGTAGATGTGACCCGCATGCGCATGCTCGGGGAGGCGCAGCCCTTGCTCGGTGGAGGGAGGAGATCCACCATTGTTTTCCGCGGACTCGCCGACGAGTGGACGGTCGCGGGTCCTCACCGAGAGGTGAGTGTATAGCGACCGCTGTCAATTGTGCATTGCGCAAATGTTGCAAATGTCCCGGATCGCAGACTCATCCTGGAGTTCGCCGGGCGGCGCGGTCTCCGGACCGGGGGATGCGTGCGTGCATCCGCCGGCGACGGCACGTTTGAGCTGTCGCCAATAGGTGCCGTCGCCGGCGAATGGCCTTATCAACATCTGGGCGGCGTTTCCTCACAAATTCAGAATTTGGACGCGCTAAGGCTTCCCCGTATCATCGTCGCGTGAACATCGAAGACATCCAGGGCATCTCTGACGTCTACAGTCACAAGCTTCGGGCTGCCGGGATCGTCACCTCCGAGTCGCTGCTCGAAAGGGGCGGCAAGCGGATCGAGCGCGAGAAGCTCGCACAGGAGACGGGCATCAACGAGGCTCTGATCCTGAAGTGGGTCAATCGTGCCGACCTGATGCGTGTCAAGGGGATTGGCTCCGAGTACTCCGACCTGCTCGAAGCCGCCGGCGTCGATTCGCCGTTGGAGCTGCGGCACCGGATTCCCGAGCACCTCTTCAAGAGGCTGGAAGAGGTCAACGCCGCCAAGCACCTCGTCCGCCGTCTGCCCACAGAGCACGAGGTCGGGGAGTGGATCAGCGAGGCAGGGGCACTGCCCAAGAGCGTGGAGCATTAGTGCGTACCTGACCACCAGGTCATCCAGGTGCATTGAACTGAGGCCGCCTCTCGGCTACCGTTAGCGACATCTCCATACGGCGGCGCCGTTGAACGCTCAGGAGGGTGGCCTTAGAACCTCGACCTCCCCGTCAGCCGGGTGGTCCTGCACGACTGGCAATTGCGGTGGCAGTTGTCATCGGGCTCATCGCGACGATCGTGGCTGGCTTCTGGTGGGCGCGTAGCGGCCAGCTCGCTGGAGTGGGTCCGGCTCCCCACTCGACGTCGACCACCCCCGCCCCGCTCGTCTACGCAGCACCACCAGACCATTTCGATACCCTGCCGCCGGGCTCTCGGCTGCCGGCAGGCAGTGAGTGCGCCGCACTGATTCGCACGCGTCCCCTGCCCGAGAACAAGGTCGTCAACGCGGCCTTCAACCAGGCTCGCGGTCATGCGCTGGCCCGCGACTTCTTCGACCCGCGGAGCGGGGATCCGAGGGCGAACGCCACGATCAGCGTGCGCGTCGACGGCGACTTCGCCGGCACCACGCACGAGATCCTGCGTTGGGCAGCCTGCAAATGGGGCATCGACGAGGACGTCGTCGACGCACAGGCAGCCAAGGAAAGCTGGTGGCGGCAGAACAGCATGGGCGACTGGCATCCCGATTCGAGCGCGTGCGCTCCCGGCCATGGCCTTGGCGCCGACGGCCGGCCGGGTCAGTGCCCTCAGAGCTTCGGCATCCTGCAGGACCGCTACCCCTTCCAGCACTCGTCCTGGCCGGGCATAGCGCAGTCGACGGCGATGAACGCTGACACTGCCTACGCGATCTGGAGGGCATGCTTCGAGGGCTATGAGCGCTGGCTCAACACACTGGAGCGCGGCCGTGAATATGCTGCCGGCGATGCCTGGGGCTGCGTCGGCCGCTGGGTCAGCGGCCGGTGGCACACGCCCCTGGCTGAGCAGTACATCGCCGGCGTCCGGGACTACCTGAGCCGGCGGGTCTGGGAACACCGCGATTTCGTAGAGCTGTAGCTGCCTGGCCGGCGGGTCGAGGTCAGTGCCTCCGGCTCCGCGCATAACGCACCGAGGAGCTCAGGGGTAGTGGCCTGCCACGGCCGGCGAGCACACGCCGTGCGGCCGCTATCGAGCCCGGGTCCGCTCCCTGGGCCGCCCTGACTGTGACGCGGCGGAGCCACAACAGAGAGACGACGTCGATGCTCAGGACCGGGTGGAAGCCGCCGTCTGCGACCGCCTTCTCGCCGACGCGCCCGATGCTGCCTATCCAGAGCCGGACCAATCCCTCCTTCCTGGCCTGTCCTGCGATGGAGAGCAGGAGAGTTCGAAAGATGCCCTGGTTGCGATGAGCGGGGAGGGTCACGCAGTTCCACACATAGGCCTCGCCCGTGCCGGGCTGGATTTCAAGCCGGAGCTCTCCGATCCACTCTGCCCTGCTTGACAGCCAGCCATAGGCGACGACTTCGCCGCCAAGCCACGCCCCGAAGCAGCGACACCCCCTGGCCAGCCGCTCGGCCACGAGATCGCCCTCCCTGCCCATAGCCGCCACAAGGGCTGGTATGGAGGTTGAGACGACCTCCGCGACTGCGACCGGGAGCGCCGCGGGCGGCGGACTCGAGGCGCGCAGGTCCGCCGCCCACAGTGTGCCCCGGATCAGAATCGGAAAAAGAGACCGCGAACCTTCTCGATGACCTCCGGGTCCCCGGTCGCCGACCCGCCCGGAAAGCGGCCGAAGACCGTGAGGACGAAGTCAGACGGCGTATACCGGAACAGGGCCTGACAACCCTCGAAGTCGCCCGCCTCGGGCTGGGAGGACCACTGACCGTCTTTGACGGTCGCGCGCCACCTGCCGCCCCAGGGACCTGAGAC